>NZ_JBEOUK010000004.1:0-30311 GCF_040304045.1 Kitasatospora sp. NPDC094016
GTGGCATCCATGGACCTGTGGTTGTCCGCGTTGCACGCCTTCCCCGGCGGGGGGGCCCGGGGGGGCGGCGGGGGGGGGGCGGGGGGGCGGGCGCCCCGCCGCCGCGCGACGCGTCCGATCAGGCCTTGCGGGCCCCGGGGTGGCGGCTGCACCAGCCGTCCCACGCGGAGGCCACCATCTCCGCCACGTCGTGGCGGGCGCCCCAGCCCAGCTCGCGGCGGATCAGGTCGGCCGAGGCCACCACCCGCGCGGGGTCGCCGGCGCGGCGCGGGGTCACCTCGGGGGTGGTGTCGTAACCGGTGACCTTGCCGATCACCTCCAGCATCTCCTTGACGCTGACACCCTCGCCGCGGCCGATGTTGAGCACCAGCGAGGTCTCGCCGGCCGGGTCGGCGGCCAGCCGCTTGGCGGCGGCGACGTGGGCCGAGGCGATGTCGGAGACGTGGATGAAGTCGCGGACGCAGCTGCCGTCCTGGGTGGGGTAGTCGTCGCCGAAGACCCTCGGGGCCTCGCCGGCGGTGAGCCGCTCGAACACCATCGGGATCAGGTTGAAGACCCCGGTGTCGGACAGCTCGGGGGAGGCCGCGCCGGCCACGTTGAAGTAGCGCAGCGCCACGGTGGAGATGCCGTGGGCCTTCCCGGCCGCGGCGACCAGCCACTCGCCGGCCAGCTTGGTCTCGCCGTACGGGCTCATCGGGGCGCACGGGGTCGACTCGGTGACCAGGTCGACGTCCGGCATGCCGTAGACGGCGGCCGAGGAGGAGAAGAGGAAGCGCTTGACCCCGCCCTCGGCGGCGGCCTCCAGGACGGTCTGCAGGCCGATCATGTTCTCCCGGTAGTAGAAGAACGGCTGCTCGACGGACTCGCCGACCTGCTTCTTGGCGGCGAAGTGCAGGATGCCCTCGATCGCGTGCTCGCGGATGGCGGCGTCCAGGACGGCCCGGTCCAGGGTGGAGCCCTCGACCAGGGCGACGCCCTCCGGCAGGCGGGAGGCGTCGCCGGTGCTGAGGTCGTCCAGGACGGCGACGCGCTCACCGGCGTCGAGCAGCTGGCGGACGACGTGCCCGCCGATGTATCCGGCACCGCCGGTGATCAACCAAGTCATGGGCCGATTCTAGGGTGTTCGGGTTTCCGGGGTGAGTGCCGGGCGAGTCGAGCCGTCAAATCGGACAAATCGGTGAAATGCTGACAAAGATTTCCATGCTCCCAGCGTGGTGACGAATCGGAGGCAGCCAAGGTGAGCCGAAAGAAGGAACACGCCCGCCCCCTGCCGGCCGGGCCCCGGCCGACCGGACCCAGGACGGTCCACGGCCGTCTGCTCGTGCCCGGCGTGGTGGCCGTACTGACCGCGCTGGCGCTGGCGGGGTGCAGCAGCGGCTCCTCCTCGTCCGCCTCGCAGGCCGCGGGATCGCCGTCGGGCTCCGGCTCGGCCAGGCCGGCCTCGTCGGCCCCCGCGCGGTCGGCCGACGGAAACCAGTTGCAGGACGACTACCAGCGGGTCATCGCCGACGTGCTGCCCTCGGTGGTGCAGATCACCACCGGCGACAGCCTCGGCTCCGGGATCGTCTACGACGACAAGGGCGACATCGTCACCAACGCCCACGTGGTGGGCACCGCGACCACCTTCACCGTCACCCTCGCCAACAGCACCAGGTCGCTGGACGCCACCCTGGTCGGCAGCTACCCCGACACCGACCTCGCGGTGATCAAGCTGAGCAGCCCGCCGAGCGGCCTCAAGCCGGCCGCCTTCGGGGACTCCGGCAAGGTCCAGCTCGGCCAGATCACCCTCGCCATGGGCAGCCCGCTCGGCCTCTCCAGCAGCGTCACCCAGGGCATCGTCTCGGCCACCGGACGGACCGTCTCCGAACCCAGGGGCGGCGGCTCGCCCGGCGCCACCATCGGCAACATGGTGCAGACCTCGGCCGCGATCAACCCGGGCAACAGCGGCGGCGCGCTGGTCAACCTGGACAGCCAGGTGATCGGCATCAACACGCTCGCGGCGACGGAACCCGAGGCCAGCGGCGCGGCCGCGCCCGGCATCGGCTTCGCCATCCCGGCGTCCACCATCACCAGCATCACCGACCAGCTGATCAAGCAGGGCAAGGTCACCAACTCCGGCCGGGCCGCACTCGGCATCACCGCCCGGACCAGCTTCAACCAGCAGTTCAAGCCCGCCGGCGCCGTCATCGTGGCGGTCACCCCGGGCGGCCCGGCCGCCTCGGCGGGGATGCAGGCCGGCGACGTGATCACCAAGATCGGGGACGCCGCGGTCGACTCGCTGAACGCGCTCACCACCGCGCTCGCCTCGCTCACCCCGGGCGACAAGGCCACCGTCGCCTACACCAGGGACGGCACCAGCCAGACCGCCACCGTCACCCTCGGCACCCTGGAGAGCCCGTAGGGCCCGGCTCCGGCCCCGGCCCCGCGCAAGGGTTCCGCGGACCGGCGGCCGTACCGGCACGGCGCCGGGACCTCGTCACCGCCTCGACGAGGTCCCGGCGCCGTGTCGTGCCCCGGTTCAGCGGCGGGCGGTGCGGGTGCGCCAGGGCAGTTCGACGGTGATGCTGCTCGGGCCGCCCTCCGGGCTCTGCACCAGGAGCACCCCGTCCACCGCGCGGATCCGCTCGGTCAGCCCGGCCAGGCCGCTGCCCGGGTAGGGGGCGGCGCCGCCCTTGCCGTCGTCCTGGACCAGCACCATCAGCTGGTTGTCGGAGCGCCAGACGTCGACCGAGGCGGTGCGGGCGCCGGAGTGCTTGGAGACGTTGGTCAGCAGCTCGCTGACGGTGAAGTACGCGATGCCCTCGACCGCCGAGTCCGGGCGCTCGGCCCGGCCGTCCGGCCCCTTCAGGTCGACGTTCACCTTGACCCCGCCGGGGACGGTGCAGCGGGCGGCGACCGAGGACAGGGCCGCGTCCAGGCCGCGGTCGGTGAGCACCGCCGGGTGGATGCCCCGGGCCAGGTCGCGCAGCTCCTGGAGGGCCAGCTTCACCTCGCCGTGCGCGTTGTCGACCATCTTCGTGGCGGCCGCCACGTCGTCCTCGGTCTCGACCTCGCGCAGCCGCTCCTTGGCCATGCCCAGGTCCATGGCCAGCGCGACCAGGCGGGCCTGGGCGCCGTCGTGCAGGTCGCGCTCGATCCGGCGCAGGTCGGCGGCGGCGGTGTCGACCACCGTGCCGCGGTCGTCCTCCAGCTCGCGCACCCGCTCGGCCAGGGCGCCCGGGAAGAGCAGCGACTCGACCAGGATCCGGTCGATCGCCGCCAGCGCCCGGATCACCCAGGGCAGCACCGGCCACATCACGGTGACCGCGACCAGGGTCACCGTGAAGCTCAGGATGCCCCAGGGCAGCATCAGCACGTTGTAGAGCGCCGAGCGCCAGTTCAGCAGGTCGGTCAGGTGGGCGATGGTGAAGCCCACCACCCCCGGCCGGCGCCGCTGCACCGGCTCCGGCTCGTGGATCTCGGAGCCGTACGCCGCCCGGGCCCGCCGGCGGCCCAGCCCGCCCAGGGCGCGGGAGACGGCCAGCCCACCGGCCAGCAGCGGCAGGCCGACCACGGTGATCGACATCCCCAGGCCGGCCGAGAGCGTGATCGCGGTGAGCGAGAAGCCGGCGACGCCGAGCGGCAGGTTGAGCAGCAGCTGGCCGACCTGCCGCCACATCTGCGCGCCGTACAGCGGCGAGCGGACCATCCGAGCGTCCTGCTCCTTGATGGCGTCCACGGTGCGGCGGTGCAGCGGCTTCATCTGGATCTACCGTCCCTCTTGGTCGAGCTGGTGAAGCAAGCTTCCCGAACGCGGGGCGGGAGATGCCATGGGGGTGATACATCTTCCGGGACGGGGGTTATCCCTACCCCCGCCGGGGTCGTCGGGCCACTGCCCGGTGCTCGCGGGAGTGTCCACCGGACGTCTTGCGGAGCGGGCAGGGTTCGGGCGGAGCGGAGCCGTCCCCTTAGACTCACGCATTGGCCATGGTTATGACCGTGCGAGGAAACGTCGTAGAACTGCCTTGAGGGGTTGTTCACGGCCGAGGTGGAGGGCGAAGGCATGGAGGGGCAGCATGCGGCTGCCGTCGCGGCCGACCCGGCGGTCGGCGGCGGCTACTTCGACGCGTACGCCGCGATGGGCCTGCTGGCCGTCGTCGGGGTGCTCTTCGTCGCCGTGGCGTTCACGGCCAACCGGCTGCTGCGGCCGGTGGTCCACTCGCCCGAGAAACTCCTCGCCTACGAGTGCGGGGTGGACCCGGTGGGCGAGGACTGGGCGCACACCCAGATCCGCTACTACGTGTACGCCTTCCTGTACGTGATCTTCGCGGTCGACGCGATCTACCTGTTCCCGTGGGCGACGGTCTTCGCCACCGCCGGGTACGGCGCCGGAACGCTGATCGAGATGTTCCTCTTCATCGGCTTCCTCGCGGTCGGCCTGCTCTACGCCTGGAAGAAGGGCGTTCTGGAATGGACGTGACGCACACCCACTCGCACGGCGCCCAGGGCGGGCCGGTCCCGCTCGGCCTCCCGGACCCGTCGCGCCCCGGCGCCGTCGAGCGCCGTGGCATCGGCCCGCTGGCCCGGCTCGCGCCCGACCCGGTCAAGGTCGTGCTCAACTGGGGCCGCCGCTACAGCCTCTGGTGCTTCAACTTCGGCCTGGCCTGCTGCGCGATCGAGTTCATCGCCGCGTCCATGGCCAAACACGACTTCATCCGGATGGGTGTCATTCCGTTCGCGCCCGGACCCCGTCAGGCCGACCTGATGATCGTCTCGGGGACGGTGACCGACAAGATGGCGCCCGCCGTCAAGCGCCTCTACGAGCAGATGCCCGAGCCGAAGTACGTCATCTCCTTCGGCGCCTGCTCCAACTCCGGCGGCCCGTACTGGGACTCCTACTCGGTGACCAAGGGCGTGGACCAGATCATCCCGGTCGACGTCTACGTGCCCGGCTGCCCGCCCCGGCCCGAGGCGCTGCTCCAGGGCATCCTCAAGCTCCAGGAGAAGATCGCCGCCGAATCGCTGCCCGACCGCTACACCGCGCCCGCGGCGGCGCTGCGCCGCCCGCTGGTGGCGGGACCTTCGACCGAGGGAGGGGTCTCATGACTTCCGCCGAGCAGTACGCGGCGTCGGTCGGGGAGTGGGCGACCGGCGCCGAGGCTTACGGGCTGGTCACCGTCGACGTCCCCGCCGAGCACTGGATCGAGGCGCTCACCAGTGCCCGCGACACGCTCGGCCTGGGCTACTTCGACTGGCTGAGCGCCGTCGACGAACTGGCCGAGGGCTTCTCCGTGGTCGCCCACCTCGCCTCCGCCGACGCCCCGGGCGTGCGCCACCTGGCGCTGCGCACCCGGGTGCCGCGGGACAAGGCCGCGCTGCCGACCGCCGTCCCGGTCTACGCGGGCGCCGCCTGGCACGAGCGCGAGACCCACGAGATGTTCGGCATCGACTTCCCCGGACACCCCTACCTCGCCACCCTGCTGCTGCCGGACGGCTTCGAGGGGTACCCGCTGCGCAAGGAGTTCGTGCTCGCGGCCCGGGTCGCCAAGGCCTGGCCGGGCGCCAAGGAGCCGGGCGAGTCGGACCACGGCGACGGGCCCGCCCGGCGCAAGATGCAGCCGGCCGGCGTGCCGGACCCGAACGAGTGGGGGCCGCTGAAGGGCACCCTGCCGCCGGTCGCCGAGCGGCCCGCGCGCGGTGCGCGGGCGGCGGGCGCGGCCGGGCGGACGCCCCGGGCTGCCGGTGCTGCTGCCGCTGGGGCCGGTGCTGCCGCCGGTGCCGAGGGTGCGGCGGTGCGGGCGGACCGGCCGCGGCGGACCAGGACGGTGGCGGAGGGGTCGGCGAGTCAGGCGGGGGCCGAGGCTGCTGGTGCCGGTGCTCCGGACGCTGCTCCGGCTGTTGCTCCGACTGCTGGTGAGGCCGTTGCTCCGGCCGCTGGTGAGGCGGCGCCCGTGGTGCGGGCGGACCGGCCGCGCCGGGTCAGGTCGGTGTCCGACGGATCGGTCAGCCAGGCTGCGGAGCCGGCGCCGGCCGAGGCCGCCGAGGCCGCCGCGCCTGCCGAACCGAAGGCCGAGGGCTCGGCGTCGCCGCGGACCCGGTCCTCGGACGCGCCCTGGCACAACCCGGTGCCCGCGCACGACGAGCCCGCGAAGCCCGCCGAGGCGGCACCGGCACCGGCCGAGCCCGCGAAGCCTGTGGACAAGCCCGCGCAGGAGTCTGCCGAGGAACAGCCGCCCGCCGAGCCGGCGAAGCCCGCCGCGCCTGAGGGTGAGCGGGACGAGACGTCGGCCGGACCGGCCGGCCAGGACGGAGACGGCGCGTGAACCTGCTCGACACGGTGCTGCGCTGCGTCGCCACCCTGGTCGTCTTCCTCACCTTCCCGCTGGTCATCGGCCAGACCGAGCACAAGGTCATGGCACACATGCAGGGCCGGCTCGGCCCGATGTACGCGGGCGGCTTCCACGGCTGGGCACAGCTCGTCGCGGACGGCGTGAAGTTCGCGCAGAAGGAGGACATCGTCCCGGCCGGGGCGGACCGCCGGATCTTCCAGCTGGCGCCCGCCGTCTCGCTGCTGCCGTACCTCTTCGTGCTGCTGGCGATCCCGGTCGGCCCGAACGGCTTCGTCGGCCAGGCGATCGACGCCGGCCTGTTCTTCGTGCTGGCCGTGATGGGCGTCGGCGTGATCGGCAAGCTGATGGCCGGCTGGGCCTCGGCGAACAAGTTCTCGCTGCTCGGCGGCCTGCGCACGGCCGCGCAGCTGATGTCGTACGAGCTGCCGATGGTGCTGGCGGCGGCCTCGGTGGCGATGGCCGCCGGCACGCTCTCGCTGCCCGGGATCGTGGACGCCTGGGAGTGGTACTGGCTGCCCTGGCAGCTCATCGGCGCGTTCGTGTTCTTCACGGCCGGTCTGGCCGAGCTCCAGCGCCCGCCGTTCGACATGCCGGTCGCCGACTCGGAGATCATCTTCGGCGCGTACACCGAGTACACGGGCCTGCGCTTCGCGCTGTTCCTGCTGTCCGAGTACGTGGGCATCCTGGTGGTGTCGGCGCTGACCGCGGTGCTCTTCCTGGGCGGCTGGCACGGCCCGCTGGCGGACCAGCTCGGCTGGCTCTGGATGATCCTGAAGACCTTCGCGCTGGCCTTCGTGGTCATCTGGCTGCGGGTCACCTACCCGCGTCTGCGCGAGGACCAGCTGATGCGCTTCGCGTGGACCGTGCTGATCCCGCTCGCCCTCGTCCAGCTGGCCCTGACCGGCGTCATCAAGGTGGCGATCTCATGAGTTTTCCCGGTGCCGGCCTGGCCAAGGGCCTGGCCGTGACCCTGCGGACGATGACGAAGAAGACCGTCACCGCGCAGTACCCCGACGTGCAGCCGGTGCTGCCGCCGCGTTCGCGCGGCGTCATCGCGCTGCTGGAGGAGAACTGCACGGTGTGCATGCTCTGCGCGCGCGAGTGCCCGGACTGGTGCATCTACATCGACTCGCACAAGGAGACGCTGCCGGCCGCCGAGCCGAACGCGCGGGCCCGCACCCGCAACGTGCTGGACCGGTTCGCCATCGACTTCTCGCTCTGCATGTACTGCGGGATCTGCATCGAGGTGTGCCCCTTCGACGCGCTGTTCTGGTCGCCCGAGTTCGAGTACGCCGAGACCGACATCCTGGAGCTGACCCACGAGCGGGACAAGCTCCGCGAGTGGATGTGGACCGTCCCGGCGCCGCCGGCGCTGGACCCGGCGGCCGAGGATCCCAAGGAGATCACCACCGCGCGCAAGGCGGCGGACAAGCTGGCGGCCGCCGCGGCCGCCGCAGCCGCCTCGGCGGCCTCGGATGAGGGGGAGGCCCGGTGAGCGCCGCCACCCTGCTCGCGGCGACCGGCTCGCTGGAGCCGGCCGCCCGTTCGTTCCTGTCCCCGACCGGGGTGGAGATCGTCTTCCTGTTGGTCGGCATCGCCGTGCTCGGCTCGGCCGTGATCGCCGTCAGCACCAAGCAACTGGTGCACGCCGCGCTCTGGCTGGTGGTCGCGCTGGGCGGGCTGGCGGTGGAGTTCCTGCTGCTCACCGCCGAGTTCATCGCCTGGGTGCAGGTGCTGATCTACCTCGGCTCGGTGATCGTCCTGGTGCTGTTCGGACTGATGCTCACCAAGGCGCCGATCGGGCGCTCGCCGGACGCCGACTCCAAGAACCGCTGGGTGGCCCTAGCCGTGGCGCTCGCCTCGGCCGGGACGCTGGTGACGCTGGTCGTCGACGCCTTCCGGACCTCCTGGATCGACCTCGGCGCGGGGGGCGGCTCGGCCGCCGTCACCGGGGCGAGCCTGTTCCGCCACTGGGTGCTGCCCTTCGAAGCCCTCTCCGTGCTGCTGCTGGCGGCGCTGGTCGGCGCGATCGTGCTGTCGCGCGGGTCGAAGCGGCGGGTGCCGCCGCCCCGGGCGGGCCGGCTGCGCGCCGGCCGGCCGGTGGGCTCGAACGGGACCGTCGCCGCGACCGTGCCCCGGCCGGCGCCGCCGGAGAGCCCGGCGGCCGCAGAGGCCGTAGAGGCCGCGCCCGCTGCGCCGTCCGCGTCGGAGGAGAGCTGATGCACCTCGCCTACCCCGTCGTCCTCGCCGCGCTGCTGTTCAGCGTCGGCGTGTACGGCGTGCTCGCCCGGCGCAACGCCGTCCTGGTCCTGATGTCCGTCGAGCTGATGCTCAACGCCGTCAACCTCAACCTGGTCGCCTTCGACACCTGGCTGCGCGACTCGCTGCACGCCGGCCAGGCGCTCACCCTGTTCACCATCACCGTCGCCGCCGCCGAGATCGGGCTGGGGCTCGCCATCGTCCTGCTGCTGTTCCGGGCCCGGGGCACCGCGGACATCGACCGGGCCACCGCGCTCGGCGATCCGGCGGAGCCGCTCGCCGAGGAGACGCCGGCCGGAGCCGAGGCGCTGAAGGGCCAGGCCGCCGCATGAACCTCGCCCTGCCCGCCCTCGTCCCCGCGCTGCCCGCCCTCGGGGCCGCCGCGACCCTGGCCGTCGGAAAGAAGGCGCCCGGCCTGGCCCGGCCGCTGGCCATCGTGCCGGTCGCCGTCTCGGCCGTGCTCGCCCTGGTCGTCGCCCTCCAGCTCGGCACCGGTCAGGCGCTGGACGCCGCCACCCGGCTCACCCCGACCGGCGGCCCGGACATCGCGCTCGCCCTCCACCTGGACGGCTTCAGCTCGCTGATCTCCGTGCTGGTCGGCCTGGTCGCCACCTGTGTGCAGGTCTACTCGACCGCCTACCTCAGGAAGGACCCGCGCTACCCGTCGTACGCCGCGCTGGTCTCGTTGTTCACCGCGGCGATGTTCCTGGTGGTCTACTCGGGCGACCTGATCGTGCTGCTGGTCGGCTGGGAGGTCATGGGCATCTGCTCGTACTTCCTGATCGGCCACCACTGGGAGACCGAGGACGCCCGCTCGGCCTCGCTCAAGGCCTTCCTGGTCACCAAGCTCGGCGACGTGCCGTTCCTGTTCGGGATCTTCCTGCTCGGCGCGGACGCCGGCAGCTTCCGGATCCCCGACGTGCTGGCCGCCGCGACCGACGGGCGGCTCGGCCACCCGACGCTGATCGCCCTGCTGCTGCTCGCCGGGGTGGCCGGCAAGAGCGCGCAGTTCCCGCTGCACACCTGGCTCCCGGACGCCATGGCCGGCCCGACGCCGGTCTCCGCGCTGATCCACGCCGCCACCATGGTCGCGGCCGGCATCTACCTGGTCGCCCGGCTGCTGCCGGTGTTCCTGCTGTCGGGTGCGGCGCTGGTCGTGCTGGCCGTGATGGCCGCCGTGACGATGATCGGCTCGGCGCTCTGCGCGCTCGCCCAGGACGACCTCAAACGGGTGCTCGCCTACTCCACCGTCGGCCAGCTCGGCTACATGGCCGGGGCGCTCGCCACCGGCGACCGCGAGGCCTCCGTCTTCCACCTGGTCAGCCACGGCGCCTTCAAGGCGCTGCTGTTCCTGGCCGCCGGCGTGGTGATCCACGCCGCGCACACCAACTCGATCTCCGCGATGTCCCGGATCCCCGGGCTGCGCAAGCGCGTCCCGGACGCTTACTGGACGATGGGCATCGCGCTCGTCGCCCTGGTCGGACTGCCGCCGTTCTCCGGCTTCTTCAGCAAGGAGGCGGTGCTGACCGCCGCCGAGCACGCCGCCAACGGCGAGGCGCTCACCAACGGGCTCGGCCCGGCCTCGGCCGTGCCGGAGGCCGCCGGGTGGATCGTGCTGATCTCCGCCGGACTCACCGCGCTGCTCACCGCCGCGTACGCGACCCGGCTCTTCCTGGTCAGCTTCCACAGCCCGCAGGCTGAAGGGGCGCAGGCGGCTGCGGCGTCGCAGACCGGAACGCAAGCTGCCGCAGCGTCGCAGGCCGCGGCGTCGCAGGCCGCGGCGCCCGCGGCCGGGCACGAGGCGGACGCGCCGTACTCGCCCGAGCTCGACGAGGCCGACCCGGCCACCGCCGAGCCGCCCGCGATGCGCTGGCCGCTCTGGGTGCTGGCGATCCCGACCATGGGCTTCGGCGTCGCCGGGCTGCGCTCGGACTGGCTGCCCGCGCTGCTGGACGGCGGCTCGCTGCGCCCCTCGGCCGTCACCGCCGTCATCGGCACCGGGCTCGCCGTGGTCGGCGTGCTCGCGGCGTACGGCGCCTGGCGCTCGGCGACCGCGCGACTCGCCACCGGCCGCCCGGCTCCGGCCGACGCCGGCCGGGTGCCTGAGCAGGCCGGTGCCCCGGCCGCCGAGGTGATCGTCGCCGACCCCGGGCGCACGCTGCTCGGCCCGCTGTTCGGCCCGGCCCGGCACGGCTTCGGCGTCGACCGGCTGTACCACGCGCTGTTCGTCCGCCCGGTGACCGCCGCCGCCCGGCTGGTCCGCTTCCTGGACCGCGAGGTCGTCGAGACCTACGTGCGCGGCAGCGGGGTCGGCGCCAACCTGCTCGGCCGGGCCGTCCGGCTCGCGCAGACCGGCAACGCGCAGACCTACCTCAGCGCGCTGCTCGCCGGCGTCGTCCTGCTGGCCGTCCTGGTGGCGGTGTAGCGGATGCCGTACCCCCTCTCTCCGGTTCCCCCGATTCCGACCGCCGCCCGTAGGAGCCCCCGATGAACGCAGTCCTCATCGCCCTCCTGGTGCTGCCGCTGCTCGGCGCCGCGCTCACCCTGGCGCCGGTGTTCGGCCGGGAGCCGGCCGCCGCCGACCGGCGGGCGCTGCGGCTGAACACCGTCGTCACCGGCGCGGTGCTGCTGCTCACCGTCGCCCTGGCGGCCGGTTTCGACCACGACGAGCCCGCCCGGATGCAGGCCACCACCGACGTGTCCTGGATCCCGGCCCTCGACGTGCGCCTCCACCTCGGCGTGGACGGCATCTCGCTGCCGCTGATCGTGCTGACCGCACTGCTCACCTTCCTCTGCGCGCTGTACTCGGAGAAGCGGCTGCCGGGCGGGGAGGGCGTGCCGTCGGCGAAGGCCTTCGTCGGGCTGTTCCTCCTCCTCGAGGTCGGCATGCTCGCCACCTTCGCGGTGCTGGACCTCCTGCTCTTCTTCCTGGCCTTCGAGATCGTGCTGATCCCGATGTACTTCCTGATCGCCCGCTGGGGGAGCGGCGCGAAGGCCCCGGCCGCCAACCGGTTCATCCTGTACACGCTGCTCGGCTCGGCCGTGATGCTGCTCGGCTTCCTGCTGATCGGCAGCAAGGCCGGGACCTTCGACATGCAGGCCCTGGCCGCCGCGCACGGCAACGGCCTGAGCCACACCACCCAGGTGATCGCCGCCCTGGCGATCATGGTCGGGCTCGCGGTCAAGGCCCCCGCCTGGCCGCTGCACAGCTGGCTCCCGGACGCGCACACCGCCGCTCCGACGGTCGGCTCGGTGCTGCTCGCCGGCGTGCTGCTGAAGATGGGCACGTACGGTCTGGTCCGCGTCCTCCTCCCGGTCGTGCCCGACGGCACCGCGACGCTCGCCCCCTACCTGGGCGCGTTCGCCGCCGTCGGCATCGTCTACGGATCGCTGGCCTGTCTGGCGCTGGCCCGCCCCGGCGCCAAGGGCGACCTCAAGCGCCTGATCGCGTACTCCTCCGTCGGCCACATGGGCTTCGTGCTGCTGGGCATCGCCTCCCTCACTCCGGTGGGCGTCAACGGCGCGCTGTTCGCCAACATCGCCCACGGTCTGATCACCGGTCTGCTGTTCTTCCTCGTCGGCGCCCTCAAGGACCGCTACGGCACGGCGGACCTCGACACCCTCTCCGGCGCCACCGGCGCCGCCCTGTACGGCCGCGCCCCGCGGATCGGCGCGCTGCTCGCCTTCGCCGCCGTCGCCAGCCTCGGCCTGCCCGGCCTGGCCGGCTTCTGGGGCGAGCTGCTCGCCATGTTCGGCGCCTTCGACCCGGCCGACGGCCTGTCGCGCCCCGCGTTCGTCACCTACATGGTCCTGGCCGGTCTCGGCACCCTCCTCACCGCCGCCTACCTGCTGATCGTGGTCAAGCGCGTCTGCATGGGCGACCCCAAGCAGCCCGCCCCGGTGGACCAGGTCGCCGACCTGCGCCCGTACGAGGCCGTCAGCTGGACGCCGCTGGCCGCCCTCACCCTGCTCGCCGGCCTCTGGCCCGCGCTCCTGCTCGGCCTCTCCGACCCCGCCGTCAAGCACCTCCTCGGGGGTGGCTGACCGTGCTCGGAGCCCAGATCGCCGCACTCGGACCTCACTCCACGGGGCAGCACACTGTGACCTCCCTCGCCGTAGCCAACCCGGGCAGCCTGATCCAGTCCGTGGACTGGGTGGCGATCGCGCCCCCGCTGATCGCCGCTGTGGCCGCCCTCGCCGTCCTGCTCACCGACCTGTTCCTGCCCGAGCGGCACCGGAAGTGGCTCGGCCGCCTCGCCGCGGCCGGACTCGCCCTCGCCCTCATCGCACTCCTCCCCCTCACCGGGGGATCACCCCGGGCGACCTTCTGTGTGCAGAACGTAGCAGGGGGGTCCGACAACGCGGGCTGCTCGTACGTCGCCGACCACTTCGCCCTGGTGTTCCAGCTGCTCGCCCTCGGCGGTGCGCTGATCGCCGCGCTGCTCTCCGCGCACACCGTCGAGGAGGAGAAGCTGCCCGGCGGCGAGTACTGGTTCCTGCTGCTCTCCAGCGCCACCGGCGCCGCGCTGCTGCCCGCCTCCCGCGACCTCGCCACCATGGTGATCGCGCTGGAGGTCGCCTCGCTGCCCGCCTTCGCCCTGGTCGCGCTGCGCCGGGACGGCCGGGGCGCCGAGGCCGCGCTCAAGTTCTTCGTCTCCTCCGTCACCGCCACCGCCGTGATGCTGCTCGGCGTCGGCTTCGTCTACGCGGCCAGCGGCAGCCTGCACCTCGGGGCCGTCGCCCAGGGGCTGGAACACGCCCCCGGGCAGCTCAAGCCGCTGGCCGAGGCGGGCGCCGTGCTGACCCTGGTCGGCTTCGCCTTCAAGGTCGCCGCCGTCCCGTTCCACTTCTGGGTGCCCGACACCTACATCGGCGCCCCGCTGCCGGTGGCCGGCTACCTCTCGGTGGTCGGCAAGGCGGCCGGCCTGTCCGGCCTCGCGCTCGCCACCACCATCGCCTTCCGCCCGTACGCGCACACCTGGGGCCTGGTGCTCGCCGTGCTGGCCGCCGTCACCATGACGGTGGGCAACGTCGGCGCGCTGCGCCAGCGCTTCGACACCCGCCACAGCGCGGTGCGGCTGCTCGCCTGGTCGTCCGTCGGCCAGGCCGGCTACCTGCTGGTGCCGCTCGCCGCCGCCGGCTACGCGCCCACCGGGGTCGACCCGCTCGGCGCCACCGCCGCGTACGCGCTGATCTACGGCGTGGTGAACCTCGGCGCGTTCGGCGTGGTCGCGGCGGTCGGCCGCCGGGCCGGGACCAGCGTGGACGACTTCCGCGGCCTGTTCGCCCGGCGCCGCTGGACGGCCCTCGCGCTCGCCTTCTTCCTGCTCTGCCTGGCCGGGCTGCCGCCGGGCGTGATCGGCCTGTTCGGCAAGGTCGTGGTGTTCCGCGCGGCCGTCGACGCCGGGCTGGGCTGGCTGGCCGTCGTGATGGCCGCCAACGTGGTCGTCGCGCTGTACTACTACCTGCTCTGGACGACCCGGCTGTTCGCCCCGGCGCCGGGTGCCGAGGAAGGCGCCGAACCGGGCGCCGCACCCGTCGGCGAGGCCGGGGCCGAAGGCCGGCTGCCGGCCACCCTGACCGCCACGCTGGGGCTCACCGCCTCGGTGGCCGTGGTCCTCTCCTTCGCTCCGCAGCTGGTCCTCCAGGTCGCCGGCGGAAGCCTGTTCTGAGCGCGCACCCGCCCGGCCGGCCGCCGCGGTCCGGCCCGGCGGGGTGCCGCGGCGGTGTCACGCCGGTCACAAGGGAACAAGGCCCAGGCCCCCACCCGTTGACCGGGCAAGAGGGACGAGGCAGAAAGGGCTTCCCCACCGCACCATTGGAGGGCCTGACGTGCACCGCCGGCACAACGGACTGAGGACCGCCGTCCTGCTCGGCGGCCTCTCGGCGCTCATCTTGGTGATCGGCGGATTCTTCGGCCGAACCGGCTTGGTGATCGCCCTGCTGGTCGCCCTCGGCACCAACGCCTACGCCTACTGGAACAGCGACAAGCTCGCGCTGCGGGCCATGCGGGCCCGGCCGGTCAGCGAGATCGAGGCGCCGCGGCTCTACCGGATCGTCCGCGAGCTCTCCACCGCGGCCCGCCAGCCGATGCCGCGCCTCTACATCTCCCCGACCCCCGCGCCGAACGCCTTCGCCACCGGCCGCAACCCGCGCAACGCGGCCGTCTGCTGCACCGACGGCATCCTGCAACTGCTGGACGAACGCGAGCTGCGGGGCGTGCTCGGGCACGAGCTGAGCCACGTCTACAACCGGGACATCCTGATCTCCTCGGTCGCCGGGGCGCTCGCCTCGGTGGTGATGTTCCTGGTGAACTTCGCCTGGCTGATCCCCTTCGGCCGCAGCGACGACGACGACGGGCCCGGCCTCTTCGGCATGCTCGCCATCATGATCCTCGGCCCGCTGGCGGCCGGGCTCATCCAGCTGGCCGTCAGCCGCTCCCGCGAGTACCAGGCCGACGCCGACGGCGCCCGGATCACCGGAGACCCGCTCGCCCTGGCCGGCGCCCTGCGCAAGCTCGACGCCGGCACCCGCCGGCTGCCCCTCCCGCCGGAGCCGCAGATCCAGACCGCCAGCCACATGATGATCGCCAGCCCCTTCCGCCCCGGCGAGGCCGGCGCCCGGCTCTTCTCCACCCACCCGCCGATGGCGGAGCGCATCGCCCGGCTGGAGCGGATGGCGGGCTACGGGCGCTGAGCCCCGCTCCGCGCGGGCCGGGGGTCAGGGCGTCCGGTCTCGGCACGATCCGTCGCGGTCGGCCCGCTCCGCGCGGGCCGGAGGTCAGGCCGGCAGGTCCTCGTAGGCCCGGCGGAGGCGGTGGATCCCCTCGGCGGTGTGCGCGGAGCTCTCGGCGGCCGCGTAGCTGAGGCGCAGGTGCGGGGCCGGGGGTTCGGCGGCGTGGTACGGGCGGCCGGGGGTGACCTGGACGCCGGCGCGCAGGGCGGCGGCGGTGAGGGCACCGTCGTCGACGCCGTCCGGGAGCCGCAGCCACAGGTGGTAGCCGCCGGGCCGGTAGGTGCCGAGCAGACCGGGCAGTTCGCGGTGCAGGGCGGCGACGGTGGCGGTGCGGCGGGTCCGCAGTTCCGCCCCGAGGGCGCGCAGGTGGCGGGCCCAGCCGGGGTCGGCGACCAGTTCCAACGTCGCCTCCTGGAGCGGCCGGGGCACGAAGAAGCTGTCCACCACCTGGGTGGCCCGCAGCCGGGCCAGGGCCGGGCCGCGCGCGGTGAGTGCGCCGACCCGCAGGTTGGGCGAGGCGGCCTTGGTCAGCGACCGCAGGTGCACCACGACCCCGTCCTGGTCGTCGGCGGCGAGCGGTCGCGGCAGCGCGGGGGCGTCCGCGTGGACGAGCAGGCGGGCGAAGTCGTCCTCGACGACGAACGCGCCGGCCGCCCGGGCGATCCGCAGCACCTCGGAGCGCCGGGTGGGTGAGAGCACCGCGCCGGTCGGGTTCTGGAACAGCGGCTGGCAGACGAAGACCCGCGCCCGGGTGGCCTCGAAGGCGTCGGCCAGCAGGTCGGTGCGCACGCCGTCGGCGTCGACCGGGACGGGGACGGGCCGCAGCCCGGCCGCGCGGACGACCGCCAGGATGCCCGAGTAGGTCGGCGACTCCACCAGGACGGGCGCGCCGGGCGCGGCGAGCGAGCGCATGGCCACGGTGAGCCCGCCCTGGCCGCCGGAGGTGATCAGGACGTCCCCGGCGCCGATCGGCCCGCCGGTGCCGCCGATGTCGCGGGCGAACCAGCCGCGCAGCTCGGTGAGGCCGTCGGTGGGCGGCCGGTCCCAGGCGCCCGGGCGCCGTCCGGCCCGGGCGAGGGCGGTGGCCAGCAGGCGTTCGGGCAGCAGCGAGGCGTGCGGGTAGCCGCTGTTGAGGTCGATGACGTCGGGCGGGGGCACGCGGAGGGTGGCGAACACCGGGGCGGCCAGCAGGTCGCGGGGGTCGGAGTCGGCGCTGAGCGCGACCTCCTGCCAGGAGAGGTCGCCGGGACGGGCGGCGGGCGCGGTGGTGCCGGCCGGTCGCCCGGCGAAGGCCGCTGCCCGGAACACCCCGGCGCCCGGCCGGGAGACCACCAGGCCCTCGGCCGCGAGGACCGCGATGGCCCGGGAGACCGTCACTGGGCTGACCTGGTGGCGCTCCACCAGCACCCGGCTGGACGGCAGCTTTCGCCCCTCCGGGTAGCGCTCGACCTCCCTCCGCAGCCTGTCGGCGAGTTCGGTCACACTGCTACGCTCGTTCATGACGGCACAAGATAGCGCTACCCGCCCGTCGGCGGTAGCACCGCGAAGCCCCGCCTCCGGCACCGCCCTGGCCGCCCTCGGCGTGGCCTCCTTCTCCCTCAGCTTCCCCGCCACCGCGTGGGCCCTGACCGGCTTCGGGCCGTGGACCGCGACCGGGCTGCGCGGCGTCGTGGCCGGCCTGCTCGCCGCGCTCTACCTGGCCGCCGTCCGCGCCCCGCTGCCGCCCCGGCGGTACTGGCCCGCGCTGCTGGTGGTGTCGGGGGGCTGCGTGCTGGGTTTCCCGCTGCTGACCACGCTCGCCCTGCGGACCTCCTCCACGGCCCACTCGGCGGTGGTCATCGGTGTGCTGCCGCTGGCCACCGCGGTGTGCGCGGCGCTGCGCACCGGGCGCCGGCCGTCCCGGGCGTTCTGGGCGGCGGCGCTGGCCGGGGCGGCGGCGGTGCTCACCTTCACCCTGCTGCAGAGCCACGGCCGGCCGACCGCCGCCGACCTCTACCTGTTCGCGGGGCTGCTGGTGTGCGCGGCCGGGTACGCGGAGGGCGGGCGGCTCTCCCGGGACCTGCCGGGCGCCCGGGTGATCGCCTGGGCGGTGGTGGCCGCGCTGCCGCTGACGCTGCTGACCACGGCTCTCGCACTGCCCGCCGAGCCCGTCCACCTCGGGGCGAGGGCGCTGACCGGGCTGGCGTACACGGCGGCGGTGTCGCAGTTCGGCGGGTTCGTGCTCTGGTACCGGGGGATGGCGGAGATCGGGGTGCCGCGGGCGAGCCAACTGCAGCTCGCGCAGCCGCTGTTGACGCTGCTCTGGTCGGTGCTGCTGCTGGGCGAGGACCTGCCGGCGGCCGCACCCGTCACGGCGGTGGTGGTGCTGGTCTGCATCGCGGTCACCCAGCGGGCCCGGACCTGAGACGGGTCCGGGCGCGCGGACCACCGGGTCGTCAGAGCGTGGCGCCCTCCTGGGGGCGGTAGACGCAGAGCGCGCAGATGATGAAGACGTCCAGTGCGATCACCACGAGTGACCAGAGCGGGAAGTACGGCAGGACCAGGAAGCTGTCGAGGGCACTCAGCGAGGTGAAGAGGATACCGGCGTAGCGGGCCCAGGCGGCGCCCTTGAGCAGGAACGCGCCGGTCACCGCGACCAGCACGCCGACGACGATGTGGACCCAGCCCCAGCCGGTGAGGTCGAACCGGAAGACGTAGCGGGGGGTGTGGACGAAGAGGTCGTCGTTGGAGACCGCCATGATGCCCCGGAGGGCCTCCATGATGCCGTTGATCAGCATCAGCACACCGGCGAACATCACCAGGCCGGGCGCCCAGTCGCGGAACTCGTTGCCCGGCGTCGGCTGCCGCGTGCCGGAGGTGGTGCGCCAGGTCTGCCCGGGCTGCTCGGGGTCGGTGCGCCGGGGCTGCCCGGGCTGCTCGGGGCCGGTGCGCGGGGGCTGCTCCGGCTGCGCGGGGTCGGGCGACGGGCTGCTCATGGACTCCTCCAGGGGCCGAACAGGCCTACGGGCGGACCGTACGGACTTCGACCGTCCGCCGGGCCGGGGCGCCGGGCAACCGGGCCGGGGCCGTTCGGGCGACGCGTCGCGCGCGGGAAGCCCGGCGCGAACCGGTTCGCGCCGGGCCCGCGCTCGTTAGGATGAGCGGGTGCCCCGCCGGCTCCGGGGCGCGGCATCCGGAGGGAGTGGGCCGTCATGGCAGACGAGAGGCACGCTCCGGCGGCCGCGGAAGCGCCCGTCCGAAGGCGCGGCCAGGGCGAGTTGGAGGCACAGGTACTCGCGGTGCTCCAGCGGGCGCCCGGACCGGCCACCGCGGGGTGGGTCCAGGAACGCCTGGAGGGCGACCTGGCGTACACCACCGTGATGACCATCCTGTCCCGGCTGCACGCCAAGAGCGCCGTCTCGCGGTCCCGTTCGGGCCGCTCCTACCTGTGGCAGGCCTCCTCCGACGCGGCCGGGCTGGCGGCCCTGCGGATGCGCCGGATGCTCGACGGAGAAGCGGACCGGGACGCCGTCCTGGCCAGCTTCGTGAGCGCGCTGCTCCCGCACGACGAGGACCTGCTGCGGGCGCTGCTGGACGCCGCGTCCGTCGATCCGGCAGCGGCCGACCGTGAGAGCTGACCCGTGGGCTTCTTCGTCTTCCTCCCGCTCATCCTGCCGCTGACCGCGGTACCGATCGCGCGTCTCACCGAGCAGCACCTGCACCCGCGCGGTGCGGCCCGGCTGATGACCGTGATCAGCGCGGTGATGGCGGTGTGCAGTGTGCTCTGCCTCGGCCTGATCGGCGTGGTGGGCACCGCGCAGATCCCCGGCAACCCGCTGCCGGACAGCTGGTCCGACCCGGAGGTGCGGGCCGCGCTGCCGTACCACGAGACGTTCGGGACGGCCGCGATGTGGCTGCTGGTCCTGGTGGCCGCGGCCTGTGCCCGGACGGTCGGCCGGCACCTGCGGGTGCGCTCCCGGGCCAGGCGGGCGCTGACCGGGCTGCCGGCGGGGCCGGAGTCGGCCGGCGATCTCGCGGTGCTGCCGGACCGCAGCCCGTACGCGTACGCGCTGCCCGGTTCGCCGGGGCGGGTGGTGGTCTCCACCGGGATGCTGGCCGGGCTGCCCGAGGACGAGCGGGAGGCGCTGCTCGCGCACGAGCGGGCGCACCTGCGCCACCGCCACCACCGGTACCTGCTGACCACCCAACTGGCCGCCTGCGTCAACCCGTTCCTGCGGCCGCTGCAGTACGCGGTGGCGTTCAGCGCGGAGCGCTGGGCGGACGAGGAGTCGGCGCAGGAGGTGGGGGACCGCCGGATCACCGCGCGGGCGGTGGCCCGGGCGGCCCTGGTGTCGCACGCGGCGCCGGCGCCCGGCTTCGCGGCCTTCGCCGCCCCGGCGCCCGCGCCCGGCCCGGTGCCGCGCCGGGTCGCCGCACTGCTCGGCCCGGTGCCGACGTCCCGCAACTGGCCTCCGGCGAAGACCCGGGCGGGCCTGGCCGCGATGGTCGCCGCGGCCGGTACGGCGGCGTCGGCGCTGTGCGCGCTCAACGCCGCCGTGGCCCTGCTGGTGGTGCTGAAGGCCGTCACCCCGCTGTAGACCGGGTGGATCAGGCAGATCAGGCCGATCAGGCAGTGGCGAGCGCGTCCAGGGCGGCCTCGGCGTCGGCCAGGGACTTGGCGGCGATCGGCTGCAGCCCGGCCAGGGCGGGGACGTCGTCGGCGCGGGTGAGTTCGGCCGGGACGATGTGCAGGTGCTCGGCCGGGACGCCGAGCCTGGCGAAGTAGGCCCGCAGGTACGGGGTCTGGAAGTCGAAGGCCTCGCGCGGGGTGCCGGGGCCGTAGCCGCCGCCGCGGGCGGCCGCGACGACGACCCGGGTGCGGCGCAGCAGGCTCTCGCCGGTGTCCGGGTCGGTGTAGACGCCGGGGAAGCTGATCCGGTCGATCCAGGCCTTGAACACGGCCGGGACGGTGAGGTTGTACATCGGCACGCCGAGCAGCACGGTGTCGGCGGCGAGCAGCCGGTCGACCAGCGGGTGGGTGAGGGACCACTCGTGTTCCTCGTCCGGGCCTTCGGCGAGGGCGGCGACGTCGGAGGCCGGGATGGTCCCCTTGCGTTCGACGCGGCGGCCGAGCATGGCGTACCCGGCGCCGATCGCGGCGACCGGCTCGGCGGCGAGGTCCCGGTAGACGTACCGGCCGGCGGAGCCGTGCCGGGCGCGCCAGGCGGCGGCGAACCGGGCGGTCAGCGCGCGGCTGACCGAGTCGCCGAGGCTGATGCTGGAGTCCAGGTGCAGCAGGGTGGTGGTGGTCACAGCGTTCTCCCGTCACTTCGGTGGTGGGTGGATCGTCATCGGTGTGACGGGCGGGGCCGAGGAAAGGTGACCGATGGACCGGGACGAGGTGCTGGCGGCGCGGTTCGAGGCCGAGCGGGGGCGGCTGCGGGCGGTCGCCCAGCGGATGCTCGGGTCGACGGGCGAGGCGGAGGAGGCCGTCCAGGAGGCGTGGCTGCGGCTGGACCGGGCCGGCCCGGACGAGGTGGACAACCTGCCGGGCTGGCTGACCACGGTGGTGTCGCGGATCTGCCTGGACGTGCTGCGGGCCCGCGCCGTGCGCCGTGAGCAGGCGGTCGGCGCCGCGCTGCCGGACGGCCTGCCGGACCCGGCGGCCGGCGCGGGGGCCGAGGGCGCGGACCCGGAGCGGCAGGCGCTGCTGGTCGACTCGGTGGGCCGGGCGCTGCTGGTGGTGCTGGACCGGCTGGGGCCGGCGGAGCGGGTCGCCTTCGTGCTGCACGACGGTTTCGCGGTGCCGTTCGAGCAGATCGCGCCGATCGTCGGCCGGACCCCGGTGGCCGCCAAGAAGCTGGCCAGCCGGGCCCGGCAGCGGGTGCGCGGGGCGGCCGCGCTGCCGCCGGAGCGGCTGGCCGGGCACCGGCGGGTGGTGGAGGCGTTCCTGTCCGCCGCCCGGGGCGGGGACCTGGCCGCGCTGCTGGCGGTGCTGGCGCCGGACGTGGTGCGCCGGGCCGATCCGGCCGCGCTGCCGGCCGGGCGTTCCCTGGTGGCCCGGGGCGCGGAGACGGTGGCCCGGGAGACCACGGTGTTCGGCCGGCGGGCCCGGTTCGGCGCGGTGGCGCTGGTGGACGGGGTGCCGGGGATCGTGATCGCCCCGGGCGGTCGGTTGCGGCTGGTGCTGCGGGTGGCGGTGGCGGACGGCCTGGTGGCCGGCTACGAGGTGGTCGCCGACCCGGTGCGGCTGGCCGCCCTGGAGCTGGCCGTGCTGCCGGAGTGACAGGGCCGTGCCACTGGATCCCGGACGCGTTTCGGTGGATGCCGTCGGGCCCGGAGGCATCCACCGGGCGTGGCCTACTCGGCGAGCCGGACGATCATCTTGCCGGTGTTGGTGCCGCGCAGCATGCCGAGGAAGGCGTCCACCACGTGCTCGAAGCCGTCCACGATCGTCTCGTCCGGGACCACCGCGCCGGAGCGCAGGTGCGGGACGAGGAACTCGTACAGCTCGGGGTGGGCGTCGCGGTGGTCGCGGACCAGGAAGCCCTCCAGCCGCAGGCTCCTGCCGACCACGTCGAAGAGGTTGCGCGGGGCCGCGGGCGGGTTCCCGAGGTGGTTGTACTGGGCGACGGCGCCGCACCAGGCGATCCGGCCGTGGTCGCGCATGGCGCTGATGGCGCCCTCCAGGTGGTCGCCGCCGACGTTGTCCAGGTAGACGTGCAGCCCTTCGGGGGCGGCCTCGCGGAGCCGGTCGGCGATCGGCCCGTCGTGGTAGTCGAAGGCGGCGTCGAAGCCGAGGTGCCCGGTGAGGTGGGCGGCCTTGGCGGCGGAGCCGGTGCTGCCGATGATCCGACCGGCGCCGAGCAGTCGGGCGAACTGGCCGGCGGCGGTGCCGACCCCGCCGGCCGCCGCCGAGATGAAGACCGTCTCGCCGGGTTGCAGCCGGGCGATCCGGGTGAGGCCGACCCAGGCGGACAGGCCGGTGCCGCCGAGCACCGACAGGTGGGCGCTGAGCGGGACGCCGTCGAGGTCGGGCAGCGGGCTCGCGCTCCCGGCGGTGACCACCGAGTGGGTGCGCCAGGCCTGGCGGTGGAAGACCAGCGCGCCGACCGGCAGGGTGCCGGCGCGGGACTCGACCACCCGGCCGAGGGTGCGGCCCTCCAGCGGGGCGTGCAACTCCCAGCCGCCCTCCTCCATCTCCTCGCGCATGTACGGGTCGACGGACTGGTGGGTGTTCTCGACCAGGGCCTCGCCGGCGGCGAGCGCCGGGACGCGTTCCTCGACGAAGGCGAAGTTCCCGGCGGTCGGGGCGCCGTCGGGACGGGACACCAGGTGGACGGCGTGCGCGGTGGGGCGGGGCATCGGGCTGCTCCGAACGGGAGGCGGCGGGCGGACGCGCCCACAGTAGGAAGCGGGTGAGCGGCCGGGGAGGGGTCCGCGTCGATGGAACGGCGGCTTCCATGAGCGGGATCGATGGATGCCGGTAGATTCGGACGCATGACCGATCTCGCCCCGCACGAGCTGCGGATCCTGGTCGCGGTCGAGGAGGAGGGCAGCTTCACGGCCGCCGCCGCGCGCCTGGACACCACCCAGTCCGCCGTATCGCACGCCGTGCGCGCCTGCGAGCGGAAGCTCGGCGCGGTGCTCTTCGACCGTGGGCGCCACGGCGCACGCCCCACCGATGCCGGCGCGCGTGCGGTGGCGTACGCCCGCCGGATCCTGCGGCTGCTGGCCGCGATGGGTGCCGAGGTGCGGGGCGCGGGCACGGCGGGGCCGCTGACCGGCACGCTGCGGATCGCCGCCTTCCGCAGCGCGGCCGCCCACCTGCTGCCGCCCGTGCTGGCCGGGCTGGCCGCCCGCCACCCGGGGCTGACGGCGCAGGTCCGGATCGTCCGGGAACTCGGCCGCGGCACCTCCGGAGAGGTCGCCGACGGCCGGGCCGACCTCGGGCTGGCAACCCTGGACGCCGACGGCCCGCCGCCCGTCCCGGGCCTGGTCGCGGTGCGCCTGTACGAGGAGTCGTACGCGCTCGCGCACCAGCGGGGCCATCCGGCGCCGCGCGGGCTGCCGCTGGTCGACTGGGACGAGAACTGCGATTCGTACACCCGGGACTGGTGGCGGCGGCAGGACTGGATCCCGCCCGCGACCATCGACGTCGAGGACGACACGGTGGCCGTCTCGCTCGTCTCGCAGGGCCTCGGCATGGCGATCATGCCCCGGACCGCGCTGCTCGGTGCCCCGGCCGGCCTCGCCGTCGCCGACCTCGGGCCGCACCCGCCCAGCCGGTTCGTCGGGTACGTCACCACGCCCGAGCTGGCCGGGACGGCCGCCGTCCGGGCGCTGATCCGCGAGCTGCGCCGGCTCCCGCTGCCGGCGGGGCTGACGGCGGCCTGACGAGCCGTCTGGCGAGCCGTCCGGCGGGCCACCTGGCGGGCGGCCTGTCCGGCTCCGGCGGCTGTCAGCCGGTCAGCCGTCAGCCCCCCAGCCCCTCAGCCGTCAGCCCCCAGCCCTCAGCCGTCCAGCGCGTCCCGGAGCCGGCGGAACTCGGCGGCCAGCGCGTCCAGCGTGTAGTGCGCGTTGAGCCCGCTCGGGTTGGGCAGCACCCACACCGCGGTGTCGCCGATGCCCTCCGGCTGGCGGCCGATCGCGGCCCGCCGCTGCCCGAAGGCCGTCCGGTAGGCGCCGATGCCGAGCACGGCCAGGACGCGCGGGCGCAGCCGCAGCACGCGTTCGGTGAGCGCGGCGCCGCCCTCCCGCAGTTCCTCGGTGGTCAGCTCGTCGGCCTTGGCGGTGGTGCGCGGGGCGACGTTGGTGATGCCCAGGCCGAGCGCGGGCAGTTCGCCCTGCTCGTCCGGGCGGAACTGGCGCGCGGTGAAGCCGGAGCGGTGCAGGGCGGGCCAGAAGCGGTTGCCGGGGCGGGCGAAGTGGTGCCCGGTGGCGCCGGACCACAGGCCCGGGTTGATGCCGCAGAACAGCACCCGCAGTCCGGGCCCGGTCACGTCGGGGATGGTGGTGTCCTTGGCCGCCTGGAGCTGTTCGGCGGTGGGCTTCACGGGAGGGAGGGGCTGGTTCGGCACTCGGCCAAGTCTGCCCGCTCCCTGATGAGCCGGGTACGCCGGTTCCGCAGCCGGCGCAGGCCGAACACCACCAGTGCCGCGTACGCCCAGCCCGCGAAGATGTCCACGATGAAGTGCTCGGCGCCGTACACCAGGGTGAACGCCATCGCGAGCGGGTAGGCGACCAGCAGCGCCCGCAGCCAGGGGCGGGCCGTCGGCCAGAAGAAGAACAGCAGCATCGCGGGGTAGGCGGAGTGCAGCGAGGGCATCGCGGCGACGTCGTTGGCGAACTGGCTGCCGTTCTCGACCAGCGAGTTGGCCTGCGGCACCCCGCTGGTGGAGATCACGTCCCACACGACCCGGACGAGCCCCGGCAGGTGGCCCTCCTGGGCGACCAGCCACGGCGGGTCGGCCGGGTAGAGCAGGTACGTGGCGAAGCCGGCGAAGGTGAGCAGCAGGTAGCAGGCGAGCAGTTGCCGGAACCGGTCGTGCCGGCGCCGCCAGAGCACCGCGAGCAGGGCGAAGACCAGGAAGAAGTGCGAGAGGTAGACGAGGGCCGCCGCGTAGTCGTACCAGTGCGGCGAGCCGGGCGTCCACAGTGCGTGCTGGAGCCGGACGGTCCAGGTCTCGCCGAAGCCGAGCACCTCGTCGGCGCGCAGTTGCGGCAGCCAGTGCGGGGCCCACGGGGTGTGCGCGCCGTAGCCGCGCAGCAGGGAGTACGTCCAGACCGCGGCCATCACCGGCACCCAGTCGCGCAGCACCAGCAGGAAGCCGCGGCGGCCGTGCCCGCTGTGCACGGCCGCCGTCAGCAGGGCGCCGATCAGCCACAGGAACACCACGTCGTTGGCGAAGGCCATGCCCTGGGTGCGCAGGTACCAGACGAGCGCGGTCAGGTAGACCGGCCAGGCCAGCAGCCGGAGTCTCGACAGACCGGTACGGCGGGGGCGGGCGGTCACGGGTCGCAGTCGCCCGGCCCGCGCCGGGTTGGGCGGGGCCGGGCTGAGCAGCTTCGTCATGCTCACCGAAACTACCAACGCAAACTTGGAGGACTCTGGGTGAACCATGACCGCCTCGTAAGAAAATCGCATAGTCGGGCCGCCGTTCTGACGGCGGAGCAGCGGGGTGACGGCCCCGTCATGAGACGAAGCCCAGCTCGTGCGGAGTGTTGTTGAGCCGGCGGCCGCCGGTGGGGGTGACGGTGACGATGTCCTCGATTCGCACCCCGAAGCGGCCGGGCAGGTAGACGCCGGGCTCGATGGAGAAGCACATGCCGGGCACCAGCGGCCGTTCCTCGCCCTCGACCAGGTACGGCGGTTCGTGCGTGGTGAGGCCGATGCCGTGCCCGGTGCGGTGGATGAAGTACTCGCCGAAGCCGGCCTCGGTGATCACCCGGCGGGCGATCCGGTCGATCTCCTGGCAGCTGACCCCGGGTCGGACCGCCTCGAACGCGGCCTGCTGGGCGAGCCGGACCGCGTCGTGTACCTTCCGGACCTCCGCCGGCACCTCGGTGCCGACGTGCACGGTGCGGGTGGTGTCGGAGCCGTAGCCGTCCTTGAGCCCGCCGAAGTCCAGCACCACGGTGTCGCCGGGCCGGATCACCCGGTCGCCGGCCTCGTGGTGCGGGTCGGCGCCGTTCGGGCCGGAGCCGACCACGGTGAAGTCGACCTGGCTGTGCCCGTACGTGATGAGCAGTGCGCCGAGGTCGGCGGCGACGTCGGTCTCCCGGCGGCCGGCGAACTCGACCTCCAGGATGCCCCGGTAGGCGGCGTCCGCGGCGCCGCCGGCCGCGGCCAGCCGCTCCAGCTCCTCGGTGCCCTTGACCGCGCGCAGCATCGGCAGGGTCTCGGTGAGCGAGGTGAAGCCGGTGCCGGGCAGCGCGGCCTGGAGGCCGAGCAGGTGCATCGCCCAGGCGTTGTCGGAGATGCCGTACCGGCCGGCCGGGTCGAGCAGCGGGCGGACGGTGGCGTACGGGTCCTCGCCGTCGGTCCAGTCGAGCAGCCGCAGGGCCGGGGCGCCGACCGCCCTCTCGGCGTCCGGGCGCTCCAATTCGGGGACGATCAGGGTGGGTTGGCGTCCGGCGGTGAGCACCAGGGCGGTGAGCCGCTCGGTGACCGCGGTGGGCTGGTAGCCGCACAGGTAGACCAGGTCGGGGCCGGGGGCGACGACCAGGCCGGACAGCCCGGCGGCGGTCGCCTCGGCGGTGGCCCGGGCCGTCCGGGCGGTGTAGTCCTCGGTGGTGAAGGGTCGAGGCACGGTCGGGTCCTCCTCGAAGGCCGGGTGGGCTACTTGCGGACGGTGTCCTGCACGTTGAGGTCGTCGATCTCGTCCTGGATCCCGGCGAGCCGGCCCGGGCAGTACACCGAGAGCACGATCGCCTCGGCCCGCACCGCGTCGCGGTCGGACAGCACCGGCCGCCTGCCAGGCCCGTCGGCGCCGTTGGACATGCCGGACGTCCACTGGGCCTGGGTCAGCGCGTTCGACGGGTTCGCGCAGACGGCGCCGCCGTCCTCGCCCAGGGTGTGCACGATCTGGTCCCGCGCGGGCACCGGATAGCCGGCCGAACCCAGCGCCCGGGCGAGCTGCCCGGCCTTGCGGTCGGCCTGGTCGGTGGCGTGCGGCTGGGTGAACGAGAGCAGGCCGGTGATCAGCATCGCGACCAGCAGCCCGATCGCCCCGAGGTGGATCCAGCGGTGCCGGGAGGCCATCAGGCTCGTGGTCATGCCGCACCGCCCGCGGCGCCGCGCAGCTCGGCCGACTCCTGCGCGGCCAGCTCCGCCGCCGCCTCCGGGGAACGCCAGCCGGGCTTGCGCAGCCTGAGGAACAGACACGGGACCAGCAGGCCGAGGACCAGTAGACCGCCGCCGACGATCCCGATGTACGTCCAGACGCTGCCGCTGCCGAACTGGGACGACGGTACGAAGCCGATCGCCATCGCGCACGCCGAGGCGAGCAGCCCGACCACGCAGATCGGTACCAGCGCCGGGGCCCGGTAGCCGCGCGGGTGGTCCGGCCGGGTGCGGCGCAGCCGGATCGCGGCGGTGAACATCAGCAGGTAGACGATCAGGTACACCTGCGTGGTGATCACCGAGAAGATCCAGTACGCGCTGGAGACGTTCGGGATCAGCGCGTACAGCAGGGCGATCGCCGTGGTGACCACGCCCTGGGCGACCAGCAGGTTCTGCTGGACGCCCTCCCGGTTCAGCCGCTGCAGGAACGGCGGCAGGTAGCCCTCCTGCCGGGAGATCATCAGCAGGCCCTTGGACGGACCGGCCAGCCAGGTCAGCATGCCGCCGAGCGAGGCCGCGATCAGCGCCACCGCGATCACCGGGGTGAGCCAGCCGACGTCGAAGTACTGGAAGAAGGCGTCGAAGGCCTGCATCACACCGGCCGTCAGACTCAGCTCGCTGGACGGCACCACCCAACTGATCGCCAGCGCCGGCAGGATGAAGATCAGCAGCACCATCGCGGACGCGGTGAACATCGAGCGCGGGAACTCCCGCGCCGGATCGCGCAGCGAGGAGACGTGCACCGCGTTCATCTCCATGCCGGAGTAGCTGAGGAAGTTGTTGACGATCAGCACCAGGCTGGCCAGGCCGGTCCACTGCGGCAGCAGGTGCGCGGAGTCCATCGGCGCGGCGGAGCCGTTGCCCTGGCCGAGGAAGACGAAGCCGAGCACCACCAGCAGCGTGCCGGGGATCAGCGTGCCGATCACCAGGCCCATCGAGGACAGGCCGGCCACGGCCTTCGTCCCGCGCGAGGAGACCCAGACGCCGGTCCAGTACAGCACCATGATCACCACGGCGGTGTACGGGCCGTTGCCGGCCAGCCTCGGGTTCACCACGTACGCGATCGTCGACGCCACGTACGCCAGCAGCGACGGGTAGTAGAAGATCGTCATCGCGAACTGGCACCAGACGGCGAGGAAGCCCAGCGGCTTCGACAGGCCCTCCGACACCCAGCGGTAGACGCCGCCCTCCCAGCCGGACGCCAGCTCGGCGGAGACCAGCGCGGTCGGCAGCAGGAACACCAGCGCCGGGACGAGGTAGAGGAAGACGCAGGCCAGGCCGTAGACGGCCATGGTCGGGGCGGAGCGCAGGCTGGCCACCGAACTCGTGGTCATCAGGGCGAGCGTCAGCCAGGACATCCGGGGTGCGGTGACCACCCGGGCGGCCACCGAGCCGGTCCGCTCGCGGGTGGTCGGGCCGTCGGGGCTCCTCGGGCCGCCGGGGCGTCCCCGGCCGCCGGGGTCGCTCTGGTCACCGGACCTGCTGGGACCGTCGGGGGCGGCGGCCTCGCCGGAGCCGCCCCGGCCGGGCGAGGGCGCGTCCGTGGAACCCATCTGTCCTCCTCCGGTACGGCCCCGGTCGGCTGCGCGGCGTCCGGGCGCGAGGCGCCCCGGGCGCGGACGCCGCCCCGGGAAGGACCCCGGGGCGGACCGTACCCGGCCAGTTCACCCGGTTGCCGAGGCCGCCGCATGCGGCGTGCACCCGCGCGGGTGAGCGACTGTCAGGGGCGCGCCGCCGGATCCTGCGCGGCCGGCCAGGCGGCGCGGCGCAGCGTACGGCTCACGGTCGCGGGCAGCAGGGCGGCCGCGAGCAGGACGCTGATCGAGGCCAGCGCGACGGCGGGGGAGAGGTGGTCCAGTAGCAGGCCGCTGCCGAGCGTCCCGGCCGGCATGCCCGCGGTCAGCAGCGTCATGGTCGCCGCGATCACCCGGCCGCGGAGCGCGTCCGGCACCTGCCGGAACACCAGCAGGTCCAGCATCACCCGCAGGGCCGGAACGCCGATCCCCACCACGAACAGCGCGGCGAACACGGTGGCCACCCCGCCCGGCAGCAGTGGCGCCAGCGTCACCGGCACGGCGGTCCAGGCCACCACCAGCAGCAGGACGCCCGGCCCGGCCAACCGGTGCAGCCGGGACACCAGGACCGTTCCGGCCAGCGCCCCCACCGCCTCGCCGGCCAGCGCCAGGCCGATCCCGGCGCTGCCCGTGCCCCCGTTCCGCAGCAGCACCATCACCGGCAGCATCAGGGCCGTCCCGGCGAGGTTGACCACCAGCAGGACGGCCAGGGCGGAGCGCAGCAGGGGGGAGGCGGCGAGCAGGCGGAACCCGGCCAGGGCGCCGCCGGACTCGGGGGCCGGCTTCGCGCCGCCCGGTTCGCGGTCCGGGCGGGCGTCGGTTTCGCCGCTCGGCTGCGCGTCGGTGGGGCGGTTCGGTGGGGTGGCGGTTTCGCGGTCCGGCTGCGCGTCGGCGGGGCGGCCGGGGAAGCGCACCACGAGCGCGGCGACCAGCGCGAGCAGGGAGGCGAGCGCGGTGCCGAGGAACGGCACCGCGCTGCCGAGCCCGTACAGGAAGCCGGCCAGCGGCGGACCGGCCAGCGCGGCCCCGGTCATCCGGGCCTCGTCCTGGGCGAGCGCCTGCGGCAGCTGCTCCGGCGCCACCACCGAGCGCAGCGCCAGCAGCCGGATCGGGCCGCTGTACGCGATGGTCGCCCCGACGGCGGCGGCGACGAGCAGCAGGTGGGCCAGGGTCAGCCGGTCGAAGGCCATGGCCAGCGGGACGGTCGCCGTGACGACCAGCCGGGCGGCGTCGGAGGCGATCAGCACCCGGCGGCGGTCGAGGCGGTCGGCGACCACGCCGCCGTGGACGCCGAGCAGCAGGGTCGCGACCATCTGCACGGCCCCGAAGGCCCCGGCGGCGGTGGAGGAACCGGTGAGCGCGAGGACCAGCAGGGGGAAGGCGGTGTCGCCGACCCGCATGCCGAGCGTCGCGGCGGCCTGGCCGGCCCAGAGGGCCTGGAAGCGCAGGTTCCGTCGCAGCGGAACGAGCGGCGTGGATTCCGTCGCCTCCTCCGCCGTCGCCTCCTCCGCCGTCGCCTCCTCCGCCGTCGCCTCCTCCGCCGTCGCCTCCTCCGCCGTCGCCTCCTCCGCCGTCGCCTCCTCCGCCGTC
>NZ_JBEOUK010000004.1:30407-301322 GCF_040304045.1 Kitasatospora sp. NPDC094016
TCCGCCGTCGCCTCCTCCGCCGTCGCCTCCTCCGCCGTCGCCTCCTCCGCCGTCGCCTCCTCCGCCGTCGCCTCCTCCGCCGTCGCCTCCTCCGCCGTCCTCGACTCGTCAGCCGCCGTTCTGCTCCCCGCCATGGCCCACCCCGCCGTTCGCGCTTCCGACATCATTCACGTTGTCGTGAATGATGTCGGAAGCGTGATTGATTGCGCAAGGGTGAGCGCTCACCGGAGCGTGATTGCGTGCGGCGCGGCCGATCTGCCAAGGTGGTGCCCGTGGCCGAGCACGATCTGGAACCCGCCGACGGCGGCGAGCAACCCACCACCTGGGTCAAGGAACGCCAGGTGGCCGACGTCGCCGTGCTCAAGGCACTGGCCGACCCGTTGCGGCTGGCCATCCTCGGCGCCCTGAAGTCCGGCGAGGAGCGCCCGCTCACCGCCAAGGAGATCGCCGCCGCGCTCGGCGAACCGCAGACCAAGCTCTACCGCCACATCAAGCAGTTGGAGAAGGCCGGGCTGGTCATCGTGGCCGGCACCCGGCTGGTCTCCGGCATCGTCGAGAGCCGCTACGCCGCCGCCCAGGAGTCGATCCGGCTCGCCCCGGAGATGTTCACCGCCGACTCCCCGGGCCGCTCCGAGGCGTACGACGCCATCCTGGCCGCCATCGACCGGGTCCGCGGCGACTTCCGGGCCCATGTCCTCGGCGGGCGGCTGGACTTCAGCTCGCCCCGGGACGGATCGGTCGGGCCGCCCGGACTGTTCGCGCACTCGACGCTGCGGCTCAGCCCGGACCGGCTGATCCGGCTGCGGACCCAACTCGCCGCAGTCATCGACGAGCTGAACGGGGAAGCGCCCAGCACGGCCGAGGACGCGGTGGACGTGACGGTCTTGACCCTGCTCTACGGACTCCAGCCGGGCACGGAATCATAAACTCCGCGCCGACTGTCGGTGCGGTGGGACACGATGACCGGCATGTCCTATGAACTCCAGGCCCTGATAGGAACATTCGAGCTGTTGGCGGTGGCCGCGGCGGAAACCTCGACGGCCCGGGTGGTGCCACTGGCACAGGGTCTGGCCCTGATACCGGTCACCCCCGCGGTGCTCTCCGCCCTCCAGACCGACGGCGGCTCGACGAAGCCCGCCGAGGCGGCCGGCTTCGGCTGGCACCCGGGCGGCTTCGAACTCCGGCTGGCCGCCTGGTCCAAGGCCGGCCCGATCGCCTGCGTCGAGGCCGAGTACTTCGGCGGCAGCGGCACCCAGCGCGCCGCCGTCTGGGAGAACGGCCGGATCGTCCTCGGCCCGCTCACCAAGGGCGAGTTCGAACCCTTCCCGCCCGAGGGCTCCCCGATCTCCCGCGCCCTGCGGCGGATCGGCGCCCGCACCGAGGCCGGCCGGGTGGACGAGTTCGAGTCCGTCGGCCTGTCCGCCCACCGCGGCACCAGCGGCTGGGCCGCCGCCGACTGACCCCACCCACGCGAAAGGCCCCGCCCCCCGGAGCTCGAACTCCCGGGAACGGGGCCCTGCCGCACAGCCCCCGCGGGGTCAGCGGTAGTTCACGTACTGGATCGCGAAGTCCAGGTCCTTGCCCTTGAGCAGTGCCTGTACGGTCTGCAGGTCGTCGCGGCTCTTCGAGCTGACCCGCAGCTCGTCGCCCTGGACCTGCGCCTTGACGCCCTTCGGGCCCTCGTCGCGGATGATCTTCGCGACCTTCTTGGCATCCTCCGTGGAGATGCCCTCCTTGATGTCCGCGAAGATCTTGTACTCCTTGCCGGACAGCTGCGGCTCGCCGGCGTCCAGGGCCTTGAGCGACAGTCCGCGCTTGATGAACTTGCCCTGTAGGACGTCCAGGATGGCCTTCACGCGCTCCTCGCCGTTGGCCTTCATCTCGATCTTCTCGCCGGAGCGGCTGATCTCGCCGCCGACGCCCTTGAAGTCGAAACGGGTGGCGATCTCACGGGAGGTCTGGTTGATCGCGTTGTCGACCTCCTGCCACTCGACCTTCGAGACGATGTCGAAACTGGAGTCGGCCATGGGTGTTGGTCTCCTTGATGTTCTGGCTTCACTGGCACGGCCTGCCCCACCGGGCGTCCGCCTCCCCAGCCTATCCAGCGCCACCCCGCCCCCGCCCCCGACAGCCACGCCGTGGCCCTTGATCATCACGTGACCTATCGAGTGGCGGAGCACCCCCCGGCATCAGGTATTGTTTACGAAGTCGAACGGGGCGAACGCCCCGGGGGACAAGATCCTGGCTGGTTGCCCGAGCGGCCAAAGGGAGCAGACTGTAAATCTGCCGCGCAAGCTACGCAGGTTCGAACCCTGCACCAGCCACAGGACAGAGAACGGCCCCCGATCTGCGGAGACGCGGATCGGGGGCCGTTGTCGTTTTCCCGCCGCGTGAGCGTCGCAGCGCTGCCGTGCCGGCGGCGGGGACACTTATTGCGCATTGCTTGCAATTACGGGCAGCAGGCAGCAGAGTGGGTGCGGGGGTGGGTGGGGCCGTTCAGCGTGATTGTGGTGGTGTCCCGGGTGTGCGTAGGGCGCGCCGGGGGTTCTTCGCAAGAGCTGGTCGTCTTCCCAACCGGCGCCCGCCGGGACAGCGGCCCACCCACCCCCGCCACCGGCCCCCGCCATGAGCTCTCCCGCGGCGCGTCAAGGGCCCGTCAATGGTTCCTGGGACGGCGTCAGGAACGCGTAGGGGTTGGGTGGAGGGCGGGGGTGCGGCCCGCAGGATCGGAGGAACAACCGATCGCGGAGGTTCCGTCCGATGTCCAGCGCCATCACCACCCCGGCCGTCACGGCCGAACCCGAGCCGCCGGACGCCGGCGCGGGCGACGAGCGGCACCGGTTGAGTGCGCTGGGCGGTCTGGCGGCGCTGTCGTTGGACGCCATGGCCTCGGTCGCGTACGGGCCGGAGTCGATCGTGCTGGTGCTGGCCGCGGCCGGGGCGTACGGGCTGGGGTTCACGCTGCCGGTGACGGTGGCGATCGCGGTGCTGCTGGGCGTGCTGGTGGCGTCGTACCGGCAGGTGATCGCGGCGTTCCCGGACGGCGGCGGCTCGTACGCGGTGGCGAAGGAGCACCTGGGCCGGCGGACGGCGCTGACCGCGGCCGCCTCGCTGGTGATCGACTACATCCTGAACGTGGCGGTCTCGGTGACCGCGGGGGTGGCGGCGCTGACCTCGGCGGTGCCGAGCCTGTACGACGACCGGGTCTGGCTGTGCCTGGGCGTGCTGGCCCTGGTGACGGCGGTGAACCTGCGCGGGATCGCCGAGTCGGCGCGCTGGTTCATGGCGCCGACGGCCGTCTTCGTGGTGTCGATCCTGGCGATCATCGTGGTCGGCCTGTTCCGGGACGGCCCGGCGAGCACCGCGGCCGCCGCGGGCCACGCGTCGACGCTGGCCGAGAACGCCACGACCGTCGGTGCGTTGCTGCTGCTCAAGGCGTTCGCGGCCGGGTGCTCGGCGCTGACCGGGGTGGAGGCGGTGGCGAACGCCGTTCCGTCGTTCCGGACCCCGCGGGTGAAGCGGGCGCAGCACACCGAGGTGGTGCTCGGTGCGCTGCTCGGCGTGATGCTGATCGGGCTGGCCGTGCTGATCGGCCGTTTCCACCTCCAGCCGGTGGAGGGCGTCACGGTGCTGGCTCAGCTCGCCGACGCCTCGCTCGGCCACGGCGCCGCGTTCTACGTCGTCCAGTTCGCCACCGTGGTGCTGCTCGGGCTGGCCGCGAACACCTCCTTCGGCGGGCTGCCGGTGCTGCTGCACCTGCTCGCCCGGGACAACCACCTGCCGCACGTGTTCGCGCTGCGGGCCGACCGCCAGGTGCACCGGCACGGGGTGCTGTTCCTGGCCCTGGTGTCGGCGGCGCTGCTGGTCGGTTCGGGCGGGGACGTGAACAGCCTGGTGCCCCTGTTCTCGATCGGCGTGTTCGTCGGGTTCACGATCTGTCAGGTCGGCATGGTCCGGCACTGGTCCGTGCACCGGCCGGCCGGCTGGGTGTGGAAGGCCGCGCTGAACGGGTTCGGCGCGCTGCTCACCGGGGTCGCGACGGTGGTGGTGACCGGCACCAAATTCACCGAGGGCGCCTGGGGCATCGTGGTGGCGCTGCCGCTGCTGGTGGCGCTGTTCGAGGCGGTGCACCGGAGTTACGGGCTGATCGGCGAGCGGCTGGAGCTGGGCCGGGTGCCGGGCGCGGTGACCCGCCAGCGCAGCCTGGTGGTCGTGCCGGTGACGGCCATCACCCGGCTGACCCGGGACGGCCTGTCGGCGGCGCTGTCGCTCGGCGACGAGGTGCTGGCGGTGACGGTGGTGCACGAGCAGGCCGAGGCGGAGGCGCTGCGGCGGGACTGGGAGCTGTGGCAGCCGGGCGTGCCGCTGGTGGAGATCCCGGAGGACCGCCGCCGGCTGGGCCGGCCGATCGCCGCGTTCGTGAACCGGCTCGGCGAGGAGCACGTCTACGACCGGTTGACGGTGCTGATCCCGGAGGTGGAGCCGGCCCGCTGGTGGCAGCGGGCGCTGCAGAACCGGCGCGGCGCCGTGATCGACCGCGCGCTGCGGCGGCACACCGACGCGGTGGTCTGCCGACTGCGGATGCGGATGTGACCCGGGCCGCCACCGCTGAGGCGCCGGGCCGCCACCGCTGAGGCGCCGGGCGTCCACAGCTTGGACGCCCGGTAACAACCTGGCATCTTGACACGGTCTTAACGGGGGGGCCTTGACGCCCTCGATACGCCCGGCACGTGCCCGCCCGCAGCGGCCCTGACCTGCGGGAAGTCCATGAGGGCGGGACGTGCCGGGCCGGTGCCGCAACGGATTCCGTCGTGTCCGACCGAACTTACGCTCGCCAACGTGTTCAACGTGCCCCAGGCGCTGAAGCGCCTCGTCATCGGCCGGGCCATGCGCAGCGAGGAGCTCGGCGAGACGCTGCTGCCCAAGCGGCTGGCGCTGCCGATCTTCGCCTCCGACCCGCTCTCCTCGGTTGCCTACGCGACGCAGGAGATCCTGCTGGTGCTCACCGTCGGTGGCGCCGCCTTCCTCTACCTGACCCCGTGGGTCGCGGCCGGTGTGGTCGCGCTGATGGCGGTCGTGGTGATGTCCTACCGCCAGGTGGTGCACGCCTACCCGAGCGGCGGCGGCTCGTACGAGGTGGTGTCCCGCAACCTCGGCGCCAACTCCGGTCTGGTGGTGGCCGCCTCGCTGCTGGTCGACTACGTGATGACGGTCGCGGTGTCGGTGGCCTCCGGGGTGGACAACATCATCTCGGCGCTGCCGTCGCTGGCCGGTCACCGGGTCTGGCTGGCGCTGGGCTTCGTGCTGCTGCTGATGGCGGTGAACCTGCGCGGAGTCCGGGAGTCCGGCAAGGCCTTCGCCGCGCCGACGTACCTGTTCATCGGCGGCATCCTGCTGATGGTGGTCACCGGGCTGGTCCGGGTCGCGCTCGGCGACGCGCCGGTGGCGTCCAGCGCCTCGTACGGGATCCTCCCGGAGGACGGCAAGGACACGGTGGCCGGCCTCGGCCTGCTGATGCTGGGCCTGCGGGCGTTCGCCTCCGGCTGTACGGCGCTGACCGGGGTGGAGGCGATCTCCAACGGCGTCCCGGCCTTCCGGGCGCCGAAGGCGAGGAACGCCGCGCGCACCATGGCCGTGATGGGCACCACGGCCGTGGTGATGTTCGCCGGCATCACCGCCCTCGCGCTGATCGCCAAGGTGCACATCACCGAGGGCGGCGCCTGCCGGCTGACCGGCTTCCCCGGGGACTGCGCGAGCACGCCCCAGCAGACCGTGATCGCCCAGCTCGCGGCGGCGATCTTCGGCGGCGACCACAGCGTGCTGTTCTACGCGATCCAGGCGGTCACCGCGCTGGTGCTGATCCTGGCCGCCAACACCGCCTTCAACGGCTTCCCGCTGCTGGCCTCGATCCTGGCCGAGCACCGCTACCTGCCCCGGCAGATGCACACCCGCGGGGACCGGCTGGCCTTCTCCAACGGCATCATCGCGCTCGCGGTGGTGGCCGGCGGGCTGCTGTGGCTGTACGACGCGAACGTCACCAGCCTGATCCACCTGTACATCCTGGGCGTCTTCACCTCCTTCACGCTGTCCCAGATCGGCATGGTCCGGCACTGGAACCGGGCGCTGGCCACCGAGACCGATCCGGCGGTGCGCCGCTCGGCGCTGCGCTCCCGGGTGATCAACGCCTTCGGCGCGGTCGTCACCGCACTGGTGCTGGTGATCGTGCTGCTCACCAAGTTCACCCAGGGCGCCTGGCTGGCCGTGGTCGCCGCGCTGGTGTTGTGGCTGATGATGCGCGGCATCCGCCGGCACTACGACGGCGTCGCCGCCGAGCTGGCGGTGGACGATCCGGAGGCCGAGTCGGCGCGGCCCGCCCGGGTGCACGGGGTCGTGCTGGTGTCCAAGCTGCACAAGCCGACGCTGCGGGCGCTCGGCTACGCGGAGGCGTTCCGGCCGGACTCGCTGGAGGCGCTGACGGTGGCGGTGGAGCCGGAGGCGACCGGTGAGCTGGAACGGCAGTGGACGGAGGCCGGCGTCCGGGTGCCGCTGAAGGTGCTGGACTCGCCGTACCGGGAGATCACCAAGCCGGTGCTGGCGTACGTGCGGGAGCACCGCCGGGACAGCCCCCGGGAGGCGGTCGCCGTGTTCATCCCGGAGTACGTGGTCGGCCACTGGTGGGAGCACCTGCTGCACAACCAGTCGGCGCTGTGGCTGAAGAGCCGGCTGCTGTTCACGGCGGGCGTGATGGTGATCAGCGTGCCGTGGCAGCTGACCTCCTCCGGGCGCGCAGGCGGCCCGTCGCGCCGGGCGCCCGGCGCGGTGCGCCGGGGTGAGCCTGCCCCGGGGAGCGGGTACGAGCGGCTCCCGGCGCCGGAGAAGGTCTGACCGGAGCAGCAGCCGGCCCCCCTCGGCCCCGTCGGCCCCGCCCGCACGAGCCCGCACGAGCCCGCACGAGCCCGCACGAGCCCGCACGAGCCCGCACGAGCCCGCACCCGTACGGAAGCCCCGGAATCCCGGGGCTTCCGGCGTTCCGGCGCCGGGCCGATCACGGCCTGATGACGACGGTCACGGCCCGGTGAAGCGGGCGTCAAGGTCGCGTCAACGTCCCGCAGTCACCCGTATGGAGGGCGTCAGGGAGCCATAACGCGCCTCTGACGGCTGCTTTGCTGCATCTGCCGGTCGTCCGCCGGCGCCGCGCGAAGCCCCCGGCCCGCCCGCGGCAGTCTCCCGAACCGCTCTGGTGGAGCCCATGTCCGATCTCATCTACGTCGGTGTCACGGTCGCCGTGTTCGCCGTCATCGCCCTGATCGCGCGGGGGGTGGAGAAGCTGTGAGCGCGGAGAACATCGCAGGTCTGATCGTGGCCGTCGCGCTCGTCGGCTATCTCGTCGTGGCGCTGATCTTCCCGGAGAAGTTCTGACATGGGATCCACTCTCGCGGGCTGGCTGCAGGCCCTGGCCCTGGTCGGGGCACTGGCCCTGTGCTACCGCCCCCTTGGCGACTACATCGCCAAGCTCCTCACCACCACCAAGCACCTCAGAGTCGAGCGCGGCATCTACAAGCTGATCGGCGTCGACGGCGACGCCGATCAGCGCTGGCCGGTGTACCTCCGCTCGGTGCTGGCCTTCTCGGCCGTCTCCGTCCTCTTCCTCTACGGTCTGATCCGCCTCCAGGGCTACCTGCTGCTGAACCTGGGCGTTCCGCAGATGGAGGGCCACCAGGCCTGGAACACCGCGATCTCGTTCGTCGCCAACACCAACTGGCAGTCCTACGCCGGTGAGTCCGCGATGGGCCACCTGGCGCAGATGGCGGGCCTGGCGGTGCAGAACTTCGTCTCCGCGGCCGTCGGCATCGCCGTCGTCGGCGCGCTGATCCGGGGCTTCACCCGCAACCGGACCGACCGGGTCGGCAACTTCTGGGTGGACCTCACCCGGATCAACCTGCGCCTGCTGCTGCCGATCTCGATCGTGTTCGCCCTGGTCCTGGCCGCCTCCGGCGTGATCCAGAACTTCCACGGCTTCCACGAGGTGGCCACGCTCAGCGGCGAGGTGCAGAAGATCCCGGGCGGCCCGGTGGCCTCCCAGGAGGTCATCAAGCTGCTCGGCACCAACGGCGGCGGCTTCTTCAACGCCAACTCCGCGCACCCGTTCGAGAACCCGACCGGCTTCTCCAACCTGGTCGAGATCTTCCTGATCCTGCTGATCCCGTTCGCGCTGCCGCGGGCCTTCGGCCGGATGGTGGGGGACAACCGCCAGGGCTACGCGATCCTCGCGGTGATGGGCCTGTTCTGGGTCGCCTCGACCGCCCTGCTCACCTTCGCCGAGTCGCAGCACCAGGGCACCGCCCTCCAGGCCGCGGGCGCCGCGATGGAGGGCAAGGAGCAGCGCTTCGGCATCGCCGCCTCCGGCCTGTTCGCCGCCTCGACCACGCTGACCTCGACCGGCGCGGTGAACTCCTTCCACGACTCGTACACGCCGTTCGGCGGCGGGCTGACGGTCTTCAACATGATGCTGGGCGAGATCGCGCCCGGCGGTGTGGGCTCCGGCCTGTACGGCATGCTCGTGCTGGCGATCGTCGCGGTGTTCGTCGCCGGTCTGATGGTCGGCCGCACCCCCGAGTACCTGGGCAAGAAGCTCGGCGGCCGGGAGATGAAGTTCGCCTCGCTGTACATCCTCACCACGCCGACCCTGGTGCTGGTCGGCACGGGCCTGGCGATGGCCCTGCCGGGGGAGCGGGCCGGGATGCTCAACTCGGGCGCCCACGGCTTCTCCGAGGTGCTGTACGCCTTCACCTCGGCCGCCAACAACAACGGCTCGGCCTTCGGCGGCATCACCGTCAACACCGACTGGTACGACACGGCGCTCGGCCTGGCGATGATCTTCGGCCGCCTCCTGCCGATCGTCTTCGTCCTGGCGCTGTCCGGTTCGCTCGCCCAGCAGCAGCCGGTCCCGGCCACCCCGGGCACTCTGCCCACCCACAAGCCGCTGTTCGTGGGCCTGCTGTCGGGCGTCATCCTGATCGTCGTCGGCCTCACCTACTTCCCGGCCCTGGCTCTCGGGCCGATCGCGGAAGGTCTCTCCTGATGTCCACCCCTACGCTCAACCCCGCACCGGTCGACAAGGCCGAGCCCGCCGCGCAGCACAGAGTGGCCAGCGGCCTGCTCGACCCGAAGCTGATCGTCGCGTCCCTGCCGGACGCGGTGAAGAAGCTCGACCCCCGGGTGATGGTCAAGAACCCGGTCATGTTCGTGGTCGAGGTCGGCTCGGTGGTCACCACCGTCTCCGCGATCGCCAGCCCGTCCGTGTTCGCCTGGGCCATCACCGTCTGGCTCTGGCTCACCACGATCTTCGCCAACCTGGCCGAGGCCGTCGCCGAGGGCCGCGGCAAGGCCCAGGCCGACACCCTGCGCAAGACCAAGACCGAGAGCGTCGCCCGCCGGCTCACCGACTGGCCCGCCACGCAGGCCGAGGAGGAGGTGCCGGGCACCGCGCTGCGGCTCGGCGACCACGTGGTGGTCGAGGCCGGGCAGATCATCCCCGGCGACGGCGACGTCGTCGAGGGCGTCGCGAGCGTCGACGAGTCGGCGATCACCGGCGAGTCCGCGCCGGTCATCCGCGAGTCCGGCGGTGACCGCTCGGCGGTGACCGGCGGCACCAAGGTGCTGTCCGACCGGATCGTGGTGAAGATCGCCTCGGAGCCCGGCAAGTCGTTCATCGACCGGATGATCGCCCTGGTCGAGGGCGCCGCCCGGCAGAAGACGCCGAACGAGATCGCGCTGAACATCCTGCTCGCCTCGCTGACCATCGTCTTCCTGGTCGCCGTGGTGACCCTGCAGCCGATGGCCACCTACGCGGGCGCCCCGCAGTCGATGATCGTCCTGGTCGCCCTGATCGTGGCGCTCATCCCGACCACCATCGGCGCGCTGCTCTCCGCGATCGGCATCGCCGGCATGGACCGGCTGGTGCAGCGCAACGTGCTGGCGATGTCCGGCCGGGCCGTCGAGGCGGCCGGCGACGTCAACACCCTGCTGCTGGACAAGACCGGCACCATCACCCTGGGCAACCGCCAGGCCGCCGAGTTCCTGCCCGCCCCGGGCGTGTCCACCGAGGAACTGGCCAGCGCCGCGCAGCTGTCCTCCCTCGCGGACGAGACCCCGGAGGGCCGCTCGATCGTGGTCCTCGCCAAGACCGAGTACGGCCTGCGGGCCCGCGCCCAGGGCGAGCTGACGCACGCCACCTGGGTCCCGTTCACCGCCCAGACCCGGATGTCCGGCGTCGACCTGGACGAGGCCGAGGCGGTCCACCAGGTCCGCAAGGGCGCGGCCGGCGCGGTCACCAACTGGGTGACCGAGAACGGCGGTTCGGTCGGCAACGAGGTCTCCGCCCTGGTCGACGGGATCTCCGCGGCCGGCGGCACCCCGCTGGTGGTGGCCACCAAGGTCGGCGCCAAGCCGGCCCGCGTCCTCGGGGTGATCCACCTCAAGGACGTGGTCAAGGAGGGCATGCGGGAGCGCTTCGACGAGCTCCGCCGGATGGGCATCAAGACCATCATGATCACGGGCGACAACCCGCTGACCGCCAAGGCGATCGCGGAGGAGGCGGGCGTGGACGACTTCCTCGCCGAGGCCACCCCCGAGGACAAGATGGCGCTGATCAAGAAGGAGCAGGAGGGCGGCAAGCTGGTCGCGATGACCGGCGACGGCACCAACGACGCCCCCGCGCTCGCCCAGGCCGACGTCGGCGTGGCCATGAACACCGGGACCATGGCGGCCAAGGAGGCCGGCAACATGGTCGACCTGGACTCCAACCCGACCAAGCTGATCGAGATCGTCGAGATCGGCAAGCAACTGCTGATCACCCGTGGCGCGCTGACCACCTTCTCGATCGCCAACGACGTGGCCAAGTACTTCGCGATCATCCCCGCGATGTTCGCCGGGGTCTACCCGGGTCTGAGCCACCTCAACATCATGGGCCTGCACAGCCCGCAGTCCGCGATCACCTCGGCGATCATCTTCAACGCCCTGGTCATCATCGGCCTGATCCCGCTCGCCCTGCGCGGTGTGCGCTACCGCCCGTCCGACGCCAGCTCCCTGCTGCGCCGCAACATCGGGGTCTACGGCTTCGGCGGTCTGGTGGTGCCGTTCGTCGGCATCAAGCTGATCGACCTGATCGTCCAGTTCATCCCCGGCCTGAGCTGAGAGAGGAGAATCCGATGTCCAAGCCCCTGCCGACGACCGTCCGCACCCACTTCACCGCACTGCGGGCGCTGCTGGTGCTCACCGCGATCCTCGGGATCGCCTACCCGCTGCTGGTCACCGGGATCAGCCAGGTCGCCTTCACCGAGAAGGCCAACGGCTCGCTCGTGAAGTCCGACGGCAAGGAGGTCGGTTCCAGCCTGATCGGCCAGAACTTCAACCTCCCGAAGAAGAACCCCGACGACCCGAAGGAGGAGGCGCAGCCGGACCCGAAGTGGTTCCAGCCCCGCCCCTCCGCGGCCGGGACGGGCTACGACTCGTCCTCGTCCGGCGCCTCCAACCTCGGCCCGAACAGCGACGACCTGCTGAAGGCCGTCAACGACCGCCGCGCCGCCGCCGCCGAGTTCGACGGCGTCGCCCCGGAGAGCGTCCCGGCCGACGCGCTGACCGCCTCCGGCTCCGGCCTCGACCCGTACATCTCGGTCGCCTACGCCGAGGAGCAGGTGAACCGGGTCGCCAAGACCCGGAACCTGTCGGCGGACGCGGTGCGGAAGCTGGTCGAGAAGTACACCGTGGGCCGCTCGCTCGGCTTCCTCGGACAGGAGGGCGTCAACGTCCTCCTGCTGAACCGGGCACTCGCGGAACAGAAGTGACCGGCGGAACCGGAATGACCGACGGAACAGAAGTGACAGGTCAACGGCTGGATCCGTGAAACAGGCCGACCCGGGCCGGGGCACCACCCCCGCGCCCGGGTCGGCCGCCGTACGTCCCGACCCCGGCCCGAGGACGCCCTGGCGGCAGCCCTCGCAGGAACGAAAGAGCAGTGCCCATGGCCCGCGACCTCACCCCCGGCACCGGCATCCGCAAGGGCCGGCTGAGGGTGTACCTCGGTTCCGCCCCGGGGGTCGGCAAGACCTACCGGATGCTGGACGAGGCCCGGCGCAGACAGGAGCGCGGGGCCGACGTCGCGGTCGGGTACATCGAGTGCCACGGCCGCCGCCACACCGAGGGCATGCTGGACGGCCTGGAGGTCCTGCCGCGTGTCCGACGCTCCTACCGTGACGCCGAGTTCGACGAGATGGACCTCGACGCGGTGCTCACCCGCCGTCCGTCCGTCGTGCTGGTCGACGAACTGGCGCACACCAACATCCCCGGTGGCCGCCACGCCAAGCGCTGGCAGGACGTCGAGGAACTGCTGGCCGCCGGGATCGACGTCATCACCACCGTCAACATCCAGCACCTGGAATCGCTGAACGACGTCGTCCAGAAGATCACCGGCATCCCGCAGCGCGAGACCGTCCCGGACGAGGTGGTCCGCCGGGCCGACCAGATCGAACTCGTCGACATGGCCCCGCAGGCGCTGCGCCGCCGGATGGCCCACGGCAACGTCTACAGGGCGGAGAAGGTGGACGCCGCGCTCTCCAACTACTTCCGGGTCGGCAACCTCACCGCCCTGCGCGAACTCGCCCTGCTCTGGGTGGCCGGGCGGGTCGACGAGGGCCTGCGCGACTACCGGGCCAGCCACAACATCGACCGCGTCTGGGAGACCCGCGAACGCGTCGTGGTCGCCCTCACCGGCGGCCCCGAGGGCGAGACCCTGATCCGCCGCGCCGCCCGGATCGCCGACCGCACCGCCGGCGGCGACCTGCTGGCCGTCCACGTCTCGCGCAGCGACGGCCTGGCCGGCGCCTCCTCCGGCGCGCTCGCCCAGCAGCGCCAGCTGGTGGAGACCCTCGGCGGCAGCTACCACGTGGTGGTCGGCGACGACATCCCCACCGCGCTGCTCACCTTCGCCCGCGCCCACGACGCCACCCAGCTGGTGCTCGGCACCAGCCGCCGCGGCCGGATCAACCGCTTCCTCACCGGCCCCGGCATCGGCGAGACCACCGTGGACGACTCCGAGGACATCGACGTCCACATGGTCACCCACGAGTTCACCGGCCGCGGCCGGCTGCCCTCGCTCGGCCGCCGCCACTCCAGGCGCCGCACCATCGCCGGCTACGCCGCCGGCCTCGTGGTGCCCTGGCTGCTGACCGCGATCCTGTCCCAGGCGCACGAGAGCATCAACCTCACCACCGACGCGCTGATCTTCCAGCTCGGCGTGGTCATCGTCGCCCTGCTCGGCGGCGCCACCTCCGCCCTGCTGGCCTCGGTCACCGCCTCGCTGCTGCTCAACTACTACTTCATCCCGCCGATACACGCCCTGACCATCGGCGAGACCAACAACATCGTCGCCCTGGTCGTCTTCGCCTCCGTCGCGCTCGCCGTCGCCACCATCGTCGACCACGCCAGCCGGCTCACCAGTCGCGCGGCCCGGGCCACCGCCGAGGCGGAGACCCTCTCCACCCTGGCCGGCAGCGTGCTGCGCGGCGCCGACGCGCTGTCCGCCCTGATGGAGAAGTCCCGGACGGCCTTCGGCATGCAGGCCGTCGCCCTGCTCTCCCGGGTCGACGACGAGGTGCTCGCCCACTCCGAGGCCGAGCACCAGGACGACGCCGACGGGCAGAGCGAGACCACCGAGGTGCCGGTCGGAGCGGACGCCGTCCTGGTCCTGACCGGCCGCCGGCTGCCGGCCGCCGACCAGCGCGTCCTCACCGCCTTCGCCGCGCACGTCGCCGTCGCGCTGGAACGCGACCGGCTCGCCGTGGTCGCCGCCGAGGTCGAGCCGATCAAGGCCGCCGACCGGATGCGCACCGCCCTGCTCGCCGCCGTCAGCCACGACCTGCGCACCCCGCTCGCCGCCGCGCTCGCCTCGGTCGGCTCGCTGCGCAGCCCCGACGTCGAGTTCTCGCCCGAGGACCAGGCCGAACTGCTCGCCACCGCCGACGAGTCGCTGGTCAAGCTCACCCGCCTGGTCGACAACCTGCTCGACATGAGCCGCCTCCAGGCCGGCGCGCTCACCCTGCACCTCGCCGAGACCCACCTCGACGAGATCCTGCCCCGGGCGCTCGACAGCCTCCCCGACCCGTACGCCCCGATCCAGCCGCTCGACCTGGACACCGCGCCGCCGGTGCTCGCCGACCCGCCGCTGCTGGAGCGGGTGCTCGCCAACGTGATCACCAACGCGCTGCGCTACAACGCGCCCGGCGCGCCCGTCCTGGTCACCGCCAGCCACCACGCCGACCAGGTCGAGATCCGGGTGATCGACCGCGGCCCCGGCATCGCCCTGGAGGAGCGCGACCGGGTCTTCCTGCCCTTCCAGCGCCTCGGCGACACCGACAACACCACCGGTGTCGGCCTCGGCCTCGCGCTCTCCCGCGGCCTGGCCGAGGCCATGGGCGGCAGCCTGGAGGTCGAGGACACCCCCGGAGGCGGCACCACCATGCTGCTCACCCTGCCCGCCGCCACTCGGGAGGAGCCCGTACATGAGTGGACGAACTGAACGAACCGCCGAAAGCCGCGTGTCCCGCGAAGCGACCGCCGAACGGAGCGAGGTGGCCGCATGAGCGAGATCCTGATCGTCGACGACGAACCGGCCCTACTGCGCACGCTGCGGATCAACCTCAGCGCCCGGCAGTACGCCGTGCGGACGGCCGCCAGTGGCGGCGAGGCGCTGGACCGCGCCGCGCACTCCGCCCCCGACGCCGTGCTGCTCGACCTCGGCCTGCCGGACCTGGACGGCATGGACGTGCTGCGCGGCCTGCGCACCCGCAGCGCGATGCCGATCATCGTGCTCTCCGGCCGGTCCGGTGCCGCCGACAAGGTGGGCGCCCTCGACGCGGGCGCCGACGACTACCTCACCAAGCCGTTCCTGATGGAGGAACTGCTGGCCCGGCTGCGTGCCGTGCTGCGCCGGCCGGTGGGCGGTGCCCCGCCGGGGCGGCCGGTGATAGGCGACCACACCGTCGACCTGACGGCCACCACGGTGACCGGCCCGCGGGGCCCGGTGCGGCTCACCCCGACCGAGTGGCGGATCCTCTCGCTGCTGGTGGCCAACCCGGGCCGGCTGGTGCCCGGGCGGCAGATCCTGCGCGAGGTGTGGGGGCCGGCCCAGGAGGCGCGCGGCAACTACCTGCGGGTCTACCTGGCCGGGCTGCGCCGCAAGTTGGAGCGCGATCCGGCCCGCCCGCGGCACCTGATCACCGAACCGGGGATCGGGTACCGGTACGAGCCCTGAGCGCCGCCCCGGCCGCCTCCGCGTCAACGACCCGTCAAGAGCGGCTCGGAGAGCGACAGGGGAACGTCAAGGCGGGCCCGGGGCGGTGTTCCGTGGGCGTAGCGTCAGTGCTGACCGAGCGGGTCCGGCTCCGATGTGGGGGAGGCCCGGGACCGCTCCAGCCGCCGTCGAACGGCGGCCAGCAGGTGGGGGAGGGGCGCGCGACATCTGTCGCGCGCCCCTTGAATTTTCTCGGGGCTGTTCAGCCCCCGCCGATGCTCCCGGACTGCCGGGGCAGCGCCAGCGCCACGGTGTCCGCGAACTCCCGCACCGCGCTCGTCCGGCTGACCACCCGGCCGCTGTGCACCACCAGCCGGCTGTGGCCGCCCGCGAGCGCCCCGGCCAGGCTGTCCCCGCGCACCGCCAGCAGCTCCGCCGGGAACCCGGCGTCCACCCGGACCGGCGGCAGCCCGAGCGCCGCCCGGGCCTGGTTCGCCACCGCGTCGTACGCCGCCTCCAGGTCCAGCTCGCCGCCCGCCGCCAGCAGGTACGCCGACTCCAGCGGATCCGCCCGGCCGACCGGGTTGGACTGGTCCCGTAGCGCGCCGCTGCCGGCCGCCAGTGGCACCCGGGCGTCCGTCAACTCCCGCAGCAGGCCCGGCCGCAGCCCCGGCGACCGGCCCTCCAGCCCGGTGCAGCCGCCGTTCTGCGGCAGGCAGACCACCCGCACCCCGCCGGTCGCCAGCACCGTGGACGCGCCCCGGGCCAGCGCCCCGCACGGCCCGAGCGTCACCCGCGGCCGCAGCGGGGCCAGCGCGCCGACCAGCCGGGCGAGTTGGGCCGGATCGCCGGCCGTGGTGTGCAGGTCCACCGGGCAGTCCGCCTCCCGGGCGGCCTCCAGCAGCACGTGGACGTACCCGGCCGGATCCGGGTCCAGCTCCGGGCAGCCGCCGGCCGCGGTGGCGCCGAGCTTGAGCGCCTCGCGCAGTTGCGCCCGGCCGTCGGCGCCGGCCCGGCCGGTGAGCAGCCGGGGCATCGCCACCGCCTGGAGTTCGGCCAGGCCGCGCAGCGCCTGCCGGGCGGTGAGCACCGCCTCCAGCCGGCGCAGCCCGTGCACGTCGCCGATCCGGACGTGGGTGCGCTGGGCGGTGGCGCCGTAGCCGAGCGAGGCGAGCGCGGCCTCGGTGACCCGCCGGGTGAGGTCGGCGGGGCTCTCCGGCGGCGGGGCGGCGAGGGCGGCGGAGAAGGCGGTGTCGTAGTGGGCGTGCGCCTCGGCGGGGGCCGGCAGCAGCAGGTAGCCCTTGAGGTCGATCCGGGCGCCGGTGGTGATGGTGGGCGCGCCGGGCAGGGCGGGCAGCGGGCCGAGGCTGCCGACGGTGCCGACGGCCTGGATCCGGTCCCCGCTGATCCGGACGTCCACCACCCGCCCGTCGGCCAACCGGGCGCCGGTGAGCAGGAGGACCGGTCCGTGCCCGAGCGGGTTGGCTGTCGGGCCGGAGCCGGAGTGCGGTCCGTCGGCGGCTGCGCTGTCCATCGCAGGCTCCTTCCCGCGCTGGCCCGTCCGGTCGGCCGGGCCGTCCTGATCCCGGGTCGTCCTGACGCCCCGGGCCGTCCCCGTCAATGAGGGTCGAGCCTATGGCGCGTGGCGTCGGGGCGCTCGGAGGCGGGCAATAGTCGTATCGGGTCGGGCCGTGCGGCTGGTGGGCCGATCGAACGCGGGGCCTTGGATCGTCCGTCCGTTCACCTCGCCGACCTGCGGTCTTCGCGTCGGGATACGGATTTCACCTCTGGGCGCGGAACGTGTAATCTCTTCCTCGTTCGCCCCTATAGCTCAGTCGGTAGAGCGTCTCCATGGTAAGGAGAAGGTCTGCGGTTCGATTCCGCATGGGGGCTCTGGTGAAAAGCAGTCGGCTTCGGTTGTGCTGCGGATCACTGTGGCGGTGTAGCTCAGTTGGTAGAGCAAGCGGCTCATAATCGCTGTGTCACCGGTTCAAGTCCGGTCACCGCTACCCCGCGTAGTCGGTCGGGAGATCGCACTCCCGGTCGGCTACTCTTGTTGTGTTCTTATTCGTTGTCCCAGGAAGGCACTCCCGTGGCTGCCACCGACGTCCGCCCGAAGATCACGCTGGCCTGCGTGGAGTGCAAGGAGCGGAACTACATCACCAAGAAGAACCGGCGTAACGACCCGGACCGTCTTGAGATGAAGAAGCACTGCCCCCGCTGCAACTCGCACACCGCGCACCGCGAGACCCGCTGACCCTCTCGCAGGGCATCGGGCCTGTGTGACAGGTCTTGAGCTCCGGGCCGCATCCCTCAGGGGGTGCGGCCCGGAGTTTTTCGCGTATGCACCCATGCGCGCCCCGCCGGCGGCAACGGCCGCCGGATCCACCGTGCTTCCGAGGAGTTGCCCCATGGCACTCGACCCCTCCTTCATCGGGCGGACCTACCCGCCCACCGAGCCGTACGAGGTCGGCCGGGAGAAGATCCGCGAGTTCGCGATCGCGATCGGGGACACCAACCCGGCGTTCACCGATCCGGCGGTGGCGAAGGCGCTGGGCCACCCCGACGTGATCGCCCCGACGACCTTCCCGTTCGTGATCACCTACCGGGCGGCCGCCCAGGTGGTCGAGGACCCGGAGCTGGGCCTGGACTACAGCCGCGTGGTGCACGGGGACCAGAAGTTCTCCTACTCCCGCCCGGTGCTGGCCGGCGACCGGCTGACGGTCGCGGTCACCATCGACAACATCAAGTCGCTGGCGGGCAACGACGTGCTCACCGTGCGTGGCGAGGTGTCGGACGCGATCGGCGAGCACGTGGTGACGTCGATCATGACGCTGGTGGCCCGGGCCGCCGACGAGACGGGGAAGTGAACACGATGGCGATCAGCTACGACGAGGTCGAGGTCGGCACCCAGCTGCCGGCGCAGTCCTTCCCGGTGACCCGCGACACCCTGGTGCGGTACGCGGGCGCCTCCGGCGACTTCAACCCGATCCACTGGAACGAGAAGTTCGCCGTGGAGGTCGGCCTGCCGGACGTCATCGCGCACGGAATGTTCACCATGGCCGCGGCCATTCGGGTGGTCACCGACTGGGTCGGCGACCCGGCCGCGGTGGTCGAGTACGGCGTCCGCTTCACCCGCCCCGTCCCGGTGCCGAACGACGGCGTCGGCGCGGTGGTCGAGGTGTCGGCCAAGGTCGCCAAGCTGCTGGACGACCGCAAGGTGCAGGTCGACCTGCTGGCCACCACCGGCGGGCAGAAGGTGCTCGGGATGTCCAGGGCGGTCGTCCGGCTAGCCTAGGCCCCCTCTGTCGGCTGCGGCGGGGCCCGTCCGACGGGATTCCCGCCGCGCCCGTCGGTCTTGCGAAGATAGTGATTGGCCACTAACTTGGCTTCCGTGGCGAGGACGAGCATGCGGATGAGCGCGGAGGAGCGGCGCGAGAGCGTCGTTCGCGCCGCGGTGATCGAATTCGCCAGGAGCGGCTACCGGGGGACGTCCACCGAGGCGATCGCCCGCCGGGTGGGTGTCTCGCAGCCGTACCTGTTCCGGCTGTTCCCCGGCAAGCAGGCGATCTTCACGGCCGCCGCCGAGCGCTGCATCGAGGAGACCTGGAAGGTCTTCGACGAGGCCTCGGTCGGGCTGACCGGGCCGGCGGCCGCCGAGGCGATGTCCGAGGCGTACCTGGGCCTGGTCGCGGACAGCGAGCAGCTCATGATGCAGATGCAGCTCTACGTCTCGGTGTTCGCGGCCCGGACGACCGGCGAGGACGAGATCGGGGAGACCGCCCGGAGGCTCTGGGAGGAGCTGTTCGAGCGGGTCAGGGGCCGGATCGGCGGTGACGTGCAGGGCGCCGCGGAGTTCTTCGCGTACGGGATGCTGATCAACACGCTGGTGGCGCTGGGGTACCCCCGGGACCACCGGATCTGGAGCGGCCTGGGCTTCGGTGAGCAGGGAAAGTGCGGAGAGCACGGCGAGGGCGGGGAGTAGCGGGCCGCACGGTGGAGTCCGTGCGGCCTTTTTCGGTCCTCGAAAGTTAGTGATCAATAACTATCTAAGACCCCTGGGGGGAAGTCATGACGGAGAGAACGGAAGAACAGGGACTGGGACGGCTCGGTGCCTGGACCCTGGTGATCACCAGCGTCGCGGGCTTCATGGCCAGCCTGGACAACCTGGTCGTCACCACCGCGCTGCCGTCCATCCGCGAGGACCTCGGCGGCGGGCTGTCCGACCTGGAGTGGACGGTCAGCGCCTACACCCTGTCCTTCGCCGTCCTGCTGATGTTCGGCGCCGCGCTCGGCGACCGGTTCGGCCGCCGCCGGATCTTCCTGGTCGGGCTCACGCTCTTCACCGTCGGCTCCGCCGCGGCCGCCCTCTCGCCGGGCATCGGCGCCCTGATCGCCGCCCGCGCCGTCCAGGGCGCCGGCGCCGCCGTCTCCATGCCGCTCACCCTCACCCTGCTCACCGCCGCGGTGCCGGCGGCCAGGCGGGGTCTGGCCTTCGGCATCTGGGCGGGCGTCAACGGCCTGGCCGTCGCCACCGGACCGCTGGTCGGCGGGACGCTCACCGAGCACTTCTCCTGGCAGTGGATCTTCTGGGTGAACGTCCCGGTCGGCCTCGTCCTGATCCCGCTCGCCGCCCTCAAGCTCCGCGAGAGCCGGGGCGCCAACCCGGCGCTGGACGTGGTCGGCACGATCCTGGTCAGCCTGGGCCTGTTCGGCGTCGTCCTCGGCCTGATCCGCGGCAACCCGAACGGCTGGACCAGCCCGCTGGTGCTCGGCTCCCTGATCGGCGGCGTCGCGCTGCTCACCGCCTTCGTGCTGTACGAGCAGCGCTGGGCCCGGCACCCGATGCTCCCGATGCGGCTGTTCCGCAGCCGGGCCTTCTCCGCCGTCAACGCCTCCGGCCTGCTGATGTTCCTCGGGATGTTCGGCTCGATCTTCCTGATCAGCCAGCACCTGCAGAGCGTGGGCGGCTACAGCCCGCAGGAGGCCGGCATCCGGATGCTCCCGTGGACCGGCATGCCGCTGATCGTCGCCCCGATCGCGGGCGTCCTGGCCGACCGCTTCGGAGGCCGCCCGATCGTGGTCACCGGGCTGCTGCTGCAGGGCGCCGGCCTGGCGATGTACGCGGCGATCACCGGCGGCAGCACCGGCTACGACTACGCCGCCGAGATCCCCGCCGTGGTGATCTGCGGCATCGGCATGTCGCTGTACTTCGCCCCGACCGCCGCCCTGGTGATGGACAGCGTCCGGCCGGAGGAGCAGGGCATCGCCTCCGGCGCCAACAACGCGCTGCGCGAGGTCGGCGGCGCGCTCGGCGTGGCCGTCCTCTCGGCGGTGTTCTCGGCGCAGGGCGGGTACACGTCGGAGCAGTCCTTCATCGACGGGCTGGTGCCCGCGCTGTACGTCGGCGCCGGGGTGGTGGCGGTCGCGGCGGTCTGCGCGTTCTTCCTCCCGCGCCGGGTGAAGCCCGCGGTCGTCGCCGACGAGCCGGCGGCCGTGGAGCCGGAGCAGGCCGGTGCCGAGCGGGCCGAGGCCGGTGCCGAGCGGGCCGGGGACGCGGCGCCCGTCCACGCCGAGGCCTCGAAGGCCTGACCGGCCGGTACGGGTGCGGGGGCGGCCGGGCGGCCGCCCCCGCACCCGTACGCTGGTGGGCGTGCTGGTAGAAAACGACGCCCCCCTCGCCCCGCTGACCACGCTCCGGCTCGGCGGCCCGGCCCGCCGCCTGGTGACCGCCCACACCGACGACGAGGTGATCGCCGCCGTCCGCGCGGCCGACGAGGCCGGCGAGCCGCTGCTGGTCCTCGGCGGCGGCTCCAACCTGGTGATCGGCGACGCCGGCTTCCCGGGCACCGTGCTGCGGATCGCGACCACCGGCTTCGCCCTGGACGGCACCGTGCTGGAACTGGCGGCCGGCGAGGTCTGGTCGGAGGCGGTCGCCCGCGCGGTGCGCGAGCACGGCCTGGCGGGCGTCGAGTTCCTGGCCGGCATCCCCGGCTCGGCCGGTGCGACCCCGGTGCAGAACGTCGGCGCGTACGGCCAGGAGGTCGCCCAGTCGATCACCGAGGTGGTCGCCTACGACCGCACGGCCGGCGAGGTGGTCACGGTCCCCAACGCCGAGTGCGCGTTCTCCTACCGGCACAGCCGCTTCAAGGCCGAGCCGGACCGCTACGTGGTGCTGCGGGTGCGGTTCGCCCTGGCCGACCACGAGGGGCTCTCCACCCCGGTCAAGTACGCCGAGGTGGCCAGGCACTTCGGCGTCGAGCAGGGCGAGCGGGTGCCGCTGGAGCGGGCGCACGACGCGGTGCTGGGGCTGCGCTCCGGCAAGGGCATGGTGCTGGACCCGGCGGACCACGACACCTGGTCGGCCGGCTCCTTCTTCACCAACCCGGTGCTCACCGCCGCCCAGTACGAGTCCTTTCGGACCCGCCCGGGCACCGAGAACGCCCCCGCCTACCCGGCGCCGGAGGGCTGCACCAAGACCTCGGCCGCCTGGCTGATCGACCGGGCCGGCTTCGGCAAGGGCTACGGCAGCGGCCCGGCGACGCTCTCCACCAAGCACACCCTGGCGCTCACCAACCGCGGCGCGGCCACCGCCGAGGACCTGCTGGCGCTGGCCCGGGAGATCCGGGACGGCGTCCGCGAGGCCTTCGGGGTCGAGCTGGTGAACGAGCCGGTGATGATCGGCGTCAAGCTCTAGGCCTGGTCCACAAGGCACGCCTCAGGTGCCGCTGACCAGCCAGGTGTCGATGTCCGCCAGCAGCTCCTTGCGGACGGCCTCCGGCGCGCGCGAGCCGCGGACGGACTGCCGTGCCAGCTCGGCGAGTTCGGCGTCGCCGAAGCCGAGGACGTCGCGGGCCAGGTCGTACTGGGCGGCCAGCCGGCTGCCGAACAGCAGCGGGTCGTCCGCGCCCAGGGCCAGCGGCACGCCGGCGTCGAACAGCCGCCGCAGCGGGACGTCCTCGGGGCGCTCGTAGACGCCGAGCGAGACGTTCGAGGACGGGCAGACCTCGCAGGTGATCTGGCGGTCCGCCAGTCGTTCCATCAGCCTCGGGTCCTCGGCGGCGCGGACGCCGTGGCCGATCCGGCCGGCGCCCAGGTCGTCCAGGCAGTCCCGGACGGACTCGGGCCCGGCCAGCTCGCCGCCGTGCGGGGCGGCCAGCAGCCCGCCCTTGCGGGCGATCTCGAAGGCCCGGTCGAAGTCCCGGGCGAGGCCGCGCCGCTCGTCGTTGGAGAGACCGAAGCCGACCACGCCCTGGTCGGCGTACCGGACGGCGAGCCGGGCCAGCGTCCGGGCGTCCATCGGGGACTTCATCCGGTTCGCCGCGACCAGCACCCGGATGCCCACCCCGGTGGCCGTGGCGGCGTGCTCCACGGCGTCCAGGATCAGCTCCAGCGCGGGGATCAGCCCGCCCAGCCGGGGCGCGTACGAGGTCGGGTCGACCTGGATCTCCAGCCAGCGGGAGCCGTCCCGTCGCTCGTCCTGGGCGGTCTCCAGGACCAGCCGGCGGATGTCCTCCTCGTCCCGCAGCACCGAGCGGGCGGTGTCGTACAGGCGCTGGAAGCGGAACCAGCCGCGTTCGTCGGTGGCCCGCAGTCGCGGCGGCTCGCCGGAGCTGAGCGCCTCCGGCAGTCGGACGCCGTGCTTGTCGGCCAGCTCCAGCAGGGTGGCGGGCCGCATCGAGCCGGTGAAGTGCAGGTGCAGGTGGGCCTTCGGGAGGTCCCTGACGTCTCGCGGATTCAACAGGCGTTCCATTCGCCGATACTGCCGCATCGGACCCCCAAACGGGAACCGCCCTCCTTCCGTCCCCCGAAGGGGTGAAAGAGGGCGGTACCCGACGTGAAGCGCGGGTGTCAGCGGGCGTCAGCGGACGTCAGCGGGCGCCGACGGGTGTCAGTCGCGGGCCTCGCCGAGCAGCTTCTGCAGCCGGCCGATGCCCTCGGCCAGGTCGGCGTCGCCGAGCGCGTAGGAGAACCGCAGGTAGCCGGGGGTGCCGAAGGCCTCGCCCGGGACGGCCGCGACCTCGGCCTCGTCCAGGATCAGCGAGGCCAGCTCGCCGGAGCTCTCCGGGCGCCGGCCGCGGATCTCCTTGCCCAGCAGGCCCTTGACGGACGGGTACACGTAGAACGCGCCCTGCGGCTCGGGGCAGTACACACCCTCGATCTCGTTGAGCATCCGCACGATGGTCCTGCGGCGGCGGTCGAAGGCGGTGCGCATCTCGTGCACGGCGGCCAGGTCGCCGCTGACGGCGGCGATCGCGGCGCGCTGGGCGACGTTGGAGACGTTCGAGGTGGCGTGCGACTGCAGGTTGGTCGCGGCCTTGATGACGTCCTTGGGGCCGATCACCCAGCCCACCCGCCAGCCGGTCATCGCGTAGGTCTTGGCGACGCCGTTGACCACGATGCACTTGTCGGCCAGCTCGGGCAGCAGGGCCGGCAGCGAGGTGAAGGAGGCGTCGCCGTACACCAGGTGCTCGTAGATCTCGTCGGTGAGCACCCAGAGGCCGTGCTCCAGTGCCCAGCGGCCGATCGCCTCGGCCTCGGCCTCGGTGTACACCGCGCCGGTCGGGTTGGACGGCGAGACGAAGAGCACCACCTTGGTGTTCTCGGTGCGGGCGGCCTCCAACTGCTCGACCGAGACCTTGTAACCGGTGGTCTCGTCGGTCACGACCTCCACCGGGACGCCGCCGGCGAGCTGGACCGACTCCGGGTAGGTGGTCCAGTACGGGGCCGGGACGATGACCTCGTCGCCCGGGTCCAGGATCGCGGCGAACGCCTCGTAGATCGCCTGCTTGCCGCCGTTGGTGACCAGCACCTGGGAGGCGTCCACCTCGTAGCCGGAGTCGCGCAGCGTCTTGGCGGCGATCGCGGACTTCAGCTCGGGCAGGCCACCCGCCGGGGTGTAGCGGTGGTTCTTCGGGTCTCGGCAGGCCTCGACGGCCGCCTCGACGATGTAGTCCGGGGTGGGGAAGTCGGGCTCGCCGGCTCCGAAGCCGATCACCGGACGGCCGGCCGCCTTGAGGGCCTTGGCCTTGGCGTCCACGGCGAGGGTCGCGGACTCGGCGATCGCGCCGACCCGGGCGGAGACCCGGCGGTCGGCGGGGCGGATGGAACGGTCGGGCTGCGGGGTGGAAGCGCTCATGCCTGCATCGTCGCAGAACCGGGACGGACCGGGCATCGCGGTTTCACCATCCGTACCGGACCGTCCACATGGCGGCCCCCGTCGATCCGCCGGTGATCATGCGGGCATGCCGGACATATGCCGGACAACCGGTGCCCCCGGAAGAAGAGGTTCGACCAAACACCCCTCGACCACGTATGCTCACTGCTCGACGGCCCGCCGAAAAAGAACCGGAGCTCCACCAGCTGTGCAGACAGCAGGGGGAGATGCGGTAGGTTGGTCGCTACGGAGTCGCGAGGCCCCGTAGGGCAATAGCTCAATTGGTAGAGCACCGGTCTCCAAAACCGGCGGTTGGGGGTTCAAGTCCCTCTTGCCCTGCTGCTTGATCCGTTTTCAGCCCGTTCGCTCCACAGAGCGAGCGGGCTTGATGCGGAGAGGGCACCGATCAGCACCGCTTGTAGCCGGCCGTTTCGTGCCCCATCGGGCGCGAGCCGCTCGGCCGGACCCGGATTCAGGTGAGGACGAGTGACGGAGACCACGGGCTCCACCGCAACGCCTGAGAGCGGCAACCCTGAGGGGGCCGACGGCGCTGCCGACACCACGCCCGCGGAGGGCGAGGAGAAGTCGCTCTCGCGCCGCGAGCGTAAGCGCGCCGCCCGCGCCGGTGACAAGAAGTCCGGCAAGCGCGGCAAGATGGGCCCGTTCGCCCGAATCGGCCTGTTCTACCGCCAGATCATCGCCGAACTGCGCAAGGTCGTCTGGCCCACCCGCAGCGAGCTCACCCAGTACACGACCGTCGTCGTCGTGTTCGTGGTGGTCGTGATGGGCTTCGTGGCCGGCCTCGACTACGGCCTCTCCAAGCTGAGCCTCCTGGTCTTCGGCTGACCTGGCCGTCCCACCTCCGTAGCAGTCTCCCGACCCGGGCCGAATCATCGGCCCGGGTCGTGCTGTCTGCGCCGGACGTACGCGGCCGCTACCGTGGACTCGGTACTGTTGAAGTCTCCGAGTCCTCTCCTGGCGCCCGCGCGAGCGGCAGCCCGCCGGAGCCGGCCCCGGAGCGCGCCACCTTCACCATCTCCAGGAAAGAAGCAGCCACCGTGTCTGAGTCCCCCCTGTACGACGCCGACGAGACCGTCCGCGAGGCGGATGTCGCCGCCGAGCTGGACGCGGCCGAGCTGGCTGACGAAGCCGAGTCCGCCGAGCAGATCGTTGACGCCGTGGACGGCGACGAGGACGAGGTCGAGGCGCACGACGAGGCCGAGGCCGGCGAGCCCGCCGAGGAGGCGGCGCTGCACGTGGAGGACGACGTGGAGCCCGCCGCCGAGGAGACCGAGGCCGACGCCGACGCCGAGGAGGCCGAGGCCGAGGAGACCGTCGAGGTCGACCCGGTCGCCAAGTTCCGCGAGGACCTGCGCTTCATGCCGGGCGAGTGGTACGTGATCCACACCTACGCCGGCTACGAGAACCGGGTGAAGCAGAACCTGGAGCAGCGCGCCGTCTCGCTGAACGTCGAGGAGTACATCTTCCAGGCCGAGGTGCCGCAGGAGGAGGTCGTCCAGATCAAGAACGGCGACCGCAAGACCATCCGCCAGAACAAGCTCCCCGGCTACGTCCTGGTGCGCATGGACCTCACCCCCGAGTCCTGGGGCGTCGTGCGCAACACCCCCGGTGTCACCGGCTTCGTCGGCAACGCCTACGACCCGTACCCGCTGACCCTGGACGAGGTCGTCAAGATGCTCGCCCCGGACGTCGAGCGCCAGGCGGCCAAGGAGGCCGGCAAGCCCTCGCCGATCAAGCCGAGCGAGATCCAGGTGCTGGACTTCGAGGTCGGCGACTCGGTCACCGTCACCGACGGTCCGTTCGCGACGCTGCAGGCGACCATCAACGAGATCAACCCCGACTCGAAGAAGGTCAAGGGCCTGGTCGAGATCTTCGGCCGGGAGACCCCGGTCGAGCTCTCCTTCGACCAGATCCAGAAGAACTAGTCCCACGGTCTTCGGATCCGGGGCGGGGCCGAGGGCCCTGCCCCGGATCCGTTTTGGTCCAGCGGCGCTAAGGCGTTAGCCTGGTTCGATGTGTGTGTTGGCGGCCGGGTGTCGCCCCGGCTCCGCACACACCAGCACTCACCTCTCGGAAGGACCCGGAGAGACATGCCTCCCAAGAAGAAGAAGGTCACGGGGCTTATCAAGCTCCAGATCAACGCCGGTGCGGCCAACCCGGCGCCGCCGGTCGGCCCCGCGCTGGGCCAGCACGGCGTCAACATCATGGAGTTCTGCAAGGCCTACAACGCTGCGACCGAGTCGCAGCGCGGCATGATCGTGCCGGTGGAGATCACGGTCTACGACGACCGTTCCTTCACCTTCATCACGAAGACGCCGCCGGCCGCGCGCCTCATCCTGAAGGCCGCCGGTGTGGACAAGGGCTCCAGCGAGCCGCACAAGACCAAGGTCGCGAAGCTCACCAGCGCCCAGGTCCGCGACATCGCGACCACCAAGATGCCCGACCTGAACGCCAACGACCTGGACGCGGCGGAGAAGATCATCGCCGGCACCGCCCGGTCGATGGGCATCACCGTCGAGGGCTGACCAGCTCTTTTCGTCCCTGTGGTAGGGCCTGCGCAGGCCCGTGATACCACGACTCCCATCACCATTCAGGAGCAGCAGTGAAGCGCAGCAAGGCTCTGAAGGCCGCGGACGCTCAGGTCGACCGCGACCGCCTCTACGCCCCCCTCGAGGCCATCCGCCTCGCCAAGGCGACCAGCACCACCAAGTTCGACGGCACCGTCGAGGTCGCCATGCGTCTGGGCGTCGACCCGCGCAAGGCCGACCAGATGGTCCGCAGCACCGTGATCCTCCCGCACGGCACCGGTAAGACCGCTCGGGTCCTGGTCTTCGCGACCGGTGACCGTGCCGAGGCCGCGCGTGCTGCGGGCGCCGACATCGTCGGCTCCGACGAGCTGATCGACGAGGTCGCCAAGGGCCGCCTGGACTTCGACGCCGTCGTCGCCACCCCGGACCTCATGGGCAAGGTCGGCCGCCTCGGCCGCGTGCTCGGTCCCCGTGGTCTGATGCCGAACCCGAAGACCGGCACCGTGACCCCGGACGTCGCCAAGGCTGTCAACGACATCAAGGGCGGCAAGATCGAGTTCCGCGTCGACAAGCACTCGAACCTGCACTTCATCATCGGTAAGGCCTCCTTCACCGACGAGCAGCTGGTCGAGAACTACGCCGCCGCGCTGGACGAGGTGCTCCGCGCCAAGCCGTCCGCCGCCAAGGGCCGCTACATCAAGAAGACCGCCATCAGCACCACGATCGGCCCCGGCATCCCCGTGGACCCGAACCGCACCCGCAACCTCTTCACCGAAGAGGACCCGGCCGCGGTCTGAGCCGATCGGCTCTGAAGCAGTCTGTACAGCGGGCCCGTACCCCCTTCACCGGGGGTGCGGGCCCGCAGTCGTTTCCGGATCGGGACGGGGGTGGATGGGAACGGTTGACCGAAGCGTCGTACGCTCTGCCGGTCAGATCATGTGCAGAACGTGTGACCGTCGGAGCGTGCCGTGCCGCCCACCCTTCGCCCCGCCGCCGCGGTGGCCACCCTGCTGCTGATCGGTGCCACCACCGGGTGCAGCCTGCTGGCCGCCCCGGGAACCCGCACCCCCGACGGTGACCCCGCGCCCGTGCCGCCCCGCAAGGTGGTGCTCGCCGCCGCCCAGGCGCTGGACGACGCCGGCGGCGCCCGGATCGACGTGGTCGAGGAGGGCCCGGCCGGCCGCCGCACCGCGAGCGGCACCCTGACCTGGGGCGCCCGGGACGAGGGCGCCCTGACCGTCACCGACGAGCAGGGCACCGGGCAGCTGACCCTGAAGGACGGCGCACTCGACCTCAGTTACCAGGGCGCCCCGCCCAAGCACGCGGACCGGGACGGCGCCGAGTCGCTCGATCCGCGGGCGACCACCGGCCCCGGCGGCTACGCGGGTGGCTGGATGACCGCCCTGGTCACCAACCCGGGCAGCCGTGCGTACGAGATCGCGCAGGCCGGGACGCTCGGTTCGCTCGGCGGCGAGCAACTGGCCGGGATGACCGTGGCGCACTACCAGGGCACCACGCCGGTGGCCGAATACTTCGGCGCGGACCAGGAGTTGACCCCGGCGCGACTCGCCGCGGTGGTCGACTGGTACGGCCGGCGAGGGGTGTCGGCGATCGGTTACGACGTCTGGGTCGGGCCCGGTGAGCGGCTGCTGAGACTGCGTGAGACGGCCCGGGGGAGCGACGGCACCACGGTGACCACGACGGATGTCTCGACCCCCGGAGAAGGCGACGCGCCCCCTGTCGAAACCGGGTGACGGGAGGGGGCTGTACGGCACGTGGGGGATCTGGCGATCCGTTAGAGTCCGCGTGAGAAGAAGCCGAAAATCGGTTCTTCATCGGATCGTTCGGATCTCACGGGGGACTCCATGCGCGCTGCGCGCCTCGCCTCGACCGTCGTCACCGCGGCCGTGCTGCTCGGTGCCGTCACCGCCTGCGGCAGCAAGGGCGGCGACGCCAAGAGCGGCGACGCGGCGCCGACCGGAGACCCCAAGGCCGCGCTGGCCGCCTCCGCCCTGGTGATGCAGAAGGCCGGCAACGGCAAGGTCACCATGGTCTCCCCGGACGGCTCGACCCACACCGCGGGCAGCGGCGACGCCGACTGGAAGGACCCGAACCGGACGGCCGTCGACCTGACGGGCGAGGTGGAGACCAAGAAGATCCGGTTCCGGGTGATCGGGACCGACGGCTACCTCGGCGGCGGCGACACCGAGGCCGCCGCCATGGGCGGCAAGCACTGGATCAAGCTGCCCGCCTCGAACGAACTCGGCAACGGCGTCCTGCTGATGAGCCAGCTGCTCAACCCGGTCGCCCAGCTCGGGCTCGCCGCGCAGAGCGGCAAGCCCGCCAAGGTCGGCCAGGAGAGCCTCGACGGCGTCCAGGCCACCCACCTGCGGGTGGTCGAGGAGGCCTCCGCCATGGTGGCCGGCATGCCGGGCCTCACGGCCGACCAGCGCACGGCCGTCCAGAAGTCCCTGGAAGAGGACGGCAGGACCCTCACCATCGACTTCTGGCTCAACGGCCGGCAGGAACTCGTCCAGTACCAGGAGTACGGCGACAAGAACGGCGAGCACGACGCCGTCACCGTCAAGTACGCGGACCTCGGCAAGGCCTCGAAGATCGACGCCCCCGCCGCCACCGACCTCGGCAGCGAGACCGACCTCCTCAAACTGCTCGGCTGACACGGTGGAACTGGCCGAGCCGGCGAAGTTGGGCAAGGGGGGCGCCACCGGCTGATCCGGGGCAGGGTGGCAAGGTGGCCGGAACGAAAGCCGCCGACGCGGCGCCGGGGCGAGAGGGGACCAGACGATGGCGGGACGACGGCGGTTGGCGGCGCTGGCCGCGGTCGTCCTGCTGGCGAGCGGGCTGGCCGGCTGCGGCGGGGGTGGCGGCACGCCGGCCACGCCCTCCGGCAGCCCGAGCCCGACCAGTTCCTCGTCGACCGAGGCGGCCAAGCCCAGCGACCGCTCGCCGCACGGCGTCCTGGTCTCCGCCCAGCTGGCCATGCAGACCGCCCGCCGGGCCAAGGTCAGCTACCGGCTGGGAGCGGACGCCGGGGCCGGGCCGCTGTTCTGGCAGCCCAAGACGGCGCTCCAGATCAAGCGCTCCACCCCGGCCGACGCCGAGCAGCTGATCGTCGTGGACACCGTCGCCTACCAGGGCGGTGACGCCGCCACCGCGGCCCGCCAGGGCGGCCGGCACTGGGAGCGCTTCTCCGTCCCGCCGGACCCGGACGGCCACCGGGAGGTCCCGTACGCGGGGCTGATCGACCTGCTGAACCCGGTCGAGGCGCTGGCGGCCGCCACCGCCGACGGGGTGGACCCGCGGTTCGTCGGCGAGGAGAAGTTCGACGACTCGACGGTCGAGCACTACCGGATCACCACGACCGCCGAGCGCTACGCCGCCGCCCAGACCCAGCTGACCCAGGCCCGCCGGGACGGCCTGCGGGCCGCGCTGGCCCCCGGCGGCTCGATCTCGCTCACCGTGGACCTCTGGCTCAACGACAAGGACCAGCTGGTCCGGCTCCAGCGCACCGGCAGCGGTGACAGCGGCCAGGCGGACGACTCGATCCTCTACTCCGACTTCGCCGGCGCCCTGCTCTCGGTGCAGGCCCCGGCCGAGGCGGACACCGTGGACACCGGGCCCCGGACGGTCTCCCCACTGGCCCGCTGAGCCCCGTCCGGCCCGGCCGGCCCGGCGGGGATCGGCCGTTCAGGGGCGATTTGCCCCGGACGGCGGAGTCCGGTTACTGTTACCGAAGCCAAAGACCGCTGGTTGTCACCGTGCTCGCGAGGGATTCGGTGGCCGAAGGATCTGCGCTTCGTCGCAGGCAGCCCGCGCAGGTGTGTCTGGAGCTTCGACTTCCGGGTCCGCGTTCGCGCGAACATCCGTTGAGGTCGTTTCGAGCCCCGTGCGCCCTGCGCACCGGGGCTCATCTGCTTTTCCGCAGGCTTTCCTTCCGTCCGGTTGGTTCGAGGCGTGAATGGTCGACTTTCGCGGTCGGCCGGATTTCGACATCACGGAAGGAGGCGTAAGCCTATGGCAAGGCCCGACAAGGCTGCTGCCGTCGCCGAGATCACGGACAAGTTCCGTGGCTCCTCCGCGGCGCTGCTGACCGAGTACCGCGGTCTCTCGGTGAAGCAGGTCAAGACCCTGCGTCGCTCGCTCGGCGAGAACGCCGAGTACGCCGTGGTGAAGAACACGCTGACCAAGATCGCGGCCAACGAGGCCGGGATTTCGGAGCTCGACGACCTGTTCAACGGTCCGACGGCTGTCGCCTTCGTCACCGGTGACCCGGTGGAGTCGGCGAAGGCTCTGCGTGACTTCGCCAAGGAGAACCCCGCTCTCATCATCAAGGGCGGTGTCCTTGACGGTAAGGCGCTGTCCGCCGATGAGATCAAGAAGCTCGCGGACCTCGAGTCCCGCGAGGTGCTGCTCGCCAAGCTGGCGGGTGCCCTGAAGGCCAAGCAGTCCCAGGCTGCCGCGCTCTTCCAGGCCCTGCCGTCGAAGCTCGTCCGCACTGTGGACGCGCTGCGCGACAAGGTCGAGCAGGGCGGTGCCGGTACGCCGGCTCCCGCCGCCGAGGACGCCGCCGCCGAGTAATCGGCAGGCTCACGCCTCGCTGCGGGCCCGTGCCCGCCCCACCCGTACATACGGCATCACCTGCCGATTTAGTGGAAGGACGCCATCATGGCGAAGCTGTCCCAGGACGAGCTGCTCGCGCAGTTCGAGGACCTCACCCTCATCGAGCTCGCTGGCTTCGTGAAGGCCTTCGAGGAGAAGTTCGACGTCACCGCCGCCGCCCCGGTCGCCGTTGCCGCCGCCGGTGGCCCGGCCGCCGTTGAGGCCGTCGAGGAGCAGGACGAGTTCGACGTCATCCTCGATGGTGCCGGCGACAAGAAGATCCAGGTCATCAAGGAGGTGCGCACCCTGACCTCCCTCGGCCTGAAGGAGGCCAAGGACCTCGTTGACACCGCTGGTGCCAAGGTCCTGGAGAAGGTTGCCAAGGACGTTGCCGAGAAGGCCAAGGCCGCCCTCGAGGGTGCCGGCGCCAAGGTCACCGTCAAGTGACTTCTCGCCCCCTCTGAGGGGGCCTGAAGCCGGGCCGATCACCCTTGTGGGTGGTCGGCCCGGCTTTTTCGCGTTCCCGGCCCTGGGCGGCCCTGGACGGCCCCTGGGCCGGTCCGCGGCCGGGACGCGCCGGTGTGGCCGAGAGCCCACTCGGCAGCGTCGGTGCGGACGGGTATGGTGATCACCGTCATCGACTGTGGCCCCCACCACGGCTTCTGTAACGCCGGGGGGCGTCCGGCCGATGGACGGGTCGAGGTCCGCACCGCCTGCGGGCCCTTGACGAACCCGGCGAGGCGCGCGATTCTCAAGGCGCGAGTCCGCCCGGTTGGTTTGCCTCTGGATGCATAACCAGTGGCTCAGGCGGGAAATGACTCCACGTGAGTTATGGGGCCCGGGCAGTGCCCGGGCCGGTGCAGTACCCGGTGGGCGTTCGCGTCCGCCGGCTACCGGGAGGAGTCTCCGATTCGGTTTCCGAATCAGAGCTGGACAGCAGTGTGCCCTTTGGCTACACTGTCCCTTTGCGCTGCCTGTTAGCTGCTCCGTGACTCGTCGCCCGGAGTTTGCGTTGCCCTGAAGGGGTCTGGCATCGCCTCCGCAAAGCGGCTCTGACCTGGGATTCCGATCCCGGCGGAGGCCAGTGGCGAGGGAGGCGGGACCAAGCCCGTGAAGGCCCGGCTGGTACGCGCGTAGTGAGCTCCGAGCCCTCGGAAGGACCCCCCTCTTGGCCGCGCCGCGCAACGCCTCGAACAATTCCGCCGCATCCACCGCCCCGCTCCGCGTCTCCTTCGCGAAGATCAAGGAGCCCCTCGAGGTCCCCAACCTCCTGGCCCTGCAGACCGAGAGCTTTGACTGGCTGCTCGGCAACGCGGCCTGGAAGTCCCGGGTCGAGGCGGCGCTGGAGAACGGTCAGGACGTCCCCACCAAGTCCGGTCTGGAGGAGATCTTCGAGGAGATCTCCCCGATCGAGGACTTCAGTGGGTCGATGTCGCTGACCTTCCGCGACCACCGTTTCGAGCCGCCGAAGAACTCGATTGACGAGTGCAAGGACCGCGACTTCACGTTCGCGGCTCCGCTCTTCGTCACGGCCGAGTTCACCAACAACGAGACCGGTGAGATCAAGTCTCAGACGGTCTTCATGGGCGACTTCCCGCTCATGACCCACAAGGGCACGTTCGTGATCAACGGCACCGAGCGTGTCGTCGTGTCGCAGCTGGTCCGCTCCCCGGGCGTGTACTTCGACTCCACTCTGGACAAGGTGTCCGACAAGGACATCTACTCCTGCAAGGTCATCCCCTCGCGTGGTGCCTGGCTGGAGATGGAGATCGACAAGCGCGACATGGTCGGCGTCCGCATCGACCGCAAGCGCAAGCAGTCCGTCACCGTGCTGCTCAAGGCGCTCGGCTGGACCAACGAGATGATTCTCGAGGAGTTCGGCGAGTACGAGTCCATGCGCAACACCCTGGAGAAGGACCACACCCAGGGCCAGGACGACGCGCTGCTGGACATCTACCGCAAGCTGCGTCCTGGCGAGCCGCCGACGCGCGAGGCCGCGCAGACGCTTCTGGAGAACCTGTACTTCAACCCGAAGCGCTACGACCTCGCCAAGGTGGGCCGCTACAAGGTCAACCGGAAGCTGGGCAACGCCGAGTCGCTGGACTCCGGCGTGCTCACCGAGCCCGACATCATCGGTGCGATCAAGTACCTGGTGAAGCTGCACGCCGGTGAGACCGAGTGGAACGACCAGACCGGTCGCGACATCGTGGTCGAGGTCGACGACATCGACCACTTCGGCAACCGTCGCCTGCGCAACGTCGGCGAGCTCATCCAGAACCAGGTCCGTACGGGTCTCGCCCGTATGGAGCGCGTCGTGCGCGAGCGCATGACCACCCAGGACGTCGAGGCGATCACGCCGCAGACCCTGATCAACATCCGGCCGGTCGTCGCCTCCATCAAGGAGTTCTTCGGCACCAGCCAGCTGTCGCAGTTCATGGACCAGACGAACCCGCTGTCGGGCCTGACCCACAAGCGCCGTCTGTCCGCCCTCGGCCCCGGTGGTCTCTCCCGTGAGCGCGCCGGCTTCGAGGTCCGTGACGTGCACCCCTCGCACTACGGGCGCATGTGTCCGATCGAGACCCCCGAAGGCCCGAACATCGGTCTGATCGGGTCGCTGGCCTCGTACGGCCGGGTCAACGCGTTCGGCTTCATCGAGACCCCGTACCGCAAGGTCATCGAGGGTGTCGTCACGGAGCAGGTCGACTACCTCACGGCCGACGAGGAGGACCGCTACGTCATCGCGCAGGCCAACGCCCCGCTGACGACGGAGCTGACCTTCGCCGAGCCGCGTGTCCTGGTCCGCCGCCGTGGCGGCGAGATCGACTACATCCCGGGCACCGAGATCGACTACATGGACGTCTCGCCGCGCCAGATGGTGTCGGTCGCGACCGCCATGATCCCGTTCCTCGAGCACGACGACGCCAACCGCGCGCTCATGGGCTCGAACATGATGCGCCAGGCGGTGCCGCTGCTGAAGAGCGAGGCTCCGCTGGTCGGTACCGGCATGGAGTACCGCTGCGCCGTCGACGCCGCGGACGTCATCACCGCCGAGAAGGCCGGTGTCGTCCAGGAGGTCTCGGCCGACTACGTCACCGTCGCCAACGACGACGGCACGTACACCACGTACCGCGCCGCCAAGTTCACCCGCTCCAACCAGGGCACCGCCTTCAACCAGAAGGTGCTCGTGGACGAGGGCGCCCGGGTCGAGTCCGGCCAGGTGCTGGCCGACGGCCCGTGCACCGACGAGGGCGAGATGGCCCTCGGCAAGAACCTGCTCGTGGCGTTCATGTCGTGGGAGGGTCACAACTACGAGGACGCGATCATCCTGTCGCAGCGCCTCGTGCAGGACGACGTCCTCTCCTCGATCCACATCGAGGAGCACGAGGTCGACGCCCGTGACACCAAGCTCGGCCCCGAGGAGATCACCCGGGACATCCCGAACGTCTCCGAGGAGGTCCTCGCCGACCTCGACGAGCGCGGCATCATCCGCATCGGCGCCGACGTCGTCACCGGCGACATCCTGGTCGGCAAGGTCACGCCCAAGGGCGAGACCGAGCTGACCCCGGAGGAGCGCCTGCTCCGCGCGATCTTCGGTGAGAAGGCCCGTGAGGTCCGCGACACCTCGCTGAAGGTGCCGCACGGTGAGTCCGGCAAGGTCATCGGCGTCCGCGTCTTCGACCGCGAAGAGGGCGACGAGCTGCCCCCGGGCGTGAACCAGCTGGTCCGCGTCTACGTGGCCCAGAAGCGCAAGATCACCAACGGTGACAAGCTCGCCGGCCGTCACGGCAACAAGGGCGTCATCTCGAAGATCCTGCCGGTCGAGGACATGCCGTTCCTGGAGGACGGCACCCCGGTCGACATCATCCTCAACCCGCTGGGTGTCCCGTCCCGAATGAACCCGGGACAGGTCCTGGAGATCCACCTCGGGTGGCTCGCCAAGCAGGGCTGGGACGTCTCCGGCCTCGCCGACGAGTGGGCCCAGCGCCTCCAGGCGATCGGCGCCGACACCGTCCAGGGCGGCACCAACCTCGCCACCCCGGTCTTCGACGGCGCCCGCGAGGACGAGATCACCGGCCTGCTGGACAACACCACCCTCACCCGTGACGGTGAGCGCCTGGTGAACTCCACCGGCAAGGCCCGGCTGTTCGACGGCCGCTCCGGCGAGCCGTTCCCGATGCCGGTCTCGGTCGGCTACATGTACATCCTCAAGCTGCACCACCTGGTCGACGACAAGCTGCACGCCCGTTCGACCGGTCCGTACTCGATGATCACCCAGCAGCCGCTCGGTGGTAAGGCGCAGTTCGGTGGTCAGCGCTTCGGTGAGATGGAGGTGTGGGCCCTTGAGGCGTACGGCGCTGCTTACGCGCTGCAGGAGCTGCTCACCATCAAGTCCGACGACGTCCTCGGCCGCGTGAAGGTCTACGAGGCCATCGTCAAGGGCGAGAACATCCCCGAGCCCGGCATTCCCGAGTCCTTCAAGGTCCTCATCAAGGAAATGCAGTCGCTCTGCCTCAACGTGGAGGTGCTGTCCTCGGACGGCCAGTCCATCGAGATGCGGGACTCCGACGAGGACGTGTTCCGCGCCGCCGAGGAGCTCGGCATCGACCTGTCCCGGCGCGAGCCGAGCAGCGTCGAAGAGGTCTGACGGAGGTTGGGCCGGCTGCCCGAGCAGCCGGCCCGCCCCCAGGCCCCCCTCAGACCACATGAACGACTCTCGACTTACGAAAGAGGGCTTGACGACCAGTGCTTGACGTCAACTTCTTCGACGAGCTCCGCATCGGCCTGGCCACCGCCGACGACATCCGCCAGTGGTCGCACGGCGAGGTCAAGAAGCCGGAGACCATCAACTACCGCACCCTGAAGCCCGAAAAGGACGGACTCTTCTGCGAGAAGATCTTCGGCCCCACCCGGGACTGGGAGTGCTACTGCGGCAAGTACAAGCGCGTCCGCTTCAAGGGCATCATCTGTGAGCGCTGCGGCGTCGAGGTGACCCGCGCCAAGGTGCGCCGTGAGCGGATGGGCCACATCGAGCTGGCCGCCCCGGTCACCCACATCTGGTACTTCAAGGGCGTGCCGTCCCGCCTCGGCTACCTGCTCGACCTGGCGCCGAAGGACCTCGAGAAGGTCATCTACTTCGCCGCCTACATGATCACCTGGGTCGACGACGAGCGCCGCCAGCGCGACCTGCCGTCCCTGGAGGCGCACGTCTCGGTCGAGCGCCAGCAGATCGAGAACCGCCGCGACTCCGACCTCGAGGCCCGTGCCAAGAAGGCCGAGACCGACCTGGCCGAGCTGGAGGCCGAGGGCGCCAAGGCCGACGTGCGCCGCAAGGTGCGCGAGGGCGCCGAGCGCGAGATGAAGCAGCTGCGCGACCGCGCGCAGCGCGAGCTCGACCGCCTCGACGAGGTGTGGGCCCGCTTCAAGAACCTCAAGGTCCAGGACCTCGAGGGCGACGAGCTGCTCTACCGCGAGCTGCGCGACCGCTTCGGCACCTACTTCTCCGGCTCGATGGGCGCGGCGGCCCTCAAGGACCGCCTCGAGACCTTCGACCTGGCGGAGGAGTCCGAGCGCCTGCGCGAGATCATCCGCACCGGCAAGGGCCAGAAGAAGACCCGCGCGCTGAAGCGCCTCAAGGTCGTCTCCGCGTTCCTGCAGACCACCAACAAGCCCAACGGCATGGTGCTGGACTGCGTCCCGGTCATCCCGCCGGACCTGCGTCCGATGGTGCAGCTGGACGGTGGCCGCTTCGCGACCTCCGACCTGAACGACCTGTACCGCCGCGTGATCAACCGCAACAACCGCCTGAAGCGGCTTCTCGACCTCGGCGCGCCCGAGATCATCGTGAACAACGAGAAGCGCATGCTCCAGGAGGCCGTCGACGCCCTGTTCGACAACGGCCGTCGCGGCCGTCCGGTCACCGGCCCGGGCAACCGCCCGCTGAAGTCCCTCAGCGACATGCTGAAGGGCAAGCAGGGTCGTTTCCGCCAGAACCTGCTCGGCAAGCGCGTCGACTACTCGGCCCGTTCGGTCATCGTCGTCGGCCCGCAGCTCAAGCTGCACCAGTGCGGTCTGCCCAAGGCCATGGCGCTGGAGCTCTTCAAGCCGTTCGTGATGAAGCGCCTGGTCGACCTGAACCACGCGCAGAACATCAAGTCGGCCAAGCGCATGGTCGAGCGGGCCCGCCCGGTCGTGTGGGACGTGCTCGAAGAGGTCATCGCCGAGCACCCCGTCCTGCTGAACCGTGCGCCCACCCTGCACCGCCTCGGCATCCAGGCCTTCGAGCCCCAGCTGGTCGAGGGCAAGGCCATCCAGATCCACCCGCTCGTCTGCACCGCGTTCAACGCGGACTTCGACGGTGACCAGATGGCCGTCCACCTGCCGCTCTCCGCGGAGGCGCAGGCCGAGGCCCGCATCCTGATGCTGTCCTCGAACAACATCCTGAAGCCGGCCGACGGTCGCCCCGTCACCATGCCGACCCAGGACATGGTGCTCGGTCTGTTCTTCCTGACCTCGGACCGGGAGACGGTGAAGGGCGGTGGCCGTTCCTTCTCCTCGACCGCCGAGGCCGTCATGGCCTTCGACGCCCGCGAGCTGGACGTCCAGGCCCCGATCGAGCTGCGCCTGCCGGCCGGCACCGTCCCGCCGCGCGGCTGGACCCCGCCGGTGGACGAGGAGGGCCAGACGGCCTGGTTCGACGGCGAGCCGTTCCGCCTGACCACCACCCTGGGCCGCGCGCTCTTCAACGAGCTGCTGCCCGAGGACTACCCGTTCGTCGACTACGAGGTGGGCAAGAAGCAGCTCTCCGCGATCGTCAACGACCTGGCGGAGCGCTACCCCAAGGTCGTCGTCGCGGCGACCCTGGACAACCTGAAGGCGGCCGGTTTCCACTGGTCGACCCGCTCGGGTGTCACCGTCTCGATCTCCGACGTCGTCGTCCCGCCGAACAAGCCCCAGATCCTCGAGGGCTACGAGGCGAAGGCGGAGAAGGTCCAGCGTCAGTACGAGCGCGGCCTGATCACCAACGACGAGCGCAAGCAGGAGCTCATCGGCATCTGGACCCAGGCGACCAACGAGGTCGCCGAGGCCATGAACGAGAACTTCCCGAAGACGAACCCCATCTTCATGATGGTCGACTCGGGTGCTCGTGGAAACATGATGCAGATGCGCCAGATCGCCGGTATGCGTGGTCTGGTGTCGAACGCCAAGAACGAGACCATCCCGCGACCCATCAAGGCGTCGTTCCGTGAGGGTCTCACCGTGCTGGAGTACTTCATCTCCACCCACGGTGCCCGTAAGGGTCTGGCGGACACCGCCCTCCGTACCGCCGACTCCGGCTACCTCACCCGTCGTCTGGTCGACGTCTCCCAGGACGTCATCATTCGCGAGGAGGACTGCGGTACCGAGCGCGGCCTGAAGCTGGCGATCGGCACCGTCGGTGCGGACGGCGTCCTGCGCAAGGCCGACGACGTCGAGACCAGTGTCTACGCCCGCATGCTCGCCGAGGACATCACGGTGGACGGCAAGCTCCTTGCCACCGCCAACACCGACCTCGGTGACGTGCTGATCGACGAGCTGATCCGCCACGGCATCGGCGAGGTCAAGACCCGCTCGATCCTGACCTGCGAGTCGGCCGTCGGCACCTGCGCCTTCTGCTACGGGCGTTCGCTGGCCACCGGCAAGCTGGTCGACATCGGTGAGGCGGTCGGCATCATCGCCGCCCAGTCCATCGGTGAGCCCGGTACCCAGCTGACGATGCGTACCTTCCACACCGGTGGTGTGGCCGGTGACGACATCACTCAGGGTCTGCCGCGTGTCGTCGAGCTCTTCGAGGCCCGTACCCCCAAGGGTGTGGCCCCGATCTCGGAGGCCACCGGCCGGGCGCGGATCGAGGACACCGAGAAGACCCGCAAGCTCGTCATCACCCCGGACGACGGCAGCGACGAGATCGCCTACCCCGTCTCCAAGCGTGTGAAGCTGCTGGTCAGCGAGGGCGAGGCGGTCGAGGTCGGCCAGAAGCTGACCATGGGTGCCACCAACCCGCACGACGTCCTGCGCATCATGGGCCAGCGTGCCGTCCAGATCCACCTGGTCGCCGAGGTCCAGAAGGTCTACAACTCGCAGGGTGTGTCGATCCACGACAAGCACATCGAGATCATCATCCGGCAGATGCTCCGCCGCGTGACGATCATCGAGTCGGGCGACGCCGAGCTGCTCCCGGGCGAGCTCGTCGAGCGCGGCCGCTTCGAGACGGAGAACCGTCGCGTGGTCGCCGAGGGCGGTCACCCCGCCTCCGGCCGTCCGCAGCTGATGGGTATCACCAAGGCCTCGCTGGCCACCGAGTCCTGGCTGTCGGCCGCCTCCTTCCAGGAGACGACCCGGGTCCTCACCGACGCGGCGATCCACGCCAAGTCGGACCCGCTGCTGGGCCTCAAGGAGAACGTCATCCTCGGTAAGCTCATCCCGGCCGGTACGGGTCTGCCCCGCTACCGCAACATCCGGGTCGAGCCGACCGAGGAGGCCAAGGCCGCGATGTACTCGGCCGTCGGCTACGACGACTACGACCTGTCGCCCTTCGGCGCCGGCTCCGGCCAGGCGGTTCCGCTGGACGACTACGACTACGGCCCGTACACCGGCTGAGTCCGACGTTCGGCTGGCAGGGCGGTCACCCCTCGCGGGGTGGCCGCCCTGCGGCGTTCCCGCTGCGGGGCCCGGGGCCCGGTGGCCCCGCGGGAAACGGATTAGGTTCCCCGGCGGAAGTCGCGTAGAGTCGTGTTCACCGACGCGGGGTGGAGCAGCTCGGTAGCTCGCTGGGCTCATAACCCAGAGGTCGCAGGTTCAAATCCTGTCCCCGCTACTCAGTAGCAACGAAGGGCCCGGAGGCATCAAGCCTCCGGGCCCTTCGTCGTTCCCGGCTCCGGCCCCTCCCTCGTGCGGGGGAGGGGCCGGAACCGCTCCGGTGGGGGAGGCGGAGGAGGGGGCGGCCGGGGGAGGCTTCGCGGGTCGGGACGACGGGGCTTTCGAAGGGGGCCGGGCATGAAGCGGGTACGGGGCGCGATGGCGGCCGCGGGGGCGGCGCGCAGCATCACGGCGGGTACGGGCGCCGGCGGGCTGTCGGTCGGCGGTGTCTGACCGGGCCGTTCCGGAGGTTCTGCCGGTAGGGCATGATCTTCTCCGCGGGGGCGGCGCCCCCGGACCCGGGGGAGGGGCGGCGGTGGTGCGAGCGGCGCGCTGGCGGAGCTGGTCGGCCGGGCTGAGTCCGTACGTGCTGGACTCGCTGCTGGCCGTGGCATCGGCCGGGATCTCGCTCTGGGCGGTCGGCAACGACGACCGGGCCTGGCCGTGCTGGATCTACCTGGTGGCGGTGTCCAGCGCGCTGTCGCTGCCCTGGCGGCGCCGGGCGCCGCTGGCCGCGTTGGCGGCGGGCAGCGTGGCCATCATGGCGCTGTCCGTGGTGGCGCACTCGGCGAGTCCGCAGGTGCCGCTGGCCGGGGTGATCGGCATCTACACGGTGGCGGAGCGCTCCCCGGACCGGCAGCGCTGGACGGTGCTGGCGGTGGTGGTGATCGCCAACGTGATCGGCACCCACTCGCCCAACGGCATGCTGTTCAGCCTGCTCACCTCGGTCGGCTCGTTCGTCTTCGGCTCGCTGGTGCGCGCCCAGCGGCGGCTGACCCGGCTGGAGGCCGAGCGGGCCCGCGAGGCGGGGGAACGGGCGGCCAGTGAGGCGGGCCGCGCGGTGGTGGAGGAGCGGGCCCGGATCGCCCGGGAGATGCATGACATCCTGGCGCACGCCGTCTCGCTGATGATCATCCAGGCCGAGGCCGGGCCGCTGGTGGTGCACGCCAACCCGGACCGGGCGATCCGCGCCTTCGACGCCATCGCCGACACGGGCCGCGACGCGATGGTCCAACTGCGACGCGTCCTCGGAGTGTTGAAGGAGGAGGGGGCCGGTCCTGAGCTGGCCCCGCAGCCCCGGCTGGCCGAACTCGCCGACGTGGCCGAGCGGGTGCGCCGGGCCGGACCGGCGGTGGAGCTCGAACTGGCCGACGGGCTGGGCGCGGTGCCCGCCGACGTCCAGGCCGCGGCGTACCGGATCGTGCAGGAGGCGCTGACCAACACGGTCAAGCACTCCGGCGCCGACCGGGTGGCGGTCCGGGTGCGGCGGTCCGGGGACACCATGGAGGTCGTGGTGTCCGACAACGGGCGCGGGCTGCCGGTGACCGCCGGCGGCGCGGTGAACGGCTGGTCCGGCGGCCGCGGGCTGGTCGGCATCCGGGAGCGGGCGGCGGCCTGCGGCGGACGGGCCGAGGCCGGACCCGGACCGGAGAACAAGGGCTTCCTGGTGAGTGCCCGGCTGCCGTTGGGGGTGGCGGGCGTGGTGGAGAAGGCAGGCGGATGAAGCCGATTCGGGTGGTCGTCGCGGACGACCAGGAGCTGGTGCGGGCAGGGTTCGGGATGATCCTGGACGCGCAGCCCGACATCGAGGTGGTGGCCGAGGCCTGTGACGGCGCCGAGGCGGTCGAGGCGGTCCGCGCCCACGGCCCGGACGTCCTGCTGCTGGACGTCCGGATGCCGGTCATGGACGGGCTGGAGGCGGCCCGCCGGGTCTGCGCCGAGTTCCCGTCCACCAAGGTGATCATGCTGACCACCTTCGACGCCGACGACTACGTCTTCGACGCGCTGTACGCGGGCGCCAGCGGCTTCCTGCTCAAGGACGTCCGGCGGGACGACCTGGCGCACGGGGTGCGGATGGTGGCCTCCGGGGAGGCGCTGCTCGCGCCCTCGGTGACCAGGCGGCTGATCGGCGAGTTCGCCGCCCGCCGCCCGGGCTCGCCCGAGCGGGCGGTGCGGCCGCCGTCCAAGCTGCTGGAGCAGCTCACCCTGCGCGAGCAGGAGACCCTGCGGCTGCTGGCGCGCGGGCTCTCCAACGCGGAGATCGCGGCCGAGCTGGTGGTCAGCGAGCACACGGTGAAGACGCACGTCAGCAATGTGCTGGGCAAGCTGGGGCTGCGGGACCGGGTGCACGCGGTGGTGTTCGCGTACGAGGCCGGCGCGGTGGTGGCGGGGGAGGCGTAGGGGCTCTCCTACGGGGTCCTGGCCGGCGGGAGGGGCCCGGCCGGGACTCCCCCGTGCGGGGGAGGCGGCGGGTTCGCCGGTACGGGCGATCCGCGACGAGGGGTGCGGCGGACAGCATCTGCGGTGTCGGAACGGACCACGGGCCACCAGCCACCTGCCGGGGCCGCGGATCACCACAGGAGATCGTCGGATGAACACCCCGCAGCAGAACCGCCGCACCGCCTACGCCGTCGTCGGCGCCCCCGCCCTGATGGCTCTCTACGGGGGGATCCGGCTGGTCCCGGGCTCCCGGGCTCCCGGCCTCGGCTGGACGGTCGGCCACACCGCGATGTTCGCCGGGCTGCTGCTGTTCGCCCCGGTCCTGCTCGCCCTGCGCGGGCTGCTCGCCCAGCGCGGCACCACGGCCGGGCGGCTCGCGGCCGGTGCCGCGCTCGGGACGGCGTTCGCCGGCCTGGCGGCCTCGCTGGTGCAGATCGGGATCGACCTGTACGTCGGCCTGGCGGCGGCGGACAAGGCCGAGCAGTCGCGGATGTTCGACCGGGTCCAGAGCGTTCCCGGGGTGCTGCCGGTCGTCTACCAGATCGGCCCGCTGCTGTTCTACGTCGGCCTGCTGGCCCTGCTGGTCGCCGCCGCGGTGGGCGCGGCCCGGACGCTGCCCTGGTGGAGCCCGGTGCTGATGCTGGTCGGCACCGCCGCCTCGGGGGTCGACCTGGCGCTGATCCCGGTGGCCGCGGTCTGCTACCTGGTGGCGCTGGCCCCGCTGGTTCGCCGCGCCGCCGGGCCCCGCCCGGCAGTGGTCTGACCGGGCGCCCCGTACGGGCGGCCGCTCCCACGGGGGAGGGGCCGCCCGTCAGCTCATCCGGAACACCGGTCCGCGCGGGGTGAACGGCAGCCCGGCGCCCCGGGGGACGAGGAAGGCGTGCTCGCGGCGTACCCGCAGCACGTCGCAGGCGCCGTCGGTGATCACCAGCACGGGCGCCCCGCGCGGGAAGTCCTCGGCCCGCTCCAGCAGGTCGACGCCCGGCTGGAGCACGGTGCCGCCGCGCCCGCGCACCCGGACCCGGCCGGCGATCTCGCCGACCGGGACGTACCCGGCGTCGTGCGGTGCGGCGTCGCAGTGCACCACCCGGGCCGCGGGCACGTCCCGGGCGGCCGCGTACGAGGCGATCGCGCCGAGTGCCTTGCCGAGCAGGACCCGGTTCATCGAGCCGGAGGTGTCCAGGACGACGCCGAAGGTGCAGCGCGGCACCTCCTCGGGCGGGTGGTAGCGGCCGGCCCGGGGGATGTCCGGGGTGGCGGACTGCCGGCGGGCCGGGCGGGAGTAGCTGCGGACCGGCTCCGGGCGGGGCACGAACTCGTCGAACCAGCGGGCCAGCCGGGCGTCCCAGGGCAGCGGCGGATGGGCGAGGGCGCGGATCTCCTCGACCAGCCCGGCGGGCAGCAGGCCGCGTTCGCGCTGGTGCAGCTCGAAGCCCTGCTGGAGGCCGCGGCGGTAGAAGTCGTCGAGGTCCACGTAGTCGCGCGGGCCGCGGTCCAGCGGTGCGCCGAGGATGTCCGGGCGGTTCTTGCCGGCCAGGGTGGCGAGCCGGCGGATCCGGCGCTCGTCGCGGACGATCCGGTCGTACACCTCCTCGGCCGACAGCCCCTTCAGCTGCGGGTCGTGCAGCAGGCCTTCCGGCATGTCGCCGACGCCCATCTCCAGCAGCCAGCCGTTGATGACGTAGTCGGCGGCGACGTTGAAGAGGAACGGGTCCCGGCCGCCGCGGCGCTCGCCGTGTCGCAGGGCGGCGTGCAGCATCTCGTGGCCGAGGACGAACCGCCACTCCTCGTCGGTGTGCTGGCGCAGCGGGTTGATGTAGACCTCGCCGGCCTCGGCGTTGACGGCGGCGATGGTGATGCCGTGGGCGCGGGCCAGTTCGGCGTCGGCGACGACGGTGAGGCCGGCCGCGATGCCGCCGAGCAGCGGGTAGGAGGACACGAACCAGCCGAGTGCCCTGGTCCACGGCCGTTCGGGCAGGAGCTCGCCGGTCTCCTGGTCGATCCGGCCGCCGGCCCGGTCCATCGCGGCGGACATGGTGCGGGTGAGTGCGGCGGCGAAGGCCGCCGACCAGTCCTGCGGGGTGTGGCCGTGGTCCTGCCACTCGACCAGCAGCTGGTCGTGGTCCGCGGCGCCGGCCGTCCCGGCGTCGGCGGGCGGCAGGCCGTCGCGGCGCCAGCGGGAGGCCAGCTCCTCCTCGTCGCCGCCCGGGTACTCCTGCGGGAGGGCGACCGGGGGGCGGCCGACCGGGAAGGTCGCGAGGAAACGGTTCACCACCGCGCAGCGGGCCGCCTCCTCGTAGACGTCGGGCTGGACCCGGACACCCCGGGCGGCCGGGACGTGGCCGAAGCCCAGGTGCAGCAGGCAGTGCGCCAGCACCCAGGCCCACTCCTCCGGCTCGGCCCGGCGGCGCGGGTTGACGTGCACGGTGCCGTCGGAGTCGACCACCGCCCAGCCGCCGGGCGGGGCCAGCCCGCAGTCGTCCCGGCGGCAGAAGTCGGCGGGCACGGCGTCGAAGGCCGGATTCCGGCGCAGCAGCCGGACTCCCTCGGCGAAGACCTCCGCGCCCGGGTCCGGCTTCTTCGCACCCTTGTGGACGGAGGGACTCACCGGCGGGCCTCGACCAGCCGGGGCATGTCCCGGGCCGCCTCGATCAGGAACCAGGAAGGCAGCACCGGATTGCCGTCCGCGCCGTCGGCGATCACCGTCTGGGCGACCTCCACCGAGATCTCGGCCAGCTGCACCAGCAGCGACTTGGCCCGGAAGGCGGTCTGGCGCTGCGCCCCCGAGGCGTGCTCCTTGCCGGCGGGCAGCTCCTTGACGAGGCGGCCGCGGAAGGCGTCGGCCAGGTAGTAGAGCAGGTCGCGGTCCTCCAGCCGGTGCGGCCAGCGGGCGTCGCCCTTGAGGATCGCCTCCAGACCGTACGCGTTGCGGACGATCTTGGCGTAGCCGCAGAAGGCGATCGCGTGCTGCGGGGTGAGCAGCCCGTACGCGAGCACCTTGAGGGTCTCCTCGTCCAGGGTGGGGCCGAAGGAGTGCAGGGCGTCGGAGAGCATGTGCCAGGCGCGCGGGGTGGAGAACGGCTCCTCGGTCTTCGGCGGGGCGGACCACAGGTGGTCGGGCCGGTCGGTGACGTAGTCGATGACCCAGGGGTGGATGCCGGCGCCGGCCGCCCAACGCAGCCAGTCCGCGGCGCTGGCCCGCAGGTGCACGTGGACCATGCGGTTGACCAGCGCGGACGCCATCGGCCGGGCGAGCGCGCCGTCGGTGGCTCGGTTCCCGGCGCCGATCACGATCGAGCCGGGCGGCAGCTCGTACGAGCCGATCCGGCGGTCCAGGATCAGCGAGTAGAACGCCTTCTGGACGTCCGGGGTCGCCGCGTTGAGCTCGTCCAGGAACAGGCAGTACGGCTCGTCGCGGGCGATCTGCTCGGGCGGGCAGAACCGGGAGCGGCCCTGCGGGGTCAGCTGCGGGACGCCGATCAGGTCCTCTGGCGCGAGCTGGGTGCCGACCAGGCTCACGCACTCCAGACCGAGCGACTCGGCGAACTCCCTTACCAGCGAGGACTTCCCGATCCCGGGCGCGCCCCAGAGGAACACCGGCCGGACGGTGGCCAGCCCGAGCAGCAACTCGGGAATCTGGACGGGCGAGACGCTGACTGCTCCCTGCACGGGGCTCCTTGGCAAGTGGTGGGGTGACCGGCCCAGTGTGCGGCGGCAGTTGACGCGGCGCACCCGGATTTTCGGTGGCGCCCCGAACCGGCCCGCCCGTACCGTCCGGGGCATGAACGCGAAACGCCCCCTGATCGCCGTCCTCACCGGCGCGGGCATCTCGACCGACTCGGGCATCCCCGACTACCGCGGCCCGCAGGGGCTCTGGCAGCGCGATCCGTCGGCCCAGGACCTGGTCACCATCGGCCCGTACCGCGCCGATCCCGAGGTGCGGCGGCGGGCGTGGCGGCTGAGGCTGGAGACGGGCGCGCTGGGGGCCGAGCCGAACGCCGGGCACCGGGCGCTGGTCGACCTGGAGCGCTCGGGGCTGCCGCTGCGGGTGCTCACCCAGAACGTGGACGGGCTGCACCAGCGGGCCGGGCTGGCCCCGCGCAAGGTGCTCGAACTGCACGGCACCGCACTGGAGGTGCAGTGTCTGGGCTGCGGGGCGACGGGGCCGATGGCGGAGGCGCTGCGGCGGGTCGAGGAGGGCGAGCCGGACCCCGACTGCCGGGCGTGCGGGGGGATCCTGAAGCCGCGCACGGTGATGTTCGGCGAGAACCTGGACCCGGAGGTGCTCGGGCAGGCCGACTCGATCGCCCGCGCCTGCGACGTGTTCATCGCGGTCGGTACCAGCCTTCAGGTGTTCCCGGTGGCCGCGCTGCCGTACGACGCGGTGCGGACGGGGTCGAAGCTGATCATCCTGAACGCCGAGCCGACGCCGTACGACGAGGCCGCCGACGAGGTCATCCGCGAGCCGATCTCCCAGGCGCTGCCGGCCCTGGTGCGGAGGCTGGTGGCGGAGGGGCTCTGAAGAAGGGGCTTAAAAAGGGGTGAACCGCATGCGTACGATGATCCTTCCGGCTCCCCCCTCATGGCCTGGAGTGATCGAGCGATGACGACGACGGCGAAGTTCGACCCCTGGTCGGCGGCGTTCGTGGCCCACCCGTACGACGCGTACGCCGAGTTGCGCGAGCACGCGCCGGTGACGTACTTCGAGCCGACCGGGCAGTGGCTCGTCTCGCGGCACGAGGACGTCAGCGCGCTCCTGCGCGACCGGCGGCTCGGGCGCACCTACACCCACCGCTTCAGCCACCAGGAGTTCGGGCGGCCCGAACCCGACCCGGCGCACGAGCCCTTCCACACCCTCAACGACTTCGGGCTGCTCGACCTGGAGGCCCCCGACCACACCCGGATCCGCCGGCTGGTCTCCAAGGCCTTCACCCCGCGCATGGTCGAGGGCCTGCGGCCGACCGTCCAGCGGCTCGCCGGGGAACTCGTCGACGGCCTGCTCACGGCCGGCGGCGGCGACCTGATCGCCTCCGTCGCCGAGCCGCTGCCGGTCGCCGTGATCGCCGAGATGCTCGGCGTGCCGGAGAGCGACCGGCACCTGCTCCGGCCCTGGTCCGCCGACATCACCGGCATGTACGAGCTCAACCCGAGCGAGGAGGCCGCCCGCAAGGCCGTCACCGCGAGCACCGAGTTCTCCGACTACCTGCGCGCCCTCATCCGCGAACGCCGCACCGCCCCCGGCACCGACCTGATCAGCGCGCTGATCCAGGCCCAGGAGGGCTCCGACGCGCTCAGCGAGCAGGAGATGATCTCCACCTGCGTGCTGCTGCTCAACGCCGGCCACGAGGCGACCGTCAACACCACCGGCAACGGCTGGTGGGCGCTGTTCCGCAACCCCGGTGAACTCGCCCGGCTGCGCGGCGCGACCGACGCGCTCCTGCCCACCGCCATCGAGGAGCTGATGCGCTGGGACACCCCGCTGCAGCTGTTCGAACGGTGGGTCCTGGAGGACATCGAGCTGCGCGGCGTCACCATCCCGCGCGGCTCCGAGGTCGCCCTCCTCTTCGGCTCCGCCAACCGCGACCCCGAGCGCTTCACCGACCCCGACCGCCTCGACCTCGGCCGCACCGACAACCCCCACATCACCTTCGGCGCCGGAATCCACTTCTGTCTCGGCGCCCCGCTCGCCAGACTGGAACTCACCGAGTCCTACGGCGCCCTCCTGCGCCGCGCCCCCGGCCTGCGCCTGGCCCGCGAACCCGAGTGGAACCCGGGCTACGTGATCCGGGGCCTGAGGGAACTGGTGGTCGAGGTCTAGACCGAGGTCTGGGCCAGGTCGGGTCGGGTCGGTTCGAGGAACGGGGGAGAGCTGTGGGCAAGGCGACGGGGTCACTGCTGGGGCTGGCGATCGGGGATGCGATCGGCCGGGTGACCGAGTTCAAGACGGTCGAGATGATTGCCGAAGACCACCCGGACTGGCGGCAACTTCCGCTGCCCCCAAGGGCGCTGGTCACCGACGACACCCAGATGACCCTCGCCCTCGGCCGTGGTCTGCGCATTGCCCTGGAGCGCGGGCCGCTGACCCCGCTACGGCTGGAGCGGCCCGTTCGCGAGGAGTTCGTCGACTGGTGGCGCTCCCCGGAGAACAACCGTGCTCCCGGCATGACCTGCCTGCGCGCCTGCGAGCGGCTGAGCCGCCCCGCGTACCGCTGGCAGCAGGCGAGCGACGTCGGTTCCAAGGGCTGCGGCGCCAACATGCGGGTCGCTCCGGTCGGGCTGATCCGCGAACTCGACGCCCGCCAGCTCGCGGGCGCCGCGCAGCTGCAGTCCGCGCTCACCCACGGGCACCCGACCGCGCTCGCCGCCAGTGACCTCACCGCGTACGCCATCCGCAAGCTCGCCGAGGGCGTTCCGCCGGCCGGCCTGCCCGAGGTGCTGCGGGCCTACGCGCTGGCGAGCCGCGAGCGCTACGACGAGTTCTGGCTCGGCGACCTCGCCGCGCGCTGGCACGGCCGCTCGCCGCAGGACGTCATCGCCCGCGGCTGGGACGACTGCGTGGCCGTTCTCGACCGACTCGACGCTGCGCTCGCCGCGCCCGACGTCGAAGCGGACCCGTGCCTGGCCACCGGTGAGGGCTGGGTCGCCGAGGAGGCCTTCGCCACCGGCCTGCTCTGCTTCCTGCTGCTGCCGGACGACCCGGTGGCCGCCGTCCGGCGGGCCGCCTACTCCAGCGGCGACTCGGACTCCCTGGCCTGTCTGACCGGCGCCTTCGCCGGGGCCCGTCACGGGGAGTCGGTCTGGCCGCAGGAGTGGGTGGAGCGGATCGAGTACCGGGACGAGCTGCTCGCGCTCGGGGCGCTCTGGGACTGAGTTCCACGACCTGAGCTCCACGACCTGAGCTCCACGACCCGCGGTCCGGCTCCGGGCGGAACCGGGGTCGGGGGTGGTGCGTCGAAGGGCCATGACGAAGCGCAGCGCCGTAGGGCATGGCCGTTCCCGCCGTCGGGCGGGGTTGCTTCTCGCCGCCGGGTTGGCCGTCGGCCCGGCGCTGGCCGGGTGCGGGAGTGCGGCGGGCGGGGGGCCCGTGGTGGTGCGGGCCTCGGCGTCGGGGAGCCGGGCGGCGGTGGATCCGGGGCAGGTGGCGGCGGTGGCGGCCGGGACCGGCGCGTTCGGGCTGGACCTGCTGCACGCGCTGACGGCGACGCCGGACGGGGCGGGGCGCAACGTCGTGGTCTCGCCGGCCGGGCTGGCGAGCGTGCTCGGGATGCTGCTGCCGGGGGCGCGCGGCGCCACCGCCGAAGAGCTGGCCAAGGCCCTGCACACCGGGCTCGACCCGCGGCAGTACGCCCTCGCCGTCGGCGCGCCGGACGGCGGGAGCCGGGCCGGCGGCGACCAGGTCGTCCTGCGCCGGTCCGACGCCCTGTGGATGCAGCAGGGCCTGGCCGTCGCCCCGGAGTACCTGGACACGCTCGCCGCCGCCTTCGACACCGGTGTGCACCCCGTCGACTTCGCCAGGGACCCGGACGGCGCCCGCGGAAGCATCAACGCGGCGGTGGAGAAGGCCACCGAGGGGCGGATCAAGGAGCTCTTCGGCCCGCGGCAGATCACCGCCGACACCCGGCTGGCGCTCACCGACGCGCTCTACCTGAAGGCGGCGTGGGCCTCCGGGTTCAAGCCCGCGAACACCTCCGAGCGCCCCTTCCACCGGTTGGACGGCTCCACCCCGTCGGTGAGCACGATGAGCCGCACCGGCACCCTCCGGTACGCCGAGGGCTCCGGCGGCATCGTCGGCGAACCCTGGCAGGCCGTCGAACTCCCTTACGTGGGAGGTGGGTTGGCGATGGACCTGATCGTCCCCGCGCAGGGCGGGTACGCGGCCTTCAGCAAGGGCCTGGACCGGGCCCAGCTCGACCGGATCCTCGGCGGGCTCGACGAGCGGTCCGTCGACCTGACCCTGCCGCGGTTCCACTTCGACACGGCCAACGACCTCGTCCCCGCCCTGCGCTCACTCGGTGTCAAGGCGGCCTTCGACGCGCCCGACTTCACCGGCATCACCGCCAAGGAGCCGCTCGGCCTGGGCGCGGTGGTGCAGAAGGCCACCGTCGAGGTGAACGAGGACGGTACGGTCGCGGCGGCCGGCAGCGGCGCCGGGGTGGCGGCGATGGCGGCGCCGGCCGCGCCGGAGTCCGTCCAGCTGCACATCGACCGGCCGTTCCTGTTCCTGATCCGCGACACCGTCGACGGGCGGCCGCTGTTCCTCGGCCAGGTCACCGACCCGCAGGCGCCCTGAGCCGACCCGCAGGCGCCTTGAGCCGACCCGCAGACGAAGCGGGCGAAGCAGACGAAGCGGGCGAAGCACACGGAGGCGGATCGGGCGTCACCAGGCCGGGTAGCGCCCGCCGAGCGCCGGGTGGGCCGGGTCGCGGCTGCCGAACAGCACCAGCAGGTCGTCCGCGACCCGCAGCAGTTCGGCCCGGCCCTCGACCGCCCCCGCCCACTCGGCGGGCAGCGCCGAGGCGCCGTACGCGGCGCCGACCAGGTTGCCGCAGACCGCGCCGGTGGAGTCGCTGTCCCCGGAGTGGTTCACCGACAGCAGCAGCGCGCTGCGCACCGGGTCGGGTTCGAGGGTGGTCGCCAGCAGCGAGTACACCGCGATGGCCAGGCACTCCTCGGCGATCCAGCCGAGCCCGACCCGCTCCACGGACTCCGCCGTCGGCTGCGACTCCTGGGCCACCCGGACGGCCCGGGCCAGCGCCTGCACCGTCTCCTTGGATCCCGGCAGCTCGCGGATCTGCTCCACGGTCTCGCCGACCGCCGCCCACGGCTCGGTCCCGTTGGCGAGCCGCTCGACCAGTGCCGCGAAGGCGCCCGCCGAGAGGTAGCCGGTCGGGTGCCCGTGGGTGATCTGGGCGCACTGCACGGCCAGCCCGAAGGACAGCTCGACGCCCAGCCGGGCCAGCCCGAACGGCGCCGAGCGCATCACCGTGCCGCAGCCCTTGGAGTCCGGGTTGATCGGCCCCGGCTGCCCGATCACGGACGGCGACTCGAACTCCGGGTGCTCGGCCACCCCGCTCATGCAGGCGTTGCCGGGCGCCCGCGACGCGTACAGGAAGGGCCTGGTCAGCAGCCAGCCGTCGTACGGGCGGGGCTGCGGCGCGGTGTCCGGCGAGCCCTGGCGCTGGGTCAGCAGCCAGCGCCGGTACGCGGCGTGGACGGCCTCCGGCACCGAGCCGCCGCCGCCCGTCCAGCCGCGGACGAAGGCACGGATCAGGCCCTCGGCGGTGAACAGGGTCATCTGGGTGTCGTCGGTGACTTCGACCGGCCCGGCGCCGGCCGGCAGCCCGGTCACGCCGTCCGGCCCGTACCGCTGCTGGATCTGGTGGAGCTGCTGGAACTCCACCGGCCAGCCCAGCGCGTCGCCGACGGCCCCGCCGAGCAGCGCCCCGCGCACCCGGTCGCGGTATCCCGATTCGGCCGCCGACTCCGTCACGTCGATCCCCCTTGGTTCATGGCGGGATACGTTCTATCAGGTCTACCGGCGGATCTGCCCGGCGCGCCCGTGCAGCGCGGCGCGGTCGGCGGCGGCGCGCCCGGCCGCCCAGCCCACGCCGTCGCTCACCCGGACCCGCTGCGAGACCAGCTTGGGGAACAGCCGGCCGACCTCGTCGTCCACCGCCTCGGAGCGGGCGGCGAGCGCGGGCAGCAGCCGCTCGTCGGGCAGCAGCTGCTCCTCGGTGCCGTCCTCGCGCAGGTGCCGGCCGGCCGCGGCGGCGGTGGTCGCGCGCTCGGTGGCGGCGGTCAGCCGCTCGCGGATCCGCGCCGCGTACGCGACCAGGAAGGAGTGCCGGAACGCCTTGCTGCGCGAGTCCCGGCGGGAGCCGGCCTTGTTGAGCGCGTGGGTGGCCTGCACCAGCAGCGAGGTGTAGAGCAGTTCGACGCCGTCCAGGTCGCCGTCGAAGCCGACGACGGTGCAGAAGCCGAACTCCTTGGCCCACACGACCCGGCACCGGTTGGCCGCCGCGACGGCGTCCAGCAGCATGGTCTTGGGGCTCTCGTACGGGTTGTCCACGCCGATCCGCAGCGCCGCCGGGGTGTTCCGGTCGTCTCCGGTGGCGGCCAGCAGCGCATCGTCGATGCTGTGCTGGGCCATCAGCTGCTGGGCCTTGGTGGTGAGCGCCTCGGCCTCCTCCGGGTACTCGGTGGACTCGGCCTTGGCCAGCAGCGCCCGGATCCGGGCCAGCATCCTCGGCTCGCCGGCCTGCGGGCCGGTGCTGCGCTCGGCCTGCGGCCGCCGGCCCGGCGCGGGGCCGACCGGGGAGATCGGCGGCAGCCGGCCCCAGGTCCGCAGCAGCTCCAGGGCGGTGGTGGCGAGCGCGAAGCGGTCCAGCCGGTGCCGGTCGGCGAAGGCGCCGAGGTACTGCTCGTCACCCGGCCACCACACCTCGGCCTCCAGCTCGCGCAGCTGCTCGTGCCAGCGCCGGTCGAGGGCGGCCGCGGCGTGCCGACGGCCCTCGGCGGCGATCAGGTCCACCGCGAGGGCCAGGTGGACGGGCTTCAGCCCGCGCCGGACCACCCGGGCGAGGTCCGCCGGACGCCACCCGGCGGACCAGCAGCGGCCGACGGCGGTGTCCGCGTACCCCAGCAGGGCCCGGCTGACCGCCGGCCACTGGCCGGCCGAGGCGGCGAGCAGCGACGCCCCGGTGTCCAGGGCGAGGTCCAGCGTCTCGTCCGGGGCCGTCAGCACCGATCGCACCGCCTGCTCCAGCAGCGGGCCGGCGCCCCCGTCCCCGTCCTGCTGCGCGCGCTTGCCCACGGTGTGTCCCTGCTCTCCTCGACGGTCCGGCCCTCCCGCCCATGATGCCGGAGCGCCCGGCCCCTTCGACGGGACCGGGCGCTCCGGGTGACGCGGGCGACTCAGCGCTCGACGGCCTTGGCCAGGATCTCCGGGGCGCGCTCCAGCAGCCGCCCGGCCGCGAAGCGGATGCCGAGGGCGGCGATCAGGGCGCCGTAGAGCGGGCCGGCCACCAGGACCGGCCAGGTCGGGCCGGCGGAGAGCAGCGCCCAGCCGAGGTAGCCGCTCACCGGCAGGGAGAGCAACGCCACACCGAACAGCGAGCCGAACTGGTTGACCAGCACCAGGCCGCCCTGTCCGGGGGCGGCGTTGCGCATCGGGTTGCTGTCGGCCGGCATGGTGTACGGCGCGAGCACGCTGAGCGTCGCGCCGAGCGCGACGCCGCAGCCGAGCAGGGCGAGCGCGAGGCCGAGTGCGGACGGCAGACCGGCCCAGTCGCCGGTGGCGGCGGCCAGCACGGGCCCGAGCACCAGCGTCACCGGAACGGCGTACGACAGCACCGCGTAGGCCCGGCCGCGCAGCTCGTCCCGGGCGTCGGCCGGGGTGAGCAGGGTGGCGGCGACCATCCAGAACGCCGAGCCGTCCATGCCGAACAGGTTGAGCATCTGCAGCCCGAGGAACATCCCGGTCATCGCCAGCAGGTAGACGCTCGACCAGCCCTGGACCATCGACAGCACGCAGATCACCAGCGTCATGCCGATGCTGGTGAACACCGCGGCCTTGGCCCGCGGCTCCCGCCAGGCGTACCGGAGGTGGCGCTGCATCACCGCGCCGGTCCGGCCCTCGGGCAGGAAGCTCCAGCCGCGCGAGCTCTGCACGCCGCGGGCCACCTCCAGGGTGGAGGAGTCGGCGGTGACCATCAGCTCCTGGAGGCTGCCGCGCCACCAGCGCAGCAGCAGGGCGAGCAGCGCCGCGGCCGCGGCGAGCTGGAACAGCGCCAGCCCGTACCGCCCCTCGCCGGCGGTGCGGGCCGCGTCCGCCGCGCTGACCGGCGGCAGCCAGCGCAGCACGGAGGCGATCGGCGCCAGCGGGCTGAGGTCGAGGTGGTCCCCGGGGCGGCCGAAGACGCTCTGCGAGCCGACGTTGGCGGCCTGCACGAGCAGGGCGAACAGCAGTCCACCGAAGATCGCGAAGTCCTTGCCGCGCCGGCTGGAGAGCATCCGGGCGTTGCCGGCGGCGACCGCCCGGGCGAGCGTGACCAGGCAGAGCACGGCCAGCGGGACGCCGACCAGCGCGGCCGCGGCGGAGGCACCGCCGTTGGCGCCGGACAGCGCCGCGCCGGTCACCAGCACCAGGCTGACCAGCGGGCCGGGCCCGATCAGCGCGGCCAGCAGCGAGCCGCGCAGCAGCGGGCCGGGCCGCAGCGGGAGCATGGTGAGCCGGGTCGGGTCGGCGCTCTCGTCGCTGGAGAAGAGGAACAGCGGCAGCGCCGCCCAGCCGAGGGTGAGCACGCCGAGCAGCATCACCCCGGCGTCCCCGGAGCCGTCGAAGCGCCCGTTCAGCATGGCGAGGGCGAAGGCGATGCCGGCCGCGAAGGCCAGGCCGACGACACCGCCGATGACGTACACGGCGGTCCGGCCGGGGCTGCGCCGCAGGCCGTTGCGCAGCAGCCGCAGCTTGAGCGCCACCAGGGCGCGGACCACCGTCCGCCCGTCGGGCACCGGGGTCGGGGCGGCCGCGGGGGTGGTGCTCACTGCCCGCCCCCGAGCTGCGCGCCGGTCTGCCCACTGGCTTGTCCGCCGAGCCAGCCGAGCGCCTGGCCGTCGTCCTCGCGGACGCCGATCAGCCCGAGGAAGGCCTCGTGGAGGCTGCGCCCGCCGCGCACGGTGTCCAGCGGGCCGTGGGCGATCACCCGGCCGGCGTTGACCACGGCGACCCAGTCGCAGAGCTGTTCGACCAGTTCCATCACGTGGCTGGAGAAGATCACCGTGGATCCGGCCGCCGCGTACCGCTTGAGCACGCCGCGGATGGTCTGCGCGGAGACCGGGTCGACGCCCTCGAAGGGCTCGTCGAGGAACAGCACGTCGGGGTTGTGCAGCAGCGCGGCGGCCAGACCGATCTTCTTGCGCATGCCGGTGGAGTAGTCGGCGACCAGCTTGTCGGCGTCGCGGGCGAGGTCCAGGACGGCCAGCAGTTCCTCCGCGCGGCGGTCCACCTCGGCGCCGGGCAGGCCGCGCAGCCGCCCGTTGTACTGCAGCAGTTCGCGGCCGCTGAGCCGCTCGAACATCCGCAGCCCCTCGGGCAGGATGCCGATCCGCGCCTTGACCGCGACCGGGTCGGCCCAGACGTCGCCGCCGTGGATGAGGACGGTGCCCTGGTCGGGCCGGAGCAGGCCGGTGGCCATGGACAGCGTGGTGGTCTTGCCGGCGCCGTTCGGGCCGACCAGGCCGATGAAGGAGCCGGCCGGCAGCTCCAGGCTGAGTCCGGCGACGGCGGCCTGGCCGCCGAAGTGCTTCCACAGCCCTTGGATGCTGACGGCGGAGGGGGGAACGGGTACGGGGTGGTCGGACGGCGGCGGCGCTGACGCCTGCATGGCGGCCTTCTCTGTTCGCTGGCGGATGGGTGTCTCGGAATCAGCCTGTCACTGCGGAAACGGGCTGTCTCCCGAGTTGAGGATCCCCTGAGCGAGTGGGCCGAACGAGTGAGGCGCGCCGTCGGGACGGCGCGTTACGGCGGGTGCCGGGCCGGAATTGGCAACTACTCAGCCGCGCCGTTCGTCCTGCACTATGAGGGACAGTGAGGGACAGCGAGGCGCGCGGGGCCGCGCCGGGTGCCGGGAGGTGCGGATGGCCGTTCAACCGTGGGGAGCCGCGGGCCCCGGCGAGCCCGATCGCCGCGGGGACTGGCAGCCCCAGCCCGCTCCGCAGGCCGCCCCGCAACCCGTCCCGCAGCCCGGGTTCCACGCGGGGATGCGCGCCGGGTACGCGGACCGTGACCGGACGATCGACGTGCTGAAGGCCGCGTTCGCCGAGGGCCGGCTCTCCGCCGAGGAGTACGAGCAGCGCCACGAGCAGGCCTCCGGCGCGCAGACCTACGGCCAGCTGGCCGGGCTGGTGTCCGACCTGCCCTCCGGCCCGATGCCGTCGCCGATGGCCTTCGCCGCCCCGCCCGTCCCGGCGACCTTCCTCCCGCCGCCCCCGCCGCCGGTTCGCTCCACCAACGGGCTGGCGGTCACCTCGCTGGTCTTCGGCCTGACCGGTCTCTCGCTGCCCGCGGTGGTCGTCGGGCACGTCGCGAAGGCCCAGCTGAGCCGCCACGACCGGGCCGGCGACTGGGTCTCCACCCTCGGCCTGCTCTTCGGCTACGCGGGCTGCGCGCTCTGGACGCTGCTTCTCCTGGTGGCGCTGCAGGCGCCGATCTGAGCGAGCCGCCCGGGGCGCGTCCCGCCCCGGTGGCGGCGGTCGGCGGGCTGTGGTAGAGCGGTTGGAGGGCGGCCCGACACCGGGTGGTCGCGTCCGGGACACTCCTGGGACATCCGGCCGAAGGTCGCGACCTGCGGCGTTGCATTTGTTTTGACCGCGCCCGATGCGCTAGGTACGCTCTGACCTTGTGCCTGGGGTGTCCCCGGGTCCTTGTGCGTGCATGCACACCGGTCGCCGCGCCGAGCCGGAGCGCCTTCCAGCGCCCCGCGCGTTGAGCGCCGTCGCTGTACATCAGCTCATGGGATTCCGTGTCGGAATAAGCCCAACACACCCGACCGCGTGGGTCGACCACGGGGCCGTGTGCGGGGGATCACCGCAGGTTAGTTTTACCAAGCCTTGGCACACAGAAAACGGAGAAACGGTGCCTACGATCCAGCAGCTGGTCCGAAAGGGCCGGCAGGACAAGGTCGAGAAGAACAAGACTCCCGCGCTGAAGGGTTCCCCGCAGCGTCGTGGGGTCTGCACGCGTGTGTACACGACCACCCCGAAGAAGCCGAACTCGGCTCTCCGCAAGGTCGCCCGTGTGCGCCTCACCAGCGGGATCGAGGTCACCGCTTACATCCCGGGCGAGGGCCACAATCTGCAGGAGCACTCCATCGTGCTGGTGCGCGGTGGTCGTGTGAAGGACCTTCCTGGTGTCCGCTACAAGATCATCCGCGGTTCGCTTGACACCCAGGGTGTCAAGAACCGCAAGCAGGCTCGCAGCCGCTACGGCGCCAAGAAGGAGAAGTAAGAATGCCTCGTAAGGGCCCCGCCCCGAAGCGCCCGGTCATCATCGACCCGGTTTACGGCTCCCCGGTCGTCACCCAGCTGGTCAACAAGATCCTGCTGCACGGCAAGCGCTCCACCGCCGAGCGGATCGTCTACGGCGCCCTCGAGGGCGTTCGTGAGAAGACCGGCTCGGACCCGGTCGTGACGCTGAAGCGCGCGCTGGAGAACGTCAAGCCGGCCCTCGAGGTCAAGTCCCGCCGTGTCGGTGGCGCGACCTACCAGGTTCCGGTCGAGGTCCGTCCGGGCCGCGCCAGCACCCTGGCGCTGCGCTGGATGGTCGGTTACTCCCGCGCCCGTCGCGAGAAGACCATGACCGAGCGCCTGATGAACGAGATCCTCGACGCCAGCAACGGCCTGGGCGCTTCCGTGAAGCGTCGCGAGGACACCCACAAGATGGCCGAGTCCAACAAGGCCTTCGCGCACTACCGCTGGTAGTCCCTACCCCGTCACTAGACAGAGAGAGAACGAGCCACCATGGCTGCAACCTCCCTTGACCTCGCCAGGGTCCGCAACATCGGGATCATGGCGCACATCGACGCGGGCAAGACCACCACCACCGAGCGGATCCTGTTCTACACCGGCGTCTCGTACAAGATCGGTGAGGTCCACGATGGCGCTGCCACCATGGACTGGATGGAGCAGGAGCAGGAGCGCGGCATCACGATCACGTCGGCCGCGACGACCTGTCACTGGACGGTCGACGACGTCGACAACACCATCAACATCATCGACACCCCGGGTCACGTCGACTTCACCGTAGAGGTGGAGCGTTCGCTGCGCGTCCTCGACGGTGCCGTGACGGTGTTCGACGGTGTTGCCGGTGTCGAGCCCCAGTCCGAGACCGTGTGGCGGCAGGCTGACCGCTACGGCGTCCCGCGCATCTGCTTCATCAACAAGCTGGACCGCACGGGCGCGAACTTCTTCTTCTGCGTCAAGACCATCGTGGACCGCCTCGGCGCGACCCCGCTGGTCATGCAGCTCCCGATCGGTGCCGAGGCGGACTTCAAGGGCGTTGTCGACCTTGTCCGCATGAAGGCGCTGGTCTGGTCCGCCGAGGCCGCCAAGGGCGAGATGTACGACATCGTCGACATCCCGGCCGAGCTGCAGGAGCAGGCCAACGAGTACCGCGAGATGCTCCTGGACGAGGTGTCGAACGTCAGCGATGACGTGATGATGCTCGCCATGGAGGGCGAGGACGTCCCCGAGGAGCTGCTGTACGAGGCGATCCGCAAGGGCACCCTGGAGTCGGCCTTCACGCCGATCTTCTGCGGTACCGCGTTCAAGAACAAGGGCGTTCAGCCCCTGCTCGACGCGGTCGTCAAGTACCTCCCGTCGCCGCTGGACATCGAGTCGGTTGAGGGCACCAAGCCCAACGACCCGGAGACCAAGATCACCCGCAAGGCCTCGGACGACGAGCCCCTGGCCGCGCTGGCGTTCAAGATCATGTCCGACCCGCACCTGGGCAAGCTCACCTTCGTCCGGATCTACTCCGGCCGCCTGGAGTCCGGCACCTCGGTGCTGAACGCCGTGAAGGGTAAGAAGGAGCGCATCGGCAAGATCTACCGCATGCACGCGAACAAGCGTGAGGAGATCGAGTCGGTGGGCGCCGGCGACATCGTCGCCGTCATGGGCCTGAAGCAGACCACCACCGGTGAGACGCTGTCCGACGAGAAGGCCCCGGTCATCCTGGAGTCCATGGACTTCCCGGCCCCGGTCATCCGCGTCGCGATCGAGCCCAAGTCCAAGGGTGACCAGGAGAAGCTGGGTGTTGCCATCCAGCGTCTCGCCGAGGAGGACCCGTCCTTCCAGGTCAACACGGACGAGGAGACCGGCCAGACCATCATCGCGGGTATGGGCGAGCTGCACCTCGAGGTGCTGGTCGACCGTATGAAGCGTGAGTTCAAGGTCGAGGCCAACGTCGGCAAGCCGCAGGTCGCGTACCGCGAGACGATCCGTCAGGCCGTCGAGCGCATCGACTACACCCACAAGAAGCAGACCGGTGGTTCCGGTCAGTTCGCCAAGGTGCAGATCGCGATCGAGCCGCTCGAGCAGGCCGAGGGCTACGAGTTCGTCAACCAGGTCACCGGTGGCCGCGTGCCGCGGGAGTACATCCCGTCGGTCGACGCCGGTTGCCAGGAGGCCATGGAGTTCGGCATCCTCGCCGGCTACCCGCTGCAGGGTGTCCGCGTGAAGCTGCTCGACGGCCAGGCGCACGACGTCGACTCGTCCGAGCTCGCGTTCAAGATCGCCGGTTCGATGGCGTTCAAGGAAGGCGCGCGGAAGGCCAAGCCGGTCCTCCTCGAGCCGATGATGGCCGTCGAGGTCACCACGCCCGAGGACTACATGGGCGACGTGATCGGTGACATCAACTCTCGCCGTGGCCAGATCCGGTCCATGGACGAGCGTCACGGTGCCCGCGTCGTCACGGCGCTGGTGCCGCTCTCCGAGATGTTCGGCTACGTCGGTGATCTGCGCAGCAAGACCTCTGGTCGCGCCAGCTACTCGATGCAGTTCGACTCGTACGCCGAGGTTCCGAAGGCCGTGGCGGAGGAGATCATCGCCAAGGCCAAGGGCGAGTAAGGACCGGCTCCAGCCGGTTCCCTACGAGGCCGCGGCCGTCCCGATATTTCGGGACGATTGTGAACCCTTAGGCTATTAGGGGGCGTCCCGGGAGAATCCGGTCGGATTCTCCCGGGGGGCCTCCGGCCCCCACCCCGCGGGACGGTGCGAGGTGCTTCCGGCACCTCGGGCCAAACCCGATCAAAGACCAACTGACGTCAGCACGGCGTACAGAACTGTCCTCAGGAGGACTGCAGTGGCGAAGGCGAAGTTCGAGCGGACGAAGCCCCACGTCAACATCGGCACCATTGGTCACATTGACCACGGTAAGACGACCCTTACCGCGGCGATCACCAAGGTGCTGCACGACGCTCACCCGGAGATCAACCCCTTCACGCCGTTCGACCAGATCGACAAGGCGCCGGAGGAGCGGCAGCGCGGTATCACCATCTCGATCGCGCACGTCGAGTACCAGACCGAGGCGCGTCACTACGCCCACGTCGACTGCCCGGGTCACGCGGACTACATCAAGAACATGATCACCGGTGCGGCCCAGATGGACGGTGCGATCCTCGTCGTCGCCGCCACCGACGGCCCGATGCCGCAGACCAAGGAGCACGTCCTCCTGGCCCGCCAGGTCGGCGTCCCCTACATCGTCGTCGCCCTGAACAAGGCCGACATGGTGGACGACGAGGAGATCCTGGAGCTCGTCGAGCTCGAGGTCCGCGAGCTCCTCTCGGAGTACGAGTTCCCGGGCGACGACCTGCCGGTCGTCCGCGTCTCCGCGCTGAAGGCGCTGGAGGGCGACAAGGAGTGGGGCGAGAAGCTCCTCGGCCTCATGGCTGCCGTGGACGAGGCCATCCCGACCCCGGCCCGCGCCGTGGACCAGCCGTTCCTGATGCCGATCGAGGACGTCTTCACGATCACCGGTCGTGGCACCGTCGTCACCGGTCGTATCGAGCGTGGCATCCTCAAGGTCAACGAGACTGTCGACATCATCGGCATCAAGGAGACCAAGACCACCACCACGGTCACCGGCATCGAGATGTTCCGCAAGCTGCTCGACGAGGGCCAGGCCGGTGAGAACGTCGGTCTGCTGCTCCGTGGCATCAAGCGCGAGGACGTCGAGCGCGGCCAGGTCATCATCAAGCCGGGTTCGGTCACGCCGCACACCGACTTCGAGGCCCAGTCCTACATCCTGTCGAAGGACGAGGGTGGCCGTCACACCCCGTTCTTCAACAACTACCGCCCGCAGTTCTACTTCCGTACCACGGACGTGACCGGCGTCGTGACCCTCCCCGAGGGCACCGAGATGGTCATGCCGGGCGACAACACCGCCATGACGGTCGCGCTGATCCAGCCGATCGCCATGGAGGAGGGCCTGAAGTTCGCCATCCGTGAGGGTGGCCGCACCGTGGGCGCCGGCCAGGTCACCAAGATCATCAAGTAATTGGTGTTCTGACCTGTCTGTCCCGCACAGGCGAACCGAAGGGCTCCGCACACCCAGGTGTGCGGAGCCCTTCGGCCTTCATCAGGCTTTCACGCGCCTTCACGCGCTTTCACGGGCTGCTCATGGCCGGCTGTTATTGTCGGGCGACCGTCCAGCCCGCCGTCGCGGAAAGTGGGATCCAACGCATGCCAACGGCACCACTGTTGTCGGTCGTGATGCCGATCTACAACGAGCAGGAGGCGCTCCCGCTGACCGTCGAGCGGCTGCGGCCGATCCTGGACGGGCTCGGGGTCGACTACGAGGTCGTGGGCGTCGACGACGGCAGCACGGACGCCACCCCCGTCGTCCTGCAGAAGGTCCGGCAGGACTGGCCGGAGTTCCGCATCGTCCGCTTCGCCCGCAACTCGGGGCACCAGGCCGCGCTCACCGCCGGCATCCACCGGGCGCGCGGCGACTACGTGGTGAGCATCGACGCCGACCTCCAGGACCCGCCGGAGAAGATCCCGGAGATGCTCGACCTGGCCCGCGAGCAGGGCTTCGACGTCGTCTACGGCGTGCGCGGGGACCGCGCCACCGACACCGCCTTCAAGCGCCGGACGGCCGGCGCCTACTACTGGCTGATGCGCAAGCTGGTCGGCAAGCGGATGCCCAACCAGGCCGGCGACTTCCGCCTGCTCAGCCGCGCGGCCGTGGAGGCCCTCAAGCAGCTGCCCGAGCACCAGCCGGTCTACCGGCTGCTGGTGCCGTGGCTCGGCTTCCCCAGCGGCGAGGTGGTGTACGTCCGGGAGGAGCGGGTCGCCGGCGGTACCCACTACCCGCTGTCCAAGATGGTCCGGCTCGCGCTGGACAGCGTGACCAACTTCTCCGCCGCCCCGCTGCGGCTGGCCACCTGGCTGGGCCTGGTGAGCTTCGTGGTCTGCCTGGCCCTCGCGGTCTACACCACCCTCTCGTACGCGCTCGGTGCGACCGTGCCCGGCTGGTCCTCGCTGTTCATCGGCATGCTCTTCATCGGCGCCGTGCAGCTGATCTGCGTCGGACTGCTGGGGGAGTACGTCGGCCGGATCTACTCGGCGGTGCAGGCCCGCCCGACCTACTTCGTCGGCTACGACTCGGCGGACGACGAACTGGCGCAGGACGGCGCGGCGCGGGGCGACGCGCGGGGCCCGGGCCGGTGACCGTCACCGCGGAACCGGCGGAGCCCGTCCAGCCGGCCCCGTCGACCCGCCGCCAGCTGCCGTCCTTCCTGGTCATCGGGGTGCTCAGCACCGTCTTCTACCTGGCGCTCTTCGTCGCCGCGCGCTGGTTCACCGACCCGCAGGCGGCGAACCTGATCGCGCTGGCCGTCAGCGCGGTGGCCAACACCGCGGCCAACCGCCGCTTCACCTTCGGGGTCACCGGCTCGCAGGGCATGGTCCGGCACCAGCTCCAGGGCGCGGTGGCCTTCCTGATCGGGCTCGGCCTCAGCGCGGGCGCGCTCGCCCTGCTGGACCAGGTGGCGCCGAACGCCTCCCGGCCGGTGGAGGTCGCCGGACTGGTCGCCGCCAACGGCCTGGCCACGGTGGCCCGGTTCGTCCTGTTGAAGATCTGGGTCTTCCGGGGTTGAACCGGGGCTGAACGGCGGCCGTTCCCACCGGTTCGGGTGCCGCCCACCCGGCCCCCTCAGCCCGTCGTGCCGACGGGCCCCTCGGTATGCTGTGGCTCGTAGCCTGCCCGCTGACGGTAGTGGAAGTCCGCACCCGGCCGGGGAGACGGGCGGCAGGGACTTGACCGAAGGGGCACGGCACCGTGTCGACCGTACATTCCTCGCCTGAGCGCGAGCTTCAACGTCCGACCGCACCGCCGGGGCCGCCGCCCGAGCCGACCACCGGTGGACGGTCCAGACGCAACCCGCTCGTCCTGGCCGGGGGGCTGGCCCTGTCCTGGCTGGTGCCGACCGGGCTGGTCGCGCTGGACCTGGGCGTCCTGCTGCTGCCGCTGCTGCTGTTCTCGATAGCCGCCGTGCTCCGGGTCGGCGGCGTGCTGCTCGACCGGCTGTTCGTCGCCGGGCTGGTGCTCGCCGGTTCGGTGCTGACGTTCGGCCTGCTCTTCTCGCTCTGGCCGTGGGGCCTCTCGCCGGTCGCCACCAGCGGCCTGATGTTCAGCGTGGTGACGGTCGCCGCCTGGGCCGCCCGCCGCGGCCCGCGCCTGCCGTTGCGCTTCCGCTGGTCCGACCTGCTGGTCCTGGGCACCGGTTACGGCGTCTGGCACTACCTCTTCCACCCGATCGCGGGAACGTCCGCGGCCGAGCGGGTCGCGTACTTCGCCACGTCGGAGGACCGGCTCGCGCACTTCTCCTTCTTCTCCGGCATCCAGAACGTCGGCGGCTTCAACTTCCTCCACCAGGACGCGGCCAGGTCCTTCCTGATACCGCCGTCCGAGGTGACGTACCCGCAGGGCTCCCACTTCCTGCTGGCCTGGACGGACACCCTCGTCCACTCCTCCGCCGACTCCGGCGACATGCTCTACACCATGAACCGGTACTTCCTGTACCTGCTGGTGGGCTACGCGCTGTTCTGCGCCGTGCTGGTCTGGGCGGCCCGGTGGATCGGCGGGCCGCGGCTGCGCGGCTGGCGCTGCGCGGCGGTGTGCGCGACCGTCGGCGCGATCATGTTCGCGAGCAACTACATGGACCTGATGGTCCACGGCTTCGACTCGACCTTCATCGGGCTGCTGCTGATAGCACTCGCGCTGGCCGTGCTGATCCGGCCGGCGATGGGCACCACCGAGTTCGTGCTGGCCGCGTCGGCCGGACTGATCACCGTCACCTACGCGTACAACATCTACGGCGCCTTCGTCGGCGTCGCACTGCTGGGCGCGCTGGTGGCGCACCGGCGCAAGTTCGCCGGGCGCTGGTGGTGGACCGCCGGCGCGCTGGCGTGCGCGCTGGGCGTGGCCGCGCTGCCGAGCGTCCTGTCCGTGCTGGGCAACCTCGACGTGGCCGGTGCCTCGAACATGAACGGCCCGAGCGTCGGGGCCGACCGCTCCGTACTCATCGGCGGCGGGCTGCTCGGCCTGCTGGCCGCGGTCATGCCGCGCAACCGCCGGACCGCCGTCGGCCAGGCGCACCTCGCGGTCCTGCTCGGCACCGGGGGGCTGCTCAGCGCCTTCGCCGCCTACCAGCTGCACACCATCGGCAAGTACTCGTACTACTTCCACAAGATGACGGCCGTGGGCGTCGTGGTCAGCCTGATATCCCTCGGCGCCGTCGGGGTCATGCTGCAGAGCCCGTACCGGGGGACGGCCCGCACGCTGCCGAGCCGCCTCGGCGAGCTGGCGATATCCGGCCTCGCCGTCGCCGCCGCGCTCAGCCTCTTCGCCAACGTGCAGTGGGGCTTCCTGACCACCAAGGACAACCCGTCCGCCTGGTCCGCCAACCCGCTGGTGGCCTGGGGACGCGGCGAGTTCAAGGGGGACATGGGCCCCAAGGGCGCGCAGGCGCTCGACATATCGAGCAAGGGCCCGGTGATCGCGCTCTTCGCCAACGACGACTACAAGAACCTCAAGGCCACCTGGCTCGCCTCGCTGCTGAACCGGCGCGGGGGCGACATGACGGCGCTGTACGACATCCACTGGGTGTCCATCGGCGGCCCCCAGGTGAAGGAGGAGGACTACCAGAAGTCCCTGGGCCGCCTCAAGGGAGCCATCGACAAGCTCCCGGCCGCGCCCGTCCCGCCGACCGTCCTGACCGCCGACCCCTCCGTGGGCGACCGGATCAAGCGGGACCTGGCGGCGCAGGGTGTCACGGTGACGGTGCTGAGCGATCCTCAGAACCTTTGGACAGAGCCGTGGTCCCGTACCTTCCCGGGTGTCTGAGGGTGGGGGCCACCGTCATCGGACGTTCACGGCTACCCGCTACTATTCACAGCAATCGCACGGCCGGGCCGGCCTCGTGCGGAGACGTGTGGCAAGGTCGGCCGGTTAATTCGGTGATCATGTGATGAAGAACCCGATCGCCAAGCTGCTCGGGGTGCTACCCCCGGGGGCCCGGCTCGTGGTCGGTGGGACGGTCGTGCTCGGCGCCTCGGCGTACGTCTACATGGCGCTCGTGGGCTACAGCCTGGGCACGGCCGGTGCGGCCAGGGTGACGATGCTCTGGACGATCGTGATGTCCGTCGGGTGGGGTCTGTTCCAGCCCGTCGAACTGGAGCTGACGCGGCTGGTCGCCGCCCGCAAGGTGTCCGGGGCGGGGGCACTGCCCGCGGTACGGCGGATGCTGCTGCTCGCCCTGGCGATCCTGGCCGCGGCCTGCGCCGTGCTGGCGGCCGCCGCCGGCCCGATCGCCGACCAGCTGTTCGGCGGCGACCGGACCCTCGTGGTGGCCCTCGCCGGCGGCATGGCGGGCCTCGCGGTGAGCTCGGTCTCCCGCGGTGCGCTGGCCGGCCTCGGGCTGTTCGGCCCCTACGGCACCCAGCTGGCCGTCGACGGTGCCCTGCGCATCGGGCTGGCCGCGCTGACCGCCGTCCTCGGGCTGCACTCGGCGCTGGCCTTCGGCCTGATCCTGGTGGTCGCCCCGGTCACCGCCTCGCTGATCGGCCTGCGCGGCATCCTCGCCGACCGAGCCCCCGGGCCGGAGGTGTCCTGGCGCCAGCTCACCAGCGGGCTCGGCCTGCTGATCGGCTCCGTGATGCTCAGCCAGCTGGTGGTGAACGCGACCGTCGTCTGCGTGCGCCTGCTCGCGCCGAAGCACTCCGAGGCGTCCGACGCCCTGGTCTTCGCCCTCGGCCAGGCCGTGGTGATGGCCCGCGTGCCGCTCTTCGCCTACAGCGCCCTCCAGGCCTCCATGGTCTCCGCGCTCTCGGGTGCCACCGCGGCCGGCGACCACGCCGAGTTCCGCAAGGTGCTGACCCGTACCACGGCGATCGTCGCCGCCATGTGCATCGGCGGCGGGCTGCCGGTGATCGCGCTCGGCGCCTGGCTCAACCCGCTGCTCTTCAACGCCAAGGACCTGCTCAACCCGCTGGACTTCACCTGGCTCGTCCTCGGCACGCTCTGCTACGTCCTCGCGACGGTATTCGGCCAGGCGCTGATGTCGAGCGCCCAGCACCGCCGACAGCTGGTGGGCTGGACGGCCGGTTCCGTAGCATTGGTTGCGGTCGCCCTCTCCCCGGGTGACGTCGGTCTCCGTGCCGAGCTCGCGTACCTGGCCGGCGCGCTGGTCAGCGCCGTCCTGATGCTGTGGGCGCTGTACCGCGCGTTCCCCTCCCGCCCCGCCGCCTCCGGGCACTCCGGGCTGGACAGCAGGAGCGCGGCCGAACCGCTGCGGACCTCGTGACGGTGGGGGACCGGACTGTGATTGGCCGACGACGCCCGTGATCACCACCGACAGACAGACCGAGGCACGCGACGCCGTGCCGTTCGCCAAGCATGGAGCCCCTGTGTCCGACTATGACAACGTCTGGCTGGTGATCCCGGCCTACAACGAAGGCCAGGTGATCGCCGAGGTCGTGGAGGGGGCACGCAAGACCTTCCCCAACATCGTGGTGATCGACGACGGCTGCACCGACGACACGGCGAAGCACGTCATGACGACCGGCGCCCACCTGGTGCGGCACCCGGTCAACCTGGGCCAGGGCGCCGCGCTGCAGACCGGCCTGAAGTACGCGCTGGAGCAGGAGGGCGCCGAGTACTTCGCCACCTTCGACGCGGACGGCCAGCACCAGACCGCCGACGTGGAGAAGATGGTGGCGCTGCTGCGCCAGGACGAGGCCGACATCGTGCTCGGCTCCCGCTTCATCGAGCAGACCGGCCAGGTGCCGTGGATCAAGCGGGTCGTGCTCCGCACCGCCGCCGCGGTCAGCCCGACCGCCCGCAAGCTCAAGCTCACCGACGCGCACAACGGTCTGCGCGTGATGAACCGGGAGGCGGCCAGCCGCATCCGGATCACCATGAACGGCATGGCCCACGCTTCGGAGATCGTCTCCTTCCTCGCCGGCTCGGACCTCCGGGTGGCCGAGGTGCCGGTGGACATCCTCTACACCGACTACTCGCGCGCCAAGGGCCAGTCCCTGATCAACGGCGTGAACATCCTCTTCGACATCTCGCTGCGGGAGCGTAACCGCCGATGAATCACCTCTGGATCCAGCTGATCCTCGTCCTGGCCGCCGTGGGCATGGCCCTCCTGTTCGTCCGGCGCTGGGACGCCGCGAACACCCGGGCGTGGAAGCGCATCGCCTTCTCGCTCTTCGTCGTCGCCAACGTCATCGCGATCCTGTGGCCGGCCGGCGTGACCAAGCTGGCCACCGCGCTGGGCGTCGGCCGTGGCACGGACCTGGTGCTCTACCTGATGGTCATCGCCATGGGCTTCCTGACGCTCAACACCTACCTGCGCTTCCGGTCGCTGGAGAAGAAGCTCACCGACCTGGCCCGTACGGTCGCCATCACCGAGGGCGTCCGTCACAACAACGACCGCCTCGACGCTCCGGTCGGCTCCGACCACTGATCGCGCTCCACGCGACAGGGCAGCGGACTTGAGGGCCGGCACCCCCGACGGGGTGCCGGCCCTCAGTCGTGCGTGCGGGTGGGCGCGCCGCCGGAGAGGCCGGCGAACGGTCCCGTCGGCCACCGGGTCGAACGGTGACGCCCGTTCATCCGTTGTCAAAGAGGGGGCACCAATGCGTGCCGCCTTTTTGGGCTCCGGAAAATCCGGACATTACCGAGTTCATTCATCCACCGGCCGCCTGGTGGACGTATTTCTTTGTGCCAGAATTCCCGATTGGCGGCCTCTGCGCACCCGGTTTCCGCCCCCCGGCGCCGGTGTGGGCCGACCGGCTGACGCACGGGCCCGGCAAAGCTGGTTGACTTGGGGCGCCCGCTGGCCGCGGCCGGGCGGCACCGAAGCGTGATCCAGGACCAGGAGGTGCGGCGCCGTCATGAGCGTCGATTTCGTCATCCCGTACTACGGCGATCCGGAGTACCTGTTCGCCACCATCGACAGCATCCGGGCCCAGCACCAGCAGGACTGGCGGCTGACCGTCGTGGACGACCAGTACCCGGGCTTCCGGGCGCCCCAGTACATCGAGAGCCTGAACGACGAGCGGATCCGGTACATCCGCAACGCGGAGCGGCTGGGCCCCAACGGCAACACCTACAAGGCCTCCACCCTGGCCGAGCGCGAGTTCGTCTCGATGATGGGCGCCGACGACCTGCTGGAGCCCGACTACCTGGACGTCGTCCTGGAGCGCCTGCGGGCCGACCCGAACGCGATCGCGGTCCAGCCGGGCGTGCGGGTGATGGACAGCGACGGGACCCTGGTGCCCTCGCTCGGCATCGGCGACAAGGTCAAGCGCCGGATCAGCGCGCCGGCCCGCAAGGCCGGGGTGATCAGCGGCGAGGCCGCGGTGAAGAGCCTGCTGTCCGGCAACTGGCTGTACACGCCGTCGCTCACCTACCGCCAGTCCGCGCTGTCGAAGATCCCGTACCGCCCGGACATCGACGCCATCCACGACCTGGCGTTCATGGTCGACATGCTGATGGAGGGCGGCAACCTGCTGGTCGACGAGCGCGAGGTGTTCCGCTACCGGCGCCACCAGGCCAGCGACTCCTCGAACCGGGTCAAGGACGGCAAGCGCTTCGACGAGGAGCTGCGGTACTACTCGCTGATCTCCAAGGAACTGCGCGCCAAGGGCTGGAACAACGCCGCGCGCTCGGCCGACCTGCACCTGTCGTCCCGCCTGCACGCCCTGATGGTCGCCGCCGGCCGGCTCGGCGCGGGTGACTTCTCCCACGCCGGCGCCATGGTCGGCCGCGCGGTCCGCAGCAGCTGACCGGAGCTGTCCGAGGGCGGTACCGGCAGCCGGCCGGACGCCCCCGGGCCACGGCGCCCCGAGGCGCCCGGCCGAATTCGACGGGGCGGGAGTAAGCGCTTCGGTCGGCCGCTGGGCTCTAGATGGGTGAGGGGGTGCTCATGGGGAGCACCGACGACCGACCGGGCGGATCCTGCCGAACCACCACGCCCAAGCCCCGACACGGCCGGAACGGGGTCCTTGCCCGAGGCTTCGGCTTCTGGTAAGCGCCCTATGATGGCCGCTGATCGCCGGTCCACTGAGCCATTCTTCGCCACTCATCGGACGTGGCCACTGCACGGAAGTGACTGACATGACTGATCTGGCCACCAGCCCGGTCGGCGGCTCCAGCAAGGAGTCGCTCGAACCGGAGGGCGCGATCGCGCCCCGCCCCGGACGGCTCGACGGCCTGCTGGAGCGTCCCTGGGCGGTCCGCTCGGCCGAGGCCCTGGTCTCGATCGTGGCGGCGCTCGGCTTCGCGCTGCTCTGCACCCGCATCGACGTCAACCCGCTGAACCGGGTGGGCCAGGTCAGCGGTCTGGCCATGCTCCAGAAGTACGCCGCCATCGTGGGCCTGCCCATCCTGGCGGTGCTGCTGTACGCCGCCTACCGGGGCAGCCTGGCCCGGTACCAGCTGGCCCAGCGCCTGGTCTGCGCGGCCGTCGCCGGTCTGGCCACCGGCGCGGTCGCGGGCGGGATCGCGGTGGCGCTGAACGGCACCCAGTGGGGCCTCGGCGGTCAGGAGGGCGACCCGGGCAACCTCATGGGCATGGCCAACGACATGCTGCGCGGCAAGGGCCTGCCCGGCGTCTACCCGCCCGGCTTCCCGGCGCTGCTGGCGGTCTGGTCGAAGCTGTTCTACGGCGGCGTCGGCGGCGTCGGCTACGCCATGAAGGACGTCCAGCTGATCTGCAGCGCGCTGGTCGGCCCGATGGCGTACCTCTCCTGGCGGCTGATGCTGCGGCCGGTCTGGGCGCTGCTGATCGCCGTCCCGTCGGCGATCCTCTTCCTCGACCCGATCCGGCCGTACAGCCACGTCACGATGCTGGTCATGGTGCCGATGCTGGCCGCCGCCCTGCGGGAGCTCCGCCGGTCGCACGAGCTGTCGACCCGGTCCACGGTGCTGCGCGGCCTCGGCTTCGGCGTCTCGTTCGGCCTGATGTTCCTCTGGTACTCGGGCTGGTTCGTCTGGGCCGCGCCCGGCGTCCTCGTCCTGGCGCTGTTCGTCGTCCCGTGGCGCCAGGGCGCCGCCCGGGTCAAGCGGGTGCTGCTGTTCCTCGGCGTGACGCTGGTGAGCGCCGGCGTGGTCGGCTCGCCGCTGCTGTACGAGCTTGTGAGGCTGGGCGCCCAGGCCAAGGACCGGTACGCGTACCTCTCGGTGTACATCGACCCGGCGTACATCATGGGCTGGGCCTCGGACCGCAACGGCGACCTGAACTACCACGACTTCCCGTTGCGCGGTGAGCTCGCCGGGCAGAGCGCCTACACCCTGCTGCTGCTCGCCGGAGTCGCGCTGGCGCTGGGCCTCGGGCTGCGCAGCATCACCGTCCGGACCGTGACGGCCACCCTGGTCAGCGCCTGGCTGCTGCGTTTCTGGTTCGCCTCCCAGATGGCCCAGACGAAGTCCATCCAGCTGTACCCGCGGACGACCTGGATCATCCTCTACGCGCTGATGATCCTCGCGGTGCTCGGCCTGATGTTCCTCGTCCAGCGGGGCGCGGGCTGGCTGCGCACGGTGCAGCGGGTCGGCACCGACGGGCGGCCGGCGCCGCTGACCCTGCGGCCCGCGGTCACCGGCCGGCTGGTCGCCGGCGCGGTCTGCGCGGTGGCGCTGTTCGCCACCATGGCGGCCTCCTGGTCGGCGGACCGCTACATGCCGACCACCAAGCCCGAGTACGTGCCGGTCGCCGGGGCCAAGGGCATCGACATGGGCGCGGACGCCTGGCGCGCGCACATCCTGGTGAACCGCGACGGCAAGTGCCCGAAGTACGACCCGGCCGGGCCGACCGACTGCGCGCCGGTGAACAAGGACCTCAAGGAGTACAACAACGAGCCCGACAAGGGCCAGCTGTGGTGCGCCAACGTGACCGGTGACGAGTGGGCGCTGACCTGCGGGAGCAAGCGACCCTGGTGACGCGGGTCCGCGGCGGTGAGCGCCGCGGCTGAGGACGGTCACCCGATCGGGGCCGGTGAGGGCGACCTCACCGGCCCCGATTGGCATCTGGGCTGCTCCATGTGGCAGTATGTCCAAGTTGCTCGGTTGAGTTGCCGATGCTGCGCGCCTCCCGCCGGGAGGACTGGAAGCGAGTCCCAGGTATTCGTCGTTCCCGTGATGGCCGTTAAGCGTGAAGTCGACGCCACGGCAGCTGCGGGGCGAAAGTACGGGAATCTTCCGGGAAGCGTATGCGGGGCCTCGACCCGGCCCCCCACCCCGAAAGTTTGAAACCGACGAGTTGTTCGCCGGTTTTTTGCAAGCGCGAGAGCGACACGCCCGAGCGCGGGGGTCGGAGGGTGGTCGTGCAGTGACTAAGGACAAAGGACTACTGAGTAGCCATGGCGGGACAGAAGATCCGCATCCGGCTCAAGGCCTACGACCACGAGGTCATCGATTCCTCGGCGAAGAAGATCGTCGAGACGGTGATCCGTACTGGTGCGCAGGTCGCGGGCCCGGTGCCGCTGCCCACTGAGAAGAACGTGTACTGCGTCATCCGCTCGCCGCACAAGTACAAGGACTCGCGCGAGCACTTCGAGATGCGTACTCACAAGCGTCTGATCGACATCCTCGACCCCACGCCGAAGACGGTTGACTCGCTCATGCGTCTCGACCTGCCGGCTGGCGTCGACATCGAGATCAAGCTCTGAGAGGCGCACCGAAGATGGCTAAGCAGATTAAGGGCATCCTGGGCGAGAAGCTCGGCATGACCCAGGTCTGGGACGAGAACAACCGGATCGTTCCGGTGACCGTCGTCAAGGCTGGGCCCAATGTCGTGACCCAGGTCCACACCGCTGACAGTCCGGCCGGCTACGACGCCGTCCAGATCGGCTTCGGCGAGATCGACCCCCGCAAGGTGAACAAGCCCCTCGCGGGCCACTTCGCCAAGGCCGGTGTCACCCCGCGCCGCCACCTGGTCGAGCTCCGTACCACGGACGCGTCCGAGTACACCCTCGGCCAGGAGATCACCGCGGAGCTGTTCGAGGCGGGTGTCAAGGTCGACGTGACCGGCACCTCCAAGGGCAAGGGCTTCGCCGGTGTCATGAAGCGCCACAACTTCCGGGGCCTCGGCGCCGGTCACGGTGTGCAGCGCAAGCACCGCTCGCCCGGCTCGATCGGTGGCTGCGCCACCCCGGGTCGCGTGTTCAAGGGCGTGAGGATGGCCGGCCGGATGGGCCACGAGCGTGTGACCACCCAGAACCTGACCATCCATGCCGTTGACGCGGAGAAGGGGCTGCTCCTGATCAAGGGCGCAATCCCGGGCCCGAACGGCGGCCTCGTCCTCGTCCGCACTGCGGCGAAGGGGCTGTGAGGATATGAGCACCATTGACATCCTGTCGCCCTCGGGCGACAAGACCGGCAGCCTCGAGCTGCCGGCCGAGATCTTCGACGCGAAGGTCAGCGTTCCGCTGATGCACCAGGTCGTCGTGGCGCAGCTCGCTGCGGCCCGTCAGGGCACCCACAAGACCAAGACTCGCGCCGAGGTCCGCGGTGGCGGCAAGAAGCCGTACCGCCAGAAGGGCACCGGCCGCGCCCGTCAGGGCTCGACCCGCGCCCCGCAGTTCGCCGGCGGTGGCGTCGTGCACGGTCCCGTGCCGCGCGACTACTCGCAGCGGACCCCGAAGAAGATGATCGCCGCCGCCCTGCGCGGTGCGCTCACCGACCGGGCCCGCCACAACCGCATCCACGTCGTCACCGACGTGATCGCGGCCGAGGCGCCGTCGACCAAGGCCGCCAAGGGTCTGTTCGGCAAGATCACCGAGCGCAAGAACATCCTCCTCGTCGTCGAGCGTGCCGACGAGCTGGGTCTGAAGAGCGCCCGCAACCTGCCGCACGTGCACATCCTGGACGCCGGTCAGCTGAACACCTACGACGTGCTCGTCTCCGACGATGTGGTCTTCACCCAGGCCGCCTTCGAGCGTTTCGTGGCGGGTCCCGCCGCGTCCGCCAAGGCCGTGGCTGCTGAGGGCGAGCTCGAAGGGAGCGCCGCCTGATGGCTGCAGAGATCACGAGCAAGACGTTCACGGACCCCCGTGACGTCCTGGTGAAGCCGGTCATCTCGGAGAAGAGCTACTCGCTCCTCGACGAGAACAAGTACACGTTCGTCGTGTCGCCCGGTGCCAACAAGACCCAGATCAAGCAGGCCGTCGAGGCGGTCTTCTCGGTCAAGGTCGAGTCCGTCAACACGCTCAACCGTCAGGGCAAGCGCAAGCGCTCCAAGACGGGCTTTGGCAAGCGCAAGGACACCAAGCGCGCCATCGTGACGCTGGCTGAGGGCAACCGCATCGACATCTTCGGTGGTCCGGTCTCCTAACGGAGATCGTGATCGTCGATAAGGACGAGGACGAGAGAGCCAAATGGGCATCCGCAAGTACAAGCCGACTACGCCGGGCCGTCGTGGCTCCAGCGTGGCCGACTTCGTAGAGATCACGCGGTCCACGCCGGAGAAGTCGCTGGTTCGCCCCCTGCACAGCAAGGGCGGCCGTAACAACGCCGGTCGGATCACCGTTCGCCACCAGGGTGGCGGTCACAAGCGCGCCTACCGCGTGATCGACTTCCGTCGTCACGACAAGGACGGCGTGCCGGCCAAGGTCGCGCACATCGAGTACGACCCCAACCGCACCGCGCGCATCGCGCTCCTGCACTACGCGGACGGCGAGAAGCGCTACATCATCGCGCCGCGCGGTATCGCGCAGGGTGACCGGATCGAGAACGGCGCTGGCGCCGACATCAAGCCGGGCAACAACCTGCCGCTTCGCAACATCCCGGTCGGTACCACCATCCACGCGGTGGAGCTGCGTCCCGGTGGCGGTGCCAAGATGGCCCGCTCCGCCGGTGCCGGCATCCAGCTGCTGGCGCGTGAGGGCAAGATGGCGCACCTGCGCATGCCCTCCGGTGAGATCCGCCTGGTGGACGCGCGCTGCCGCGCCACCGTCGGTGAGGTCGGCAACGCCGAGCAGTCGAACATCAACTGGGGCAAGGCCGGCCGTATGCGCTGGAAGGGCGTTCGCCCGACCGTGCGTGGTGTCGCCATGAACCCGATCGACCACCCGCACGGTGGTGGTGAGGGTAAGACCTCTGGTGGCCGCCACCCGGTCTCGCCGTGGGGCCAGAAGGAGGGTCGCACTCGTAGCCCGAAGAAGGCTTCGAACGCCCTCATCGTGCGCCGCCGCAAGACCAACAAGAAGCGCTAGGAGCAGGTCAGATGCCGCGCAGTCTCAAGAAGGGCCCCTTCATCGACGGCCACCTTCTCAAGAAGGTGGACGCGCAGAACGAGGCGGGTACCCAGAACGTCATCAAGACCTGGTCCCGTCGCTCCGTGATCTTCCCGGCCATGCTCGGCCACACGATCGCGGTGCACGATGGCCGTAAGCACGTCCCGGTGTTCGTCACCGAGTCGATGGTCGGCCACAAGCTCGGCGAGTTCGCGCCGACGCGTACCTTCCGCGGTCACGTCAAGGACGACCGCAAGTCGAAGCGTCGCTAGTCGCCAGCGAGATTACCGACTCAATGACTTACACCAGCAAGGGGACAACCATGGAAGCCAGGGCCCAGGCGCGGTACATCCGCGTCACGCCCATGAAGGCCCGCCGCGTGGTGGACCTCATCCGTGGCCTGCCGGCCACGGAGGCCCAGGCCGTCCTGCGTTTCGCTCCGCAGGCCGCCACCGTGCCCGTCGGCAAGGTGCTCGACAGCGCCATTGCCAACGCCGCGCACAACTACAACCACTCCAACGTGGACGACCTCGTCATCAGCGAGGCGTACGTTGACGAGGGCCCGACCCTGAAGCGGTTCCGTCCGCGTGCGCAGGGTCGTGCCTACCGGATCCGCAAGCGGACCAGCCACATCACCGTGGTCGTCAGCAGCAAGGAAGGGACCCGGTAATGGGCCAGAAGGTTAACCCGCACGGGTTCCGCCTCGGCATCAGCACGGACTTCAAGTCCCGCTGGTACGCCGACAAGCTGTACAAGGACTACGTCAAGGAAGACGTCGCCATTCGTCGCATGATGACGAAGGGCATGGAGCGCGCCGGCATCTCCAAGGTCGAGATCGAGCGCACCCGCGACCGCGTCCGCGTCGACATCCACACCGCTCGCCCCGGCATCGTCATCGGCCGCCGTGGCACCGAGGCCGACCGCATCCGCGGCGACCTCGAGAAGCTGACCGGCAAGCAGGTCCAGCTGAACATCCTCGAGGTCAAGAACCCCGAGCTGGACGCCCAGCTCGTGGCTCAGGGCGTCGCGGAGCAGCTGTCCTCCCGCGTCTCCTTCCGCCGTGCCATGCGCAAGTCGATGCAGGGCACCATGAAGTCCGGCGCCAAGGGCATCAAGGTCCAGTGCTCCGGTCGTCTCGGCGGCGCCGAGATGAGCCGGTCGGAGTTCTACCGCGAGGGCCGTGTGCCGCTGCACACCCTGCGCGCGAACGTCGACTACGGCTTCTTCGAGGCCAAGACGACCTTCGGCCGTATCGGCGTGAAGGTCTGGATCTACAAGGGCGACGTCAAGAACATCGCCGAGGTCCGCGCTGAGAACGCCGCTGCCCGCTCGGGCAACCGCCCGGCCCGTCCCGAGGGTGGTCGTCCCGCCCGCGGTGGCGAGCGCCGTGGTGGCGAGCGCGGTGGCCGCGGCCGTCGCCCCGCCGCGTCCGAGGCCCCCGCGGCCCCGGCCGCCGAGGCTCCGGCTGCCGAGAACACCGGAACGGAGGCCTGACTCCAATGCTGATCCCCCGTCGGGTCAAGCACCGCAAGCAGCACCACCCCAAGCGCCGTGGCGCTGCCAAGGGTGGCACCGAGCTCGCCTTCGGCGAGTACGGCATCCAGGCCGTCACCCCGGCCTACGTGACGAACCGGCAGATCGAGTCCGCTCGTATCGCCGTCACCCGTCACATCAAGCGTGGCGGCAAGGTCTGGATCAACATCTACCCGGACCGTCCGCTCACCAAGAAGCCGGCCGAGACCCGCATGGGTTCCGGTAAGGGTTCGCCCGAGTGGTGGATCGCGAACGTGCACCCGGGTCGGGTCATGTTCGAGCTGTCGTACCCCAACGAGAAGGTGGCTCGTGAGGCGCTGACCCGCGCTGCTCACAAGCTCCCGATGAAGTGCCGGATCATCCGGCGCGAGGCAGGTGAGAGCTGATGTCGGCCGGCACCAAGGCTGCTGACCTCCGCGAGCTGGACAACGAGGGTCTCGTTGCCAAGCTCCGTGAGGCCAAGGAGGAGCTGTTCAACCTCCGCTTCCAGGCGGCGACCGGGCAGCTCGACAACCACGGACGGCTCAAGCTCGTCCGTAAGGACATCGCGCGGATCTACACCCTGATGCGCGAGCGCGAGCTGGGCATCGAGACGGTGGAGAACGCCTGATGACTGAGAACACCAACGAGACGCGCGGTTTCCGCAAGACCCGTGAGGGTCTCGTCGTCAGCGACAAGATGGACAAGACCGTCGTCGTCGCCGTCGAGGACCGCGTCAAGCACGCTCTGTACGGCAAGGTCATCCGCCGTACGAACAAGCTGAAGGCGCACGACGAGGCGAACGCCTGCGGCATCGGCGACCGGGTCCTCCTGGCGGAGACCCGCCCGCTGTCCGCGACGAAGCGCTGGCGCGTCGTCGAGATCCTCGAGAAGGCCAAGTAACGAAGTTGATGCGGTACGGCCGTATGTGCACCAGGCCCCTCGTGGGCGCTGGTGTGAGCAGCGGCCGGCCCGTCAGCTCTCGTTGACGATCAGGAGAAAGCTGTGATCCAGCAGGAGTCGCGACTGCGTGTCGCCGACAACACGGGCGCGAAGGAAATCCTTTGCATCCGCGTTCTCGGTGGCTCCGGTCGTCGCTACGCCGGCATCGGGGACGTCATCGTCGCGACCGTCAAGGACGCGATCCCCGGCGGTTCGGTGAAGAAGGGTGACGTCGTCAAGTGCGTCGTCGTCCGTACCGTGAAGTCGCGTCGTCGTCCGGATGGCTCGTACATCCGCTTCGACGAGAACGCCGCGGTCGTTCTGAAGAACACCGATGGTGACCCCCGTGGTACCCGCATCTTCGGCCCGGTGGGCCGCGAGCTGCGTGACAAGAAGTTCATGAAGATCATCTCGCTTGCGCCGGAGGTGCTCTAACTCATGGCGAACAGCATGAAGATCAAGAAGGGTGACCTGGTTCAGGTCATCACCGGCAAGGACCGCGGCAAGCAGGGCAAGGTCATCCAGGCCATGCCCGCCGAGAACAAGGTCCTGGTCGAGGGTGTGAACCGGGTCAAGAAGCACACCAAGCCGGGCCCGGGCACTCAGGGTGGCATCGTCACCGTCGAGGCCCCGGTGCACGTCTCCAACGTCCAGCTGGTCGTGGAGAAGGACGGCAAGAAGGTCGTCACCCGCGTTGGCTACCGCTTCGATGACGAGGGCAACAAGATCCGCGTTGCCAAGCGAACCGGTGAGGACATCTGATGTCTGAGACGACTGTTGAGAAGGTGACCCCCCGTCTCAAGGAGCGTTACAACTCCGAGATCAAGGGTCAGCTGCAGGAGCAGTTCTCGTACGAGAACGTCATGCTGACGCCCGGCCTGGTCAAGGTCGTCGTCAACATGGGTGTCGGCGAGGCCGCCCGTGACAGCAAGCTGATCGAGGGCGCGATCCGCGACCTCACCGCCATCACCGGTCAGAAGCCGGCGGTGACGAAGGCTCGCAAGTCCATCGCGCAGTTCAAGCTGCGTGAGGGCCAGCCGATCGGCACCCACGTCACCCTCCGCGGTGACCGCATGTGGGAGTTCCTGGACCGTCTGGTGTCGCTGGCCCTGCCGCGTATCCGTGACTTCCGTGGTCTCTCCCCGAAGCAGTTCGACGGCCGTGGCAACTACACCTTCGGTCTGACCGAGCAGGTCATGTTCCACGAGATCGACCAGGACAAGGTCGACCGTCAGCGCGGTATGGACATCACCGTCGTGACCACCGCCCAGACCGACGACGAGGGCCGGGCGCTCCTGCGCGCTCTGGGCTTCCCGTTCAAGGAGGCGTAACCACATGGCGAAGAAGTCCCTCATCGCGAAGGCCGAGCGCAAGCCGAAGTTCGGCGTCCGGGCCTACACCCGGTGCCAGCGCTGCGGCCGTCCGCACTCGGTGTACCGCAAGTTCGGCCTCTGCCGTGTCTGCCTTCGTGAGATGGCGCACCGCGGCGAGCTGCCGGGCGTGACCAAGAGCTCCTGGTAACCAGGACCTCGCGGTAACGCCATAGCGAAGCAGGTGTGCCCGACCCCACAGAGCCCCTTTTTGGGGCTGCGTACGGAATCCCGTAGGGTAGTGAGGTCGGGCCCCCTGTCGCGGTGGCTCCATAGCTGCCGTCGACCCTCTTCGGAGGGCTCGCACCCAGTCTTACGACGCCGCAGGTCCCCTGCGTCTGTGCCCCTGCCGCACTCCTCGGAGTGCGGCGGGGGGACCTGGCGCGGAGAAACCACGGCGAGAGAGGCCTGAGGCCATCATGACCATGACCGACCCCATCGCAGACATGCTCACGCGTCTGCGTAACGCTAACTCGGCGTACCACGACTCCGTGGCGATGCCGGCCAGCAAGATCAAGGCGCACGTCGCCGAGATCCTGCAGCAGGAGGGGTACATCTCCTCCTACAAGGTTGAGGAGCCCGTTGAGGGCGAGGTCGGCAAGAAGCTGACCATCGAGCTCAAGTTCGGTCCCAACCGTGAGCGCTCGATCGCTGGCATCAAGCGGATCAGCAAGCCGGGCCTGCGGGTCTACGCAAAGTCCACCAACCTGCCGAAGGTGCTCGGCGGCCTGGGCGTGGCGATCATCTCCACGTCCTCGGGTCTCCTCACCGACAAGCAGGCCGCCAAGAAGGGCGTAGGCGGAGAAGTTCTCGCCTACGTCTGGTAATTCGGGAAACGGAGGTACAGCAATGTCGCGCATTGGACGGCTGCCCATCCAGGTCCCCGCTGGCGTGGACGTCACCATCGATGGCCAGGCGGTCTCGGTGAAGGGCCCCAAGGGCTCCCTCACCCACGTTGTCGCCGCGCCGATCGAGATCGGTAAGGGCGAGGACGGCACGCTGCTCGTCACCCGCCCCAACGACGAGCGTCTGTCGAAGGCCCTGCACGGCCTTTCCCGCACGCTGGTGGCGAACATGATCACCGGCGTGACCGCGGGCTACCGCAAGTCGCTGGAGATCAGCGGTGTCGGCTACCGAGTTCTGGCGAAGGGCTCCGACATGGAGTTCCAGCTGGGCTACAGCCACCCGATCCTGGTCGAGGCCCCCGAGGGCATTTCCTTCGTCGTCGAGTCGGCCACCAAGTTCCACGTGGACGGCATCGACAAGCAGAAGGTCGGCGAGGTCGCCGCGAAGATCCGCAAGCTGCGCAAGCCCGACCCGTACAAGGCCAAGGGCGTCAAGTACGCGGGCGAGGTCATCCGCCGCAAGGTCGGAAAGAGTGGTAAGTAAGCGATGAGCGTCTCTGTCAAGATCGGCAAGGGCAACGCCTACAAGAGCGCCGCTCGCAAGCGCCGCGCGATCCGCGTTCGCAAGCGCGTCGTCGGCACCGAGGTGCGTCCGCGCCTCGTCGTGACGCGCTCGAACCGTCACATGGTCGCCCAGGTCATCGACGACGCCAAGGGTCACACCCTGGCGTCGGCGTCCACCCTCGACGTGTCCATCAAGGGCGCCGAGGGCGACAAGACCGAGCTGGCCAAGAAGGTCGGGAGCCTGGTCGCCGAGCGCGCCAAGGCCGCCGGCATCGAGTCGGTCGTCTTCGACCGCGCGGGCAACCGGTACGCCGGCCGCATCGCCGCCCTGGCGGACGCGGCTCGCGAGGCCGGGCTCGACTTCTAAGCCGCTCGTCGACTCAGTCGACGGACGTAATCGAGAGAGGTAATTCCAATGGCTGGACCCCAGCGCCGCGGTAGCGGCGCCGGCGGTGGCACCGGCGGTGGCGAGCGGCGCGACCGTAAGCGTGACGACCGGGGCAACGCCCCCGCCGTCGAGAAGACCGCTTACGTCGAGCGCGTTGTCGCGATCAACCGTGTCGCCAAGGTTGTCAAGGGTGGTCGTCGTTTCAGCTTCACCGCGCTGGTCGTGGTGGGCGACGGTGACGGCACCGTGGGTGTCGGTTACGGGAAGGCGAAGGAGGTTCCGGCCGCCATCGCCAAGGGTGTTGAGGAGGCCAAGAAGAACTTCTTCAAGGTCCCCCGTATCCAGGGCACCATCCCGCACCCGATCCAGGGTGAGAAGGCCGCCGGCGTCGTGCTCCTGAAGCCCGCCGCCCCCGGTACCGGTGTTATCGCCGGTGGTCCGGTGCGCGCCGTCCTGGAGTGCGCCGGCATTCACGACATCCTGTCGAAGTCGCTCGGCTCGGACAACGCGATCAACATCGTGCACGCCACCGTGGCTGCTCTGAAGGGCCTCGTGCGCCCCGAGGAGATCGCCGCTCGTCGTGGCCTGCCGCTGGAGGACGTGGCCCCCGCCGCTCTGCTGCGGGCGCGTGCTGCAGGGGTGAGCGCCTGATGGCTCGCCTGAAGATCACGCAGACCAAGTCGTACATCGGCAGCAAGCAGAATCACCGTGACACCCTGCGTTCGCTTGGTCTCAAGCGCATGCACGACGTCGTGGTGAAGGAGGACCGTCCCGAGATCCGCGGGATGGCCCACACGGTCCGTCACCTGGTGACGGTTGAGGAGGTGGACTGATCATGGGCGACAACCCGATCAAGATCCACAACCTGCGTCCCGCCCCGGGTGCCAAGACCGACAAGATCCGCGTGGGTCGTGGTGAGGGCTCCAAGGGTAAGACCGCCGGTCGTGGTACCAAGGGCACCAAGGCCCGCTACCAGGTTCCGCAGCGCTTCGAGGGTGGCCAGATGCCGCTCCACATGCGCCTGCCGAAGCTGAAGGGCTTCAAGAACCCGTTCAAGATCACGTTCCAGGTCGTCAACCTCGACAAGCTGGCCGAGCTCTACCCGCAGGGTGGAGAGGTCACCGTCGAGGACCTGGTCGCCAAGGGCGCGGTTCGCAAGAACTCCCTCGTCAAGGTGCTCGGCACCGGCGAGATCTCGGTTGCGCTGCAGGTGACGGTCGACGCCGTCTCCGGCTCCGCCGCCGAGAAGATCACCGCCGCCGGCGGTACCGTCACCGAGCTCGTCTGAGCCCGCTGACTTCCGTGCGAGCCCCGCACCTCCTTCGGGAGGTGCGGGGCTCGCGCGTTTTCCGGACATCGCGTTTTCCGGGCATTCCGTTGACGTGTCCTCGTTCTTTTGTGTGGCAAACCCGGGCATCCCGTACCCCGTGAGTGGGGGAGGGGCGGTACGCGCTTCTTCCGAGTGGCTGCGCACTGTTAGAGTCCGTGGAGTTCCCTTGTAGGCTGCGCGTAGGCTCGCCTGTGCCGTCTGTACGGGAGCCCGTACCGCCAAAACTCCCATTCAGGACCGACCCTCCCGCCGACGACGCGCGGGAGGCGCAGGAGGCACCGTGCTCAGTGCGTTCGCGCGGGCGTTCCAGACGCCCGACCTGCGCAAGAAGCTGCTGTTCACGCTGGGCATCATGGTGCTGTTCCGCCTGGGCTCGCACATTCCGATCCCCGGCGTGAGCTTCACGGCCGTGAACGAGTGTGTGAAGGACACCAAGAACAACGGCCTCTTCGGGCTGGTCAACCTGTTCAGTGGTGGCGCGCTCCTCCAGCTGACGATCTTCGCGCTCGGCATCATGCCGTACATCACCGCGAGCATCATCCTCCAGCTCCTCACGGTCGTGATCCCGCGACTGGAAGCGCTGAAGAAGGAGGGCCAGGCCGGCCAGACGAAGATCACCCAGTACACCCGCTACCTGACCATCGCGCTCGCCGTGCTCCAGGGCACCGGCATCGTGGCGACGGCCTCCAGCGGCGCACTGTTCTCCGGCTGCCCCGTGGGCAACCAGATCGTCCCGGACACGAGCGTGTTCCGGATCGCCGTCATGGTGATCACGATGACCGCCGGCACCACGGTGATCATGTGGCTGGGCGAGCTGATCACGGACCGCGGCATCGGCAACGGCATGTCGCTGCTGATCTTCACCTCGATCGCCGCGCAGTTCCCGTCCTCGATGTGGGCGATCAAGGGCTCCGGCACCATCGGTGGCGGCTGGGTCGAGTTCCTGTCCGTGGTCGCGGTCGGCATCATCGTCGTGATGCTGGTCATCTTCGTGGAGCAGGCCCAGCGCCGGATCCCGGTGCAGTACGCGAAGCGGATGATCGGCCGGCGGGCGTTCGGCGGCACGTCGACCTACATCCCGCTCAAGGTGAACCAGGCCGGTGTCATCCCGGTCATCTTCGCCTCGTCGCTGCTGTACATCCCGGCCCTGGTGGTCCAGCTGACCGGTAGCCAGTCGGGCTGGGCGGTGTGGATCACCCAGCACTTCGTCAAGGGCGACCACCCGATCTACATGGCGACCTACTTCCTGCTGATCGTCTTCTTCGCCTTCTTCTACGTCGCGATCTCCTTCAACCCCGAAGAAGTTGCCGACAATATGAAGAAGTATGGTGGCTTCATCCCGGGCATCCGGGCCGGCCGACCGACGGCCGAGTACCTGAACTACGTGCTGACCCGAATCACGTGGCCGGGTTCGCTCTACCTGGGCCTGATCGCGTTGATCCCGATGATCGCCCTGGTCGCCTTCGGACAGCAGACCAACTTCCCGTTCGGCGGCACCAGCGTGCTCATCGTCGTCGGCGTCGGACTCGAAACTGTGAAGCAGATCGAGAGCCAGCTCCAGCAGCGCAATTACGAAGGGTTCCTCCGCTGATGCGTATCGTCCTCGTTGGTCCTCCCGGGGCCGGGAAGGGTACTCAGGCGCACCTGCTCGCCAAGACCCTGTCCATTCCCCACATCTCCACCGGCGACCTGTTCCGCGCCAACATCGGTCAGGGCACCCCGCTGGGGCTCGAGGCCAAGAGCTACATGGACGCGGGCCGCCTGGTGCCGGATGAGGTCACCATCGGGATGGCCAAGGACCGCATGCTCCAGGAGGACGCCGCCGGCGGCTTCCTGCTCGACGGCTTCCCCCGCAACCTCGGCCAGGCCAAGGCGCTCGACGAGTTCCTCGCCGAGCAGGGGATCAAGCTGGACGGCGTGCTGGACCTGGAGGTCCCCGAGGACGAGGTGGTCCGGCGGATCGCCGGCCGCCGCCTGTGCCGCAACGACGGGGGCCACGTCTTCCACGTGGACTACAACCCGCCGAAGGCCGAGGGCGTCTGCGACGAGTGCGGCGGCGAGCTGTACCAGCGCTCGGACGACACCGAGGACAAGGTGCGGACCCGGCTGGAGGTCTACCACACGGAGACCGAGCCGATCATCGACTACTACGCCCAGCAGGGCCTGGTGGCGACCATCTCGGCCCTCGGCAAGGTGGACGAGGTCACCCGCCGCGCGATCGAGGCGCTGAAGCAGGACAACTGAGTTTCCCGGCGACGCCGTACGGCCGCGCTCCCCGATCCCGGGCGGCGCGGCCGTACGGCGTCGTACGGTGGTAGGCAGTGGCAAACAGAACGTGGAAGGCGTGACCAGATGGTGGAGATCAAGACCCCCGAGCAGATCGCGAAGATGCGAGCGGCCGGGCTGGTCGTCGCCGAGGCGCTGAAGGCCTGCCGGGAGGCGGTCGCCCCGGGGGTGACCACCCAGGAGCTCAACGACATCGCGGACAAGGTCATCACCGATCACGGTGCGACCTCCAACTTCCGCGCCGACCACGGCGGCCTGTGGTTCCCCGGGGTGATCTGCGCCTCGGTGAACAACGAGGTCGTGCACGGCATCCCCGGTGACCGGGTGCTCCAGGAGGGCGACGTCATCTCGATCGACTGCGGCGCCATCCTGGACGGCTGGCACGGCGACGCGGCGATCACCGTGGCGGTCGGCGAGGTGCGCCCCGAGGTCGAGATGCTGAGCCGGGTGACCGAGGGCTCGATGTGGGCCGGCATCGCCCAGATGAAGAAGAACAACCGCCTGGTCGACGTCTCCAAGGCGATCGAGGGCTTCATCCGCCGCCAGCCGCTGCCCCCCAAGGGCAAGTGGGGCATCACCGAGGGCTACGGCGGCCACGGCATCGGCACCGCGATGCACATGGAGCCGCACGTGCTGAACTACGTCGAGCGCGGCCGCGGCAAGGGCCCGAAGCTGATCCCCGGCACCGTGCTGGCGATCGAGCCGATGGTCTCGCTGGGCACCCCGCACACCGCCGTGCTGGAGGACGACTGGACGGTCGTCACCAACGACGGCACCTGGGCCTCGCACTGGGAGCACTCGGTGGCCGTCACCGAGCAGGGCCCGCTGGTCCTGACGGCCTTCGACGGCGGCAAGGCGGAGCTCGCGAAGCTGGGCATCACCGCTGCCCCGGACCCGCTTGGCTAGTCTCGTGGCGGTCGGCCGAGCGGCCAACTTCCGCTGCTGACAAGGGATCAGGGCCCTGGGGGTTTGGACCTCCAGGGCTTTTGTCCTATTTTTATCGGCTGGCAGTGGCTTCAGTAGCGGCTTCGGCGGCTTCGATCGATCGGGAGAGTGCAGTGCTCAAGGGATTCCGCGACTTCATGATGCGCGGCAACGTCGTCGACATGGCGGTCGGTGTCGTCATCGGTGCCGCGTTCACCGGGGTGGTGACCGGCTTCGTGTCGGCCTTCCTCACCCCGCTGGTCGGCGTGGTGGTGGGCGCGGCCGGCGACTTCAGCTCGTACAAGGCGACGGTGGCCGGGGTCACCTTCCCGTACGGCCAGTTCCTCAACGTGCTGATCGCCTTCGTGATGACCGCGGCGGTGCTGTACTTCTGCGTCGTGCTGCCGGTCACCAAGGCGACCGCGCGGTACCTGCCGAAGAAGGTGAAGACCCCCAAGCGGCCCTGCCCCGAGTGCCTGACCGAGATCCCCGAGGCCGCCCGCCGCTGCGCGGCCTGCACCGCCCACGTCGAGCCGCTGACCGTCACCGCCGGGTTCTGACCCGCCGGGACCAGCCGGGACGTCACGGTGGCTGCCTTCGGGGGACCTCGTTTTGGCCCACCGGACGCGCTGGCGTAGGATGGACCGTCGGCTCACTCGTAGCGTGCTTCAGCACGCCCTCTTCCCTTCGGGGGCGGGGTGAACCCAGGTTCGCACGAGCGTGCCGCATACGGTAGCCGGTCCCGGAAGGTGGATCTCGCAGTTCATGGCTAAGAAGCAAGGCGCCATTGAGATCGAGGGCACCGTGATCGAGTCTCTTCCGAACGCGATGTTCAGGGTCGAGCTGCAGAACGGTCACAAGGTCCTCGCGCACATCAGTGGCAAGATGCGCATGCACTACATCCGCATCCTGCCGGACGACCGGGTCGTCGTGGAGCTCAGCCCCTACGACCTCACGCGCGGGCGGATCGTCTACCGCTACAAGTAAGAACGTCAGATCTAGACCCGGAGAACCTGAACATGAAGGTCAAGCCGAGCGTCAAGAAGATCTGCGACAAGTGCAAGGTGATCCGCCGCCACGGCCGGGTCATGGTGATCTGCGACAACCTGCGCCACAAGCAGCGCCAGGGCTGATCTCTCCCCAGCATTTCTCGTAGTACTTCGCGCGACGCGAAAACGTCATAAGCGGGCTACCCGATCCGTCCCCACGAAGGGACGGACTGCCACCCCCGGTCAGAGGCCGGGGCTCCATCGTCGAGAGGCGAAGGAGTAGGTAGCACGCAAGACCTCTGAAAAAGCACAGGAGCCTTGAATGGCACGCCTCGCCGGCGTTGATCTCCCCCGTGAGAAGCGGATCGAGATCGCCCTTACCTACGTGTACGGCATCGGCCGTACCCGCGCCCAGCAGACCCTGGCCGAGACCGGTGTCAACCCGGATGTCCGCGTTCGCGACATCACCGAGGAAGACCTCGTGAAGCTGGGCCAGTACATCGACGCCAACTACACGGTCGAGGGTGACCTCCGCCGTGAGGTGGCCGCCGACATCCGCCGCAAGGTCGAGATCGGCTGCTACGAGGGTCTGCGTCACCGCCGCGGCCTGCCGGTCCGCGGTCAGCGCACCCACACCAACGCGCGTACCCGCAAGGGCCCGCGTCGCGCGATCGCCGGCAAGAAGAAGCCGGGCAAGAAGTAGTCCGTCCCGTCACCGGACATCCCTCCGGCCCGCGGGTCAGCGGACCGACCACCTCAGTAGGAGAACAGACTTATGCCCCCCAAGGGTCGTCAGGCTGCCGGCGCGAAGAAGATCCGCCGCAAGGAAAAGAAGAACGTCGCTCACGGCCACGCGCACATCAAGAGCACGTTCAACAACACCATCGTTTCGATCACCGACCCCGCGGGCAACGTGATCTCCTGGGCCTCCGCCGGTCACGTCGGCTTCAAGGGCTCGCGCAAGTCCACCCCGTTCGCCGCGCAGATGGCCGCCGAGGCCGCTGCCCGTCGCGCGCAGGAGCACGGCATGCGCAAGGTTGACGTCTTCGTCAAGGGTCCGGGCTCCGGCCGCGAGACCGCGATCCGCTCGCTCCAGGCCACCGGCCTGGAGGTCGGCTCGATCCAGGACGTCACCCCCACCCCGCACAACGGCTGCCGTCCGCCGAAGCGCCGCCGCGTCTGACGCAGCGCCTTCGGGCTCGCAGTACCTGCTTTGAACCTTCGTACGGGGTCCCACGCGGTGATTCGTCGCTGTTCGCGGGACCCCGTACGCTTGGTCCTGTCGGCATCAAATAGTGGGTGCCGAAGACAACTGGAGGAATACCCCCCATGCTTATCGCTCAGCGCCCCTCGCTGACCGAAGAGGTCGTCGACGAGTTCCGCTCGCGGTTCGTGATCGAGCCGCTGGAGCCGGGCTTCGGCTACACCCTCGGCAACTCCCTGCGCCGCACGCTCCTGTCGTCGATCCCGGGTGCCGCTGTCACCAGCATCCGCGTCGACGGCGTCCTGCACGAGTTCACCACCGTGCCGGGCGTCAAGGAGGACGTGACCGACCTCATCCTCAACATCAAGCAGCTGGTCGTCTCCTCGGAGCACGACGAGCCGGTCGTGATGTACCTGCGCAAGCAGGGCCCGGGTGTCGTCACCGCCGCCGACATCGCCCCGCCGGCGGGTGTCGAGGTGCACAACCCGGAGCTGGTCCTCGCCACGCTGAACGGCAAGGGCAAGCTGGAGATGGAGCTGACCGTCGAGCGCGGTCGCGGCTACGTCTCCGCCGTCCAGAACAAGGCCTCCGGCCAGGAGATCGGCCGCATCCCGGTCGACTCGATCTACAGCCCCGTGCTGAAGGTCACCTACAAGGTCGAGGCCACCCGTGTCGAGCAGCGGACCGACTTCGACAAGCTGATCGTCGACGTCGAGACCAAGCCCGCCATGCGTCCGCGTGACGCCATGGCCTCGGCCGGCAAGACCCTGGTGGAGCTGTTCGGTCTCGCCCGCGAGCTGAACATCGACGCCGAGGGCATCGACATGGGCCCGTCCCCGACGGACGCCGCCCTGGCCGCCGACCTGGCGCTGCCGATCGAGGAGCTGGAACTCACCGTCCGCTCCTACAACTGCCTCAAGCGCGAGGGCATCCACACCGTGGGTGAGCTCGTCGCCCGCTCCGAGGCCGACCTGCTCGACATCCGCAACTTCGGTGCGAAGTCGATCGACGAGGTCAAGGCGAAGCTGGCCGGCATGGGCCTGGCCCTCAAGGACAGCCCGCCCGGGTTCGACCCGACCGCCGCCGCCGACGCCTTCGGCGCCGACGACCTGGACGACGCGGGTTACGCCGAGACCGAGCAGTACTAAGAGATTTGGCCGCGGGGGCGGTTCCACCGAACCGCCCCCGTCGTCGTGAAAGTCGTCCGGGCAACAGTGCCCGGACGCCCGCTGCGGTACCTGATACGGCCGTAGTCGGAGATTCAAGGAGTCATCCATGCCGCGTCCCACCAAGGGTGCCCGCCTCGGCGGCGGCCCGCACCACGAGCCGCTGCTGCTCGCCGGTCTGTGCCGGGAGCTGTTCCAGTACGGCCGCATCACCACGACCGAGGCCAAGGCCCGTCGGATGCGCCCGCTGGCGGAGAAGCTGATCACCAAGGCGAAGAAGGGCGACATCCACAACCGTCGCCTGGTGCGCAAGACGATCACCGACATCGCCGTGCTGCACACCCTCTTCACCGAGATCGCGCCGCGCTACGAGAACCGCCCGGGTGGTTACACCCGTATCACCAAGATCGGTCCCCGTCGTGGCGACAACGCCCCGATGGCCGTGATCGAGCTGGTCGAGGCGCTGACCGTCGCGCAGACCGCCGTCGGCGAGGCCGAGGGCGCCACCAAGCGCGCCGTCAAGGAGGCCGAGGCCAAGGTCGAGGCTCCGGCCGACGCCAAGGCCGACGAGGCCGTCGAGGCCGAGCAGGCCTGACACCGCTAGGTGTGGTCACGGGCCCGCTCTCCCATCCGTGGGGGAGCGGGCCCGTTCCTTCTGTCTGGAGTGGATTGTGGTCAACGATTGCGCCGAGCAGCCGCCGGTGAAGGACGGCCCGGCCGACGGGTTCGTCCGGGTCCGGCTCGATCTCGCCTACCAGGGCGCCGAGTTCTCCGGTTGGGCCCGCCAGCGCGGCGGCCGCCGGACGGTCCAGGAGGAGATCGAGAGCGCGCTGCGGATCGTCACCCGCAGCCCCGAGCTGTTCCCGCTGACCGTGGCCGGGCGCACCGACGCCGGGGTGCACGCCCGCGGCCAGGTCGCGCACGTCGATCTGCCGGCCGAGCTGTGGGAGGCGCACCGCGAGAAGCTGCTGCGCCGGCTGGCCGGCCGGCTGCCCGGGGACATCCGGATCTACCGGGTCGGCGAGGCGCCGGCCGGGTTCGACGCCCGCTTCTCGGCGATCTGGCGCCGCTACGCCTACCGGGTCGCCGACCACCCCGGCGGGGTCGACCCGCTGCTGCGCGGGCACGTGCTCTGGCACGACCGCCCGCTGGACGTCGACCGGATGAACGAGGCCGCGAAGCTGCTGCTCGGCGAGCACGACTTCGCCGCGTACTGCAAGAAGCGCGAGGGCGCCACCACCATCCGCACCCTGCTGGAGCTGCACTGGGACCGCGTCCCGGTGGACTCCTACGCCTCCCAGGAGGGCTCGCTGGCGGTCGCCACCGTCCGCGCCGACGCGTTCTGCCACAACATGGTCCGGGCGCTGGTCGGGGCGATGCTGCTGGTCGGCGACGGGCACCGGCCGGTGGAGTTCCCCGGCGAGGTGCTGGCCGGCGGGGTCCGCAACTCGGCCGTCAACGTGATCCGGCCGTACGGGCTCACCCTTGAGGAAGTCGGCTACCCGGCGGACGACCAGCTCGCCGAGCGCAACCGCCAGGCCAGGCGGCTGCGCACACTGCCCGGTCAGCCGCCCGTCGGGTAATCCGTTTGGGCCGGGCGCGTCGGCTTGGGACAATCGTCCGCATGGGACACGTCGAGATTTCGCACCTGGAGTACTACCTGCCGGACGGGCGGGTGCTGTTCGACGACGCGTCCTTCCGGGTCGGCGAGGGCGCCGCGGTCGCCCTGGTCGGCGCCAACGGGGCCGGCAAGACCACCCTGCTGCGGATGATCGCGGGGGACCTCCAGCCGCACGGCGGCACGGTGACGATCAGCGGCGGGCTCGGCGTGATGCGCCAGTTCGTCGGCACCACCGGCCGCGAGGACGAGCGGGCCACCCCGGGCGCGCTGGCGCCGGACGCCTCGGTCCGCGACCTGCTGGTGTCCGTCGCCCCCGAGCGGATCGCCGTCGCCGCCCGCGCGGTGGACGCCGCCGAGCTGGCGATGATCGCCCAGGACGACGAGAAGACCCAGATGGCCTACGCCCAGGCGCTCTCCGACTGGGCCGACGTCGGCGGCTACGACTACGAGACCGACTGGGACGTCTGCACCATGGCGGCCCTCGGGATGCCCTTCGACAAGGCCCAGTGGCGCGGCCTGAACACCCTCTCGGGCGGGGAGCAGAAGCGGCTCGTCCTGGAGGCGCTGCTGCGCGGCCCCGAAGAGGTGCTGCTGCTCGACGAGCCCGACAACTACCTGGACGTCCCGGGCAAGCGCTGGCTGGAGGAGGCCCTCAAGGCCACCTCGAAGACCGTCCTGTTCATCTCGCACGACCGCGAGCTGCTCTCCGAGGCCGCCGACAAGATCATCGCCGTCGAGTCCGGCGCGGCCGGGAGCAGCGTCTGGGTGCACGGCGGCGGTTTCGACAGCTTCCACGAGGCCCGCAAGGACCGCTTCGCGCGCTTCGAGGAGCTGGGCCGGCGCTGGGACGAGGAACACGCCAAGCTCAAGAAGCTGGTCGTCACCCTGCGCCAGGCGGCCTCCGTCAGCCACGCGCTCGCCACCCGCTACGCCGCCGCCCAGACCCGGCTGAAGAAGTTCGAGGAGGCCGGCCGCCCGGAGGAGCCCCCGCGCGAGCAGAGCATCACCATGCGGCTCAAGGGCGGGCGCACCGGTGTGCGCTCCTTCACCGTGGAGCAGCTGGAGCTCACCGGTCTCATGAAGCCCTTCGACCTGGAGGTGTTCTACGGCGAGCGGGTCGCCGTGCTCGGCTCCAACGGCTCCGGCAAGTCGCACTTCCTGCGGCTGCTGGCGGGCGACGAGAGCGTCGCGCACACCGGCACCTGGAAGCTCGGCGCCCGGGTCGTCCCCGGCCACTTCCGGCAGACCCACGCCCACCCGGAGCTGTTCGGCCGGACGGTGCGCTCGATCGTCGAGGAGGAGCACGCGCTCAGCCGCAGCGCCGCGATGGGCGCGCTGCGCCGCTACGAGCTGGACCGGCAGGAGGAGCAGAAGTTCGAGTCGCTGTCCGGTGGGCAGCAGGCCCGGCTGATGATCCTCAAGCTCGAACTCTCCGGCGTGACGGCCCTGTTGCTCGACGAGCCGACCGACAACCTGGACCTGGACAGCGCCGAGGCGCTGCAGGCCGGGCTGGAGGCCTTCGACGGCACCGTGCTGTGCGTCACCCACGACCGCTGGTTCGCGAAGACCTTCGACCGCTACCTGGTGTTCGGCGCCGACGGCCGGGTCTACGAGTCGCCCGAGCCGGTCTGGGACGTCAGCCGGGTGGAGCGCGAACGCTGAGTGACGGCGGGGGTGGGGGAAGCCGATTTTTGACCCCCACCCGCCCGCCCGGTAACCTGGACGCTTGATGTGCGTATTGGCTCGCTCTATCTCACGTGAGAGGTCGGTACGCCGGAGACATCAGGTTCGACGACCAGCGGTCCCCCTTGAATTGCGTCCAAGGGTGGCCAGGCTGCTCTTCCGTCCCAGGTGCTCCTGTCAGGACTCACTCACTGAAAAGCGAAGGCTACGACCGTGCGTACGTACAGCCCCAAGCCCGGCGACGTCCAGCGTCAGTGGCACGTCATCGACGCGACCGACGTCGTGCTCGGCCGTCTGGCTTCCCAGGCCGCCAACCTCCTCCGGGGTAAGCACAAGGCGATCTACGCGCCGCACGTTGACACTGGTGACTTCGTCATCATCATCAACGCCGACAAGGTGCACCTGTCCGGTAACAAGAAGACCCAGAAGCTGGCCTACCGCCACTCTGGCTTCCCGGGCGGTCTGCGGTCGGTGCGCTACGACGACCTGCTGGCGAACAACCCGGAGAAGGCCGTCGAGAAGGCCATCAAGGGCATGATCCCCAAGAACAGCCTGGGCCGCCAGATGCTCTCGAAGCTGAAGGTCTACTCGGGCGACCAGCACCCGCACGCTGCCCAGCAGCCGGTGCCGTTCGAGATCACCCAGGTCGCGCAGTAATTCGGCCACCAAGCCCCCCAACACTGAAAAGAGCTGAGGAACACCGTGGCCGAGACCACTGAAACCCTTGAGGTCGACTTCGACGAGGCCGTTGAGGCCGTCGAGGGCGAGTACACCTCCGAGGAGAGCTACACCTCCGAGTCGCTGGCCGGCCGCTTCGGCGAGGCCATCCCGGGCGCCGGCCTCGGCCGTCGCAAGGAGGCGATCGCCCGCGTGCGCATCGTCCCCGGCACCGGCCAGTGGAAGATCAACGGTCGCACCCTGGAGAACTACTTCCCCAACAAGGTGCACCAGCAGACCGTGAACGAGCCCTTCAAGCTCCTCGAGCTTGACGGCCGTTACGACGTCGTCGCCCGCATCAGCGGTGGCGGCGTCTCCGGCCAGGCCTACGCGCTGCGCCTCGGCGTTGCCCGTGCCCTGAACGAGGCCGACGTGGACAACAACCGCGGCGCGCTGAAGAAGGCCGGCTTCCTGACCCGTGACGCCCGCGCCGTCGAGCGCAAGAAGGCCGGTCTCAAGAAGGCCCGCAAGGCGCCGCAGTACAGCAAGCGCTAATCGCGTCCCTGGGGGTGCGGTCCGCCCTGGCGGCGCACCCCCTGGTTGCGCGAACCGTCGCCCCGGAGTACCACGTGTACTCCGGGGCGACGTGTTCCCCGGCTATCGTGCGGCGGCCGGGTGCCATCGGTTGGGTTCCGAGCAGTGGTGATGGAGGACGGGACAGTGGGACGACTCTTCGGTACGGACGGCGTGCGCGGGGTGGCCAACGAGGGCCTGACGGCCGAGCTGGCGCTCGGGCTGTCGGTCGCGGCGGCCCATGTGCTCGGCGAGGCCGGCGCCTTCGAGGGCCACCGGCCGGTCGCGGTGGTCGGCCGGGACCCGCGCGCCTCGGGCGAGTTCCTGGAGGCCGCTGTCATCGCCGGCCTGGCGAGCGCCGGCGTCGACGTGCTCCGGGTCGGCGTGCTGCCGACCCCGGCCGTGGCGTATCTCACCGGCGCGCTCGGCGCCGACTTCGGCGTGATGCTCTCCGCCAGCCACAACGCGATGCCCGACAACGGCATCAAGTTCCTCGCCCGCGGCGGCCACAAGCTGGACGACCGCATCGAGGACGCGATCGAGACCCACTACCGCAAGCACACGCTCGGCAGCGAGGACTGGAACCGCCCGACCGGCGCCGCCGTCGGCCGGGTGCGCGAGTACACCGAGGGCTTCGACAAGTACGTCGCCCACCTGATCGGCGTGCTGCCCAACCGCCTCGACGGCATCAAGGTCGTCATCGACGGCGCCCACGGCGCGGCCGCCTACGTCGCCCCCGAGGCCTTCGCCCGGGCCGGCGCCGAGGTCGTCCACACCCTGGGGGCGGAGCCCACCGGCCTCAACATCAACGACGGCGTCGGCTCCACCCACCTGGACCGGCTGCGGGCCGCCATGACGGAGTACCGCGCCGACCTCGGCATCGCCCTCGACGGCGACGCCGACCGCTGCCTGGCCGCCGACGCGGACGGCAACGAGGTGGACGGCGACCAGATCATCGCCATCCTGGCCGTCGCCATGAAGGACGCCGGCACCCTGCGCCGCAACACCGCGGTGGCCACCGTGATGTCCAACCTCGGCTTCAAGCTGGCGATGGAGCGCGAGGGCGTCGACCTGGTGGAGACCGCCGTCGGCGACCGGTACGTGCTGGAGGCGATGAAGGAGCACGGCTTCGCGCTGGGCGGCGAGCAGTCCGGCCACGTCATCCTGCTCGACCACGCCACCACCGGCGACGGCACCCTGACCGGCCTCATGCTGGGCGCCCGACTGGCCGCCACCAAGCAGCCGCTGGCCGACCTGGCCGCCGTGATGACCCGTCTGCCGCAGCAGCTGATCAACGTCAGGGGTGTCGACAAGAGCCGGGTGAACACCAGCGTCGAGCTGGCCGCCGCCGTCTCCGAGGCCGAGGCCGAACTGGGCTCCACCGGCCGGGTGCTGCTGCGTTCGTCCGGCACCGAGCCGCTGGTCCGGGTCATGGTCGAGGCCGCCGACCCGGTGCAGGCCGAGTCCGTCGCGCAGCGGCTGGCCGAGGCCGTGCGGACGCACCTGGGCTGAACGGGCCCGGCATGACGGAAGGGGCCCCGCCGTCGGCGGGGCCCCTTTTGTCGCATCGGTGTCAGAGCTTGCGCAGCAGCGCCCGACGGACCTTGTGGTCCGCCCCCTTCTGGAGGATCAGGGTCGCCCGGCCGCGGGTCGGCAGCACGTTCTCCAGCAGGTTCGGCTTGTTGATGGTGCGCCAGACCTGTCGGCCGTACTCCATCGCCTCCTCCTCCGGCACCTCGGTGAAGCGGCGGAAGTAGGAGTTCGGGTCCTGGAAGGCGGTCTCGCGGAGCTTGCGGAAGCGGTCCAGGTACCAGTGCTCGATGTCGTCGGTGCGGGCGTCGACGTAGATCGAGAAGTCGAAGTAGTCGGCCACCGCCAGACGGGTGCGCCCGTCGCTGCCGGGCAGGGCCGGCTGGAGCACGTTCAGGCCCTCGACGATCAGGATGTCCGGGCGCTCCACGGTGAGCCGCTCGCCCTGCACGATGTCGTACACCAGGTGCGAGTACACCGGCGCGGTGACGCGCTCCTTGCCCGCCTTCACGTCCGCGACGAAGCGCATCAGCGCCCGGCGGTCGTACGACTCCGGGAAGCCCTTGCGGGCCATCAGGCCCCGGCGGCGCAGCTCGGCGTTGGGCAGCAGGAAGCCGTCGGTGGTCACCAGCTCGACCCGCGGGTGCTCGGGCCAGCGGGCGAGCAGGGCCTGGAGCAGGCGGGCCGTCGTCGACTTGCCGACCGCGACCGAGCCGGCCACCCCGATGATGAACGGGGTGCGGGTGCGTTCGGTGTCCGGCGTGTCCAGGAAGGTGCCCAGCGTGCCGCGCAGCTCGTGCGTGGCGTGGATGTACAGGTTCAGCAGCCGGGACAGCGGCAGGTAGACGTCGCGGACCTCGTCCAGGTCGAGGGCGGTACCGAGGCCGCGTAGCCGCTCCACCTCCTCGGCGGTCAGCGGCAGCGGCGTACGCTCGCGCAGTGCGCTCCACTCGGCCCGACTGAGGTCCACGTAGGGGGACGGCGACGGGCCGGGCGTGGCGGCGCCCCGCGTACAGAGTTCGGTCAGCACATGCTCCATTGTGAGCCGTGGCGGCGTTCACCGTGGTTGTGGTGTCGGTCACGCACTGTTCGCGGCAATCGGGAAAAGGGCCTCAGAACCGCCCTTATGCTGGCACGCATGTGCGGAATTGTTGGATACGTGGGCGCGCAGTCCGCCCTCGACGTAGTAATCGCAGGCCTGCAGCGACTGGAGTACCGGGGCTACGACTCGGCCGGTGTCGCGGTGCAGGCGCAGGACTCCGACGGGCAGTGGAGTCTGGTCACCGACAAGCGGGCCGGCAAGCTCGCCAACCTGGAGAAGTCGCTCGCCGAGACCCCTCTGCCCGGCGGCACCACCGGCATCGGCCACACCCGCTGGGCCACCCACGGCGGCCCGACGGACGCCAACGCCCACCCCCACCTGGACGACCACCTCCGGGTGGCCGTGGTGCACAACGGCATCATCGAGAACTTCGCCCAGCTGCGGGCCGAGATCGCCGAGCGCGGCCACACCCTCCGCTCCGAGACCGACACCGAGGTCGTCGCGCACCTGCTCGGCGAGGCCTACGACGGCGACCTCGCGGAGGCCATGCGAGTGGTCTGCCGCCGCCTCGACGGCGCCTTCACCCTCGTCGCCGTGCACGCCGACGCGCCGGACGTGGTCGTCGGCGCCCGCCGCAACTCGCCGCTCGTGGTCGGGCGCGGCGAGGGCGAGAACTTCCTCGCCTCCGACGTCTCCGCGTTCATCGAGCACACCCGCGAGGCCGTCGAGCTGGGTCAGGACCAGGTCGTCGAGCTGCGCCGGGACGGCGTCACGGTGACCAACTTCGACGGCACCCCGGCCGACGTGCGCGAGTACCACGTCGACTGGGACGCCTCGGCCGCCGAGAAGGGCGGCTACGACTACTTCATGCTCAAGGAGATCGCCGAGCAGCCGAAGGCCGTCGCCGACACCCTCCTCGGCCGGATCGGCACCGACGGCCGGCTCATCCTCGACGAGCTGCGCATCTCCGACGCGGACCTGCGCTCGGTCGACAAGGTCGTCATCGTCGCCTGCGGCACCGCCTTCCACGCCGGCATGATCGCCAAGTACGCGATCGAGCACTGGACCCGCATCCCCTGCGAGGTCGAGGTCGCCTCCGAATTCCGCTACCGCGACCCGATCATGGGCCCGGGCACGCTGGTCATCGCCATCTCCCAGTCCGGCGAGACCATGGACACCCTGATGGCCCTGCGGCACGCCCGGGAGCAGGGCGCCAAGGTGCTGGCGATCTGCAACACCAACGGCTCCACCATCCCGCGCGAGTCGGACGCGGTGCTGTACACCCACGCCGGCCCCGAGGTCGCCGTCGCCTCCACCAAGGCATTCCTGACCCAGCTGGTCGCCTGCTACCTGGTCGCCCTCTACCTGGGCCAGGTGCGCGGCACCAAGTGGGGCGACGAGATCTTCGCCGTCATCAAGGAGCTCGGCGACGCGCCCAAGCAGGTCGAGCAGGTCCTGGAGACCATGGAGCCGGTGCGCGAGCTGGCCCGCTCGCTCGCCGACGCGCGCTCGGTGCTGTTCCTCGGCCGTCACGTCGGCTTCCCGGTGGCCCTGGAGGGCGCGCTCAAGCTCAAGGAGCTGGCGTACATGCACGCCGAGGGCTTCGCGGCGGGCGAGCTCAAGCACGGCCCGATCGCGCTGATCGAGGAGGGGCTGCCGGTCGTCGTGGTCGTCCCCTCGCCGCGCGGGCGGTCGATCCTGCACGACAAGATCGTCTCCAACATCCAGGAGATCCGGGCCCGTGGCGCCCGCACCATCGTGATCGCGGAGGAGGGCGACGAGGCGGTCGTCCCGTACGCGGACCACCTGATCCGCATCCCGGTCACCCCGACCCTGCTCCAGCCGCTGGTCTCCACCGTGCCGCTCCAGGTCTTCGCGTGCGAGCTGGCGACGGCCAAGGGCCACGAGGTCGACCAGCCCCGCAACCTGGCCAAGTCGGTCACCGTCGAGTAGTAGCGCTCACGGCGTCCCTGCGGTGGCTGTGCCCTACCGCAGGGGCGCCGTGTCGAGCGTGAAGGAGAAGGGGGCGGGCAGGTCGACCGGCTTGCCGAAGTCGGTCCGGGTGTGGGCCGTGTAGTCGCCGTTCTCGGGCGCGGTGAAGAGGGTGACCTTGCCGGCGGTGCGGTCGATCAGCAGGTAGCAGGGGATGCCCGCAGCGGCGTAGCCCTTGCGCTTCGGCTCGCGGTCCTTGTACGGGTTGGTCGAGGTGATCTCGAAGACCAGGAGGACTCCCTCTGCGGAGGCCCACGAATCCGCATGCTCGAAGTGACCGGCCGGGCTGACCGTGCCGTCCGGGAGGAAGCGCCCCTTGGGTGTGACCAGCCCCTTGTTCCCGGAGATGTCCAGTTCAGCCTCCACCTTGCGCATGAACTGACGGTTGAGCAGCGAGAACGCGGTCTCGTGGGCTCCGTCCTGCGGCGGCGTCACGACGATCTCCCCTTCGATGAATTCAGCCTTGCTTCCCAGCGGGGTGTCCAGCTCCAGAAACGCCTGGAGGAGGCTGTCCTCGCCCAGCGGGTGCTCGATTGCCGGCATGGCGACCATGGCCCTTCTCCCTCCTGTGGGTCCGTGCCGAGCGACAAGGTAGGCGTACGGACCGACACCGGCAGGGGAACGAAGTGGGTGTCACTCGAAAGTGTGCCGCAGGCCCGGCCCGTGGGGCGGTGACGCGGGCTAGCGTCGGCGGGTAGCCCGCGACCGCTGAAGGAGTTCTCCCCATGCGTCATGCACATCCTGTGGAAACCGTCCGGGCCGCCGAGGCCGCGCTGATGGCGCGGCTGCCGGAGGGGACGTTGATGCAGCGGGCGGCCGCCGGGCTGGCGGCGACCTGTGCCCGGCTGCTGGCGGGGCGTCGGGGGCGGGTGTACGGCAGTCGGGTGGTGGTGCTGGCCGGCAGCGGGGACAACGGGGGTGACGCCCTGTACGCCGGGGCGGCGCTGGCCCGGCGGGGCGCGCGGGTGACGGCGGTGCTGCTCGCGCCGGAGCGTGCGCACGCGGGTGGGCTGGCCGCGCTGCGGGCTTCCGGCGGGCGGGTGGTGCTGGATCAGGAAGTCGGCCTGGCCGACTTCTCGCGCGCCGACCTGGTGCTGGACGGCATCGTCGGCATCGGCGGCCGGGGCGGGCTGCGGGACGGGGCCCGGCCGTACGCGCGGGCCGGGCGGCGCGGGGTCGTGGTGGCCGTGGACCTGCCCAGCGGGGTCGACGCCGACACCGGCGAGGTGCCGGGCGAGGTGCTGCGCGCGGACGTCACGGTCTGCTTCGGCACGTACAAGCCGGGCCTGCTGGTCGACCCGGGCGCCTCCTACGCGGGCGCCGTCCAGCTGGTCGGGATCGGACTGGAGCCGCCCGCGCCGGAGGTGACGGCGCTGCAGCACGCGGACGTGGCGGCGCTGCTGCCGCTGCCGGGCGCGGAGAGCGACAAGTACCGGCGGGGCGTGGTCGGGGTGGCGGCCGGTTCGGCGACGTACCCGGGCGCGGCCCTGCTGGCGGTCGCCGGGGCGCTGCACGGCGGCGCGGGCGCCGTCCGGTACGTCGGCACGGCGGCCGAGGAGGTGGTGCGGCGCTTCCCGGAGGTGCTGGTCACCGAGGGCGGGCCGGCCGGGGCCGGGCGGGTGCAGGCCTGGGTGGTCGGGCCGGGCGGCGGCGAGGGGGCGCGGCAGGCGCTGGCCGAGGCACTGTCGAGCGACGTCCCGGTCCTGGTGGACGCGGACGGGCTGACCGAGCTGGCCCGGCTCGGCCCGGACGCGCTGGCCGGCCGGACGGCCCCCACCCTGCTCACCCCGCACACCGGCGAGGCCGCCCGGCTGCTCGCGGGCGCCGACGGCACCGCGCCGCCGCCCGCCGACTCGCTGGCCGCCGCCCGGCTGGCCACCGCCCGCAGGCTGGCGGCCGCCTACCGGGCCACGGTCCTGCTCAAGGGCTCCACCACGGTGATCGCCGACCCGGGCGGCGCCGTCCGGGTCAACCCGACCGGCACGTCCTGGCTGGCCACCGCCGGCAGCGGCGACGTCCTGGCGGGCCTGGCGGGCTCCCTGCTGGCGGCCGGCCTGTCACCGCTGGACGCCGCGTCGGTGGGCGCCTACCTGCACGGCCTGGCGGGCCGCCACGCGGCGGGCGATCCGGGCGCGCCGGTGACGGCGCCGGCGGTGGCGCAGGCGCTGCCCGCGGTGTGGCGGGCGGTGCGGGAGGCGTAGGCCCGGGGCGGGCGGGGTGGGCGGTGCGGAACCGATCACTCCTCCGTGGGCGTCCGGAACAGGGTGACGAGCGGTGCGCCGCAGGTCGGCGCGGTGCCGGGGCCCCCGGCACCGGCCGACGCACGGACGGGCCGTTCGGCGAGGACTCCGGGATGTCTGGGAGACTGACCCTGATGACAACTGCGAACACGACCGGCACGGCCACCCTGACCGACGGCGTACGGGCCGAGGCGACCATCGATCTGGCCGCCCTGCGCGGCAACCTCGCCGCGCTGCGCGAGCGTGTCGGCAGCTCGGCGGTGATGCTCGCGGTCAAGGCGGACGCCTACGGCCACGGCGCCGTCGAGTGCGCCCGCGAGGCGGTCGCGAACGGGGTCGGCTGGCTCGGCTGCGCGACGCCCGAGGAGGCGCTGGCACTGCGGGCCGCGGGCATCCGCCCGGAGCAGGCCCGCGTGCTGTGCTGGCTGTGGACGCCGGGCGGGCCGTGGCGGGAGGCGCTGCGCGCGGGCATCGACATCTCGGTGAGCGGCCAGTGGGCGCTGGACGAGCTGCTGCCGGCCGTCCGGGAGACCGGCATCCCGGCCCGGGTGCACCTGAAGGCGGACACCGGTCTGGGCCGCAACGGCTGCCAGCCGCACGACTGGCCGCACCTGGTGGCCGCCGCCCGCCGCGCCGAGGCGGAGGGGCTGCTGACCGTCGTCGGCGTCTGGTCGCACTTCGCCGCCGCCGACGAGCCGGGCCACCCGTCGATCCAGGCCCAGCTGGACTCCTTCCACGCGGCGCTGGCCCGAGCCGAGGCCGCCGGGCTGCGCCCGGAGGTGCGGCACCTGGCGAACTCGCCGGCCACCCTGCTGCTCCCGCAGTCGCACTTCGACCTGGTCCGCACCGGCCTGGCCGCGTACGGGCTGTCGCCGGTGCCGGAGGTCGGGTCGCCGGCCGACTTCGGGCTGCGCCCGGTGATGGCGCTGACCGCGCGGCTGGCGCTGGTCAAGCACGTTCCGGGCGGGCACGGGGTCAGCTACGGCCACCACTACGTGACGCCGGGCCCGACCACGCTGGGCCTGGTCCCGGTCGGCTACGGCGACGGCATCCCGCGGCACGCCAGCGGTACCGGCCCGGTGCAGATCGGCGGCAAGTGGCGCACGATCGCCGGCCGGGTGGCGATGGACCAGTTCGTCGTGGACCTGGGCGGGGACACCCCCGCGATCGGCGACGAGGTGCTGCTGTTCGGCAACGGCGAGCAGGGCGAGCCGACCGCCGAGGACTGGGGCCGGGCCTGCGGCACCATCTCGTACGAGATCGTGACCCGGATCGGCGCCCGGGTCCCGCGCCGCTACCTGGGCGGCAGCCGCACCGAGGGCGCGGGCGCATGACGGAGGGACCGGCCGAGAACGGCCCGGTCGCGGCGGTGGCCAAGGCGGCCGGCGCGGCCTCCGGGGTGAGCCGGGCCGGTGTGATCGGGATCTCGGTCGGCGTGCTGGCGGCCGGGGCGGCCGCCGGGGTGGCGATAGAGCGGCTGACCGTCGGCCGGGCAACCCGCCGCCGGGCCCGGGCCGAGCTGGACGCCGAAGCCCCGTACGGCTCGCTGCGCGGGCGCCCGCGGACGGTGGCCGCGCCGGACGGCACCGAGCTGTACGTCGAGCTGGACGGCACCGGCCCCGAGCCGGACGGCGGCACCTCCGGCCCCGAGCCGCTGACCGTGGTGTTCTGCCACGGCTACTGCCTCAACCAGGACAGCTGGCACTTCCAGCGGGCCGCGCTGCGCGAGGGACTGCGGCTGGTCTTCTGGGACCAGCGCAGCCACGGCCGCTCCGAGCGCTCCCGCTCCTACCTGACCGGTGAGCCGGCCAGCATCGACCAGCTGGGCGGCGATCTGAAGGCGGTGATCGACGCCGTCGCGCCGACCGGGCCGCTGGTGCTGGTGGGCCACTCGATGGGCGGCATGACGGTGATGGCGCTGGCCGACCAGCACCCGGAGCTGTTCCGGGAGAGGGTCGCCGGGGTGGCGCTGATCGGCACGCTGGCGGGGGACTGGAACGAGGTCAGCCTCGGGTTGCCGTCGGCCGGCGCGAAGCTGTTCAAGAAGGTCGCGCCCGGGATGATGCGGCTGCTGGGCCGTCAGGTCGAGCTGGTGGAGGCGAGCCGGCGGCTGGGCGCGGACGTCGCCGCCGTCTTCTACCGGAGGTTCTCCTTCGGCGGGCGGGACGTCGACCCGGGCGTGGTGCGGTTCGCCGAGCAGCTGCTGGACGCCACCCCGATCGACGTGGTCGCCGAGTTCTACCCGGTGTTCGGCACGCACGAGAAGTACGCGGCGCTCGCTGCCCTGAGCGGCCTGCCGACACTGGTGCTGGCGGGTACCAAGGACCTGCTGACGCCGTCGGCGCACAGCGAGGCGATGGTCGCGCGGCTGCCCGGCGCGGAGCTGGTCCTGGTGGAGGGCGCCGGGCACCTGGTGATGCTGGAGCGCCCTGAGCTGGTCGACCACGAGCTGGTGGCGCTGCTGCGCCGGGCCGCCGACTTCGCCGCCGCCGAGCCGCCCCCGGCGGCCCTGGACGGCTCCTGACCCCTTCCCGGCGCGCGCGGGGCCGGCGATGTGGCACGGTAGCGGTGGCGGCCGGCGGTCGGCACGCCGGTACGGACCGAAGGGCAAGACACGCGCATGGGCTCGCACGCCACTCTCACCGTCCCCACCCCGGAGCGGATGGGCCGGCTCGGCCGGGAGCTGGCCGCGCTGCTGCGGCCCGGGGACCTGGTGCTGCTCTCCGGTGAACTGGGAGCGGGGAAGACCACGCTGACCAGGGGCCTGGGGGAGGGGCTGGGGGTCCGCGGGGCGGTGACCTCGCCGACCTTCGTGATCGCCCGGGTGCACCCGTCGCTGGTCGGCGGCCCGGCGCTGGTGCACGTGGACGCGTACCGGCTCGGCGGGGACCTGGACGAGATGGAGGACCTCGACCTGGACGTCTCGCTGCCGGAGTCGGTGGTCGTGGTCGAGTGGGGCGAGGGCAAGGTCGAGCGGCTGTCCGAGGACCGGCTGGAGGTGCGGATCGAGCGCGCCCTCGGCGACGCCGTCGACGAGGACGACCTGGACCCGCGCCGGGTGGTGCTGACCGGCCTCGGTCCGCGCTGGGCGGGTGTCGCGCTGGAGGCGCTCGGCTGAGGCCCGCACCCGGGTGTGCGCCGTTTTGCCGACGGGCTGTCGGGAAGTGTTGCGGGCGGGGTGCCGGGCGTGGTGGGATGGGTGCTGCGGTTAGGTCTGCCTAACTAGGGAGGCGCCATGTCGAGCACCACCCCCGCCCCGAAGCGCGCCGGGCACGGCGCCGGGGCCGGAGAGTCCGCCCGCCGCGTCCAGGGGGCGCCGATGCGGGCGCTGCTGGCCGCCTGTGCGGCCGCCGAGGCGGTGTCCACCCCGCCCGAGCCGGAGCCCCGGCGGGCCGAGGAGCCGGAGACGGGCACACCCCGCGCGGCCTGACCCACCCGGGCCGCGCTCAGGCGACCACGACCACCTTGGTGCCGTTCGGCGCGAAGTCCCAGAGCAACTGGCCGTCCGGGCGGCCGCTGCGGATGCCGCCGGTCTTGGCGTTCGGCTCGGCGGTCGGGGTCGCGCCGTCCATGGCGGCGCTGAAGCCGAACACCACGCCGTTCTGCTGCGCGAAGCGCACCACGTGCTCGATCTGCTTGCCGTCCGTGCCGGTGGTCGTCGGGGTGCGGCTGTAGACCGAGTAGCTGCCCGGAGCCGGCTCGACCGAGCCCGGGGTGACCGGGAAACCGGGCGTGACCTGCGGGTTCTTCTTCGGGTCGACCAGCCAGACGTAGTGGCTGCTGATCGAGTAGACCACCCGGGTGCCGCTGCCCGAGACGGTCGGCAGCGGCGGGGCCGTCGGGGTGGCCGAGGCGCTCGGCGTCGCGGAGGCGGCCGGCCCGCTGGACGTCGCGGTGCTGGCGGTCGGCTTGGCGCCGGCCGCCCGGTCCTGAGCTCCGTTGGCCTGGAAGGCCAGCAGGCTCACCACCGCCAGGGCCCCCAGGGTCAGCCCCGTGACCACCACACCAGGACCCATCTTCGCCACGTGCCGCTCCCGCCGCCGTCCCTTTACGTACGGCCCCATCGTGCCAGGTCCGTCCAGCCGGGGCGCGGCGCCCCGGATGTGTGTTCCCGGGTGGCACATCCGGTCGATCAGCCGGTCGGACCAACGTCGGTCTAACCTTGACCCGTGCTGCTGCTCGCGTTCGACACCGCCACCCCCGCCGTCACCGCCGCCGTCCACGACGGCACGGCCGTCCTCGCCGAGACCCACCAGGTCGACGCCAGGCGCCACGGCGAACTGCTCCTACCCGCGATCGACCAGGTCCTGCGGGCGGCCGGCGTGGACAAGCACCGGCTCACCGGCATCGCGGTGGGCGTCGGCCCGGGCCCGTACACCGGCCTGCGGGTCGGCCTGGTGACCGCCGCCGCGCTCGGCCACGCCCTCGGGCTGCCGGTGCACGGCGTCTGCACCCTGGACGCGATCGCCCACCAGGCCCGCGCCGAGGGCCTGGCCGGGCAGCCGTTCACGGTGGCCACCGACGCGCGCCGCAAGGAGGTCTACTGGGCCTCCTACGACGCCGACGGCCACCGCACCGAGGGCCCCGGCGTGGACCGCCCCGCCGAGCTGGCCCCGCGCCCGCGGTCGGTCGGCGCCGGCGCGCTGCTCTACCCCGAGACCTTCCCCGGCGCGCACGGCCCCGAGCACGTGTCGGCCGGCGCCCTGGCGGGCTTCGCCGCCGCCGAGCTGGCGGCCGGCCGCGAGCTGCTGCCGAACGTCCCGCTGTACCTGCGCCGCCCGGATGCCCAGGTGCCGGCCGCCTTCAAGAACGTTCTGGGGGGCAAGGCGGTGCTCCCGGCGTGACACACGGCACCACCCTGCGCCCGATGCGCTGGTGGGACATCGCGCCGGTGATGGAGCTGGAGCTGCGACTCTTCCCCGAGGACGCCTGGTCCACCGGGATGTACTGGTCCGAGCTGGCCGAGACCCACCCCGGCGGCACCCGCCACTACACCGTCGCCACCGACGCGGACGGCGCCATCGTCGGCTACGCCGGGCTGATGGCGATCGCCGGCGAGGGCGACGTCCAGACCATCGCCGTCGACCAGCGCCACCAGGGCGCCGGCCTCGGCGCGGCGCTGCTCACCGACCTGATCCGGGAGGCCGCCCGCCGCGGCTGCGCCGAACTGCTGCTGGAGGTGCGGGTGGACAACCCGCGCGCCCAGCAGCTGTACGAGCGCTTCGGCTTCCGACCGGTGGGCATCCGGCGCGGCTACTACCAGCCCGCCAACGTCGACGCGCTGGTGATGCGCCTCGACCACCCCAGCACTGACCCGAAGGACCTTAAGGACACCCGCCATGGCTGACGAACCGCTCGTCCTCGGCATCGAGACCTCCTGCGACGAGACCGGCGTCGGCATCGTGCGCGGCACCACGCTGCTGGCCGACGCGGTCGCCTCCAGCGTCAACGACCACGCCCGCTTCGGCGGCGTCGTCCCGGAGATCGCCAGCCGCGCCCACCTGGAGGCGATGGTCCCGACCATCCAGCGCGCCCTGGACACCGCCGGCGTCAAGGCGAGCGACCTGGACGGCATCGCGGTCACCGCCGGCCCCGGCCTGGCCGGCGCGCTGCTGGTCGGTGTCAGCGCCGCCAAGGCGTACGCCTGGGCGCTGGACAAGCCGCTGTACGGGGTCAACCACCTCGCCTCGCACATCTGCGTCGACCAGCTGGAGCACGGCCGGCTGCCGTCGCCGACGATGGCGCTGCTGGTCTCCGGCGGGCACTCCTCGCTGCTGCTCAGCGAGGACATCACCAGTGACGTCCGCCCGCTCGGCGCGACCATCGACGACGCGGCCGGCGAGGCCTTCGACAAGGTCGCCCGGGTGCTCGGCCTGGGCTTCCCGGGAGGTCCGGTGGTCGACCGCACCGCGCGCGAGGGCGACCCCAAGGCGATCGCCTTCCCGCGCGGCCTGAGCGGCCGCAACGACCCGGCGTACGACTTCTCCTTCTCCGGCCTGAAGACCGCCGTCGCCCGCTGGGTGGAGGCCAAGCGCCGGGCCGGCGAGGAGGTGCCGATCGCCGACGTGGCGGCGTCCTTCCAGGAGGCCGTCACCGACGTGCTCACCCGCAAGGCCGTCAAGGCGTGCCGGGACAACGGCGTCGACCACCTGATGATCGGCGGCGGGGTGGCCGCCAACTCGCGGTTGCGCGAGATGGCCCAGCAGCGCTGCGACCGGGCCGGCATCCGGCTGCGGGTGCCCCGGCCGGGCCTGTGCACCGACAACGGCGCGATGGTGGCCGCGCTGGGCTCCGAGATGGTGTGGCGCGACCGCACGCCGTCCGCGCTCGACCTGTCCGCCGACTCCTCGCTGCCGGTGACCGAGGCGCACGTGCCGGCTGCGGACGTCCGGCACGGCGACGTCCACGGCCAGGCGTACCAGGCCCTCACCGGCGGCGCCGAGTGACCGTCGCCGCGATGTGGGAGGCCCGCGCCGCCGCCGGTCGCGGGGCCGAACTCGCCTCCTGGGTCCGGGAGGTGGCGCTGCCGTCGGTGCGCGGCTCGGCCGGGTTGGTCCGCACCGAGCTGCTCGGCGCGCCCGGCGAACGGGTGCTGCTGATCACCTGGTGGACCGGCGAGCCGGTGCCGGTCGCCGACCCGCCGGCCGACCTGCTCGGCCGCCCGGTGCACCGCTGGTCCTTCACCAGCGAGCACGTCGAATAGGCGCTGTCCGGGAACCGCCGCCCCGACCGCTACCGTGCATAGCTGAGAAGAAGCTGGACGGGAACCGGGAGCGCGCTGCGGTGAACAGGGACGGTCGGAGCAGGACCAGGACGTACGCGGTGGGGGCGCTGGCCCTGCTGGCCCTGGCCACCGGATGCGGCGACAACGGGGGCGGTGGCGCCCCGGCGGCGGCCGGCGGCAGCTCGGCGGCCGCGCCCCAGCCCACCGGCGGAGGCGCCGTGCCGACCAGCCCGGCCGGCACGCCCACCACCCCGGCCCCGGCCGGCGGGGACCCGGCGGCCTGGGCGAAGTGGAACCTCAAGCCGCTGACGCCGGCCCCCGCGCCGCCCGCGGACAAGCCCATCAAGCTCGAACGGACCGGCCCGGTACCGGTGTTCAGCGAGGTGAAGACGAGCGACAAGGTCGTCTTCATCACCATCGACGACGGCGCCGAGAAGGACCCGAAGTTCGTCGAGATGCTGACCGAGCTCAAGGTGCCGATCTCGATGTTCCTGACCCGGGACATCGTCAAGAACGACTACGGCTACTTCAAGCCGCTCCAGGCGCTCGGCAACCACATCCAGAACCACACCGTGGACCACCCGGTGATGAGCAAGATCCCGGCGGAGAAGCAGAAGTCCGAGATCTGCGACGCGCAGTCCGCGCTCACCCAGCAGTACGGCACCGCCCCGCTGCTGTTCCGCCCGCCGTTCGGGGACGGCGCCAACACCCCGACGCTGAACAACTCGGTCCAGCAGTGCGGCCCGCGCGCGATGGTGCTCTGGCGCGAGTCGATGCAGATCCACGACATGCAGTACCAGGCGGCGGACAAGAAGCTGAAGTCCGGAGACATCATCCTGGCGCACTTCCGCGGCCCGAAGGAGCTCAAGGGCGCCACGATGACCCAGATGTTCGGCGACCTGCTGGCCCGGATCCAGGAGCAGGGCTTCTCGGTGGCCCGGCTGGAGGACTACATCCAGGCGCCCGCCTCGTAGTCCGGGCGCCCGCCCCGCAGCCGCCTCAGGCGGGCCGGCCGAGCATCATCAGCGGCCCGTTGTCGGTGCGGCTGAGGATCACCGTGACGGCGTTCGGCCCGGAGGGCTTGAGCTGGCGGCGCAGTTCCTCCGGGGTGATCGCCATCCCGCGCTTCTTGATCACCACCGTGCCGACCCCGCGCTCGCGCAGCAGCGCCTTCAGCCGCTTGATGTGGAACGGCAGCACGTCGGTGAGCTCGAAGGCGTGTGCGTACGGGGTGGCGACCAGCTGGTCCGAGGTCAGGTAGGCGATCTTCGGGTCGATCAGCCGGCCGCCCACCTGCTCGGCCACCTCGGCCACCAGGTGGGCCCGGATCACCGCGCCGTCCGGCTCGTACAGGTAGCGCCCGACCGGGCCGGCCGGCGGGTCGGGCAGGTCGCCGCCGGTGAGGCTGGCGGCCTGCGGCAGCAGGGTGGCGCGGTGCGGGCGGGCGGCCCCGGTGCCGAACCAGAGCACCGCCTCCTTCACGTCGCCGTGGTCGGAGACCCACTCCGCCTCGGCGTCGGCCGGGACGGCCTCGTGCGGGATTCCCGGGGCGACCTTCAGCGCGCCGATCGGGGTCCGGCGGCCGGCCTCGATCGCCCAGGAGAGCGGCGGGGCGTACGCCTCCGGGTCGAACACCCGGCCGCGCGCCGTCCGCCGCGCCGGGTCGGTGAACACCGCGTCGTAGCCGGTGACGTCCACCTCGGCGACGTCCGCGCAGCGCACCCGGACCAGGTCGGACAGGCCCAGCGCGGCCGCGTTGGCGGCGGTGGCGGCGCAGGCCGCCGGGTCCTTGTCGACGGCCAGCACCTCGATCCCGGCCCTGGCCAGCGCCAGCACGTCCCCGCCGATGCCGCAGCACAGGTCGGCCAGCCGGCGGACGCCCAGCTCGGCGAAGCGGCGTGCCCGCCACTCGGCCACGCTGCGCCGGGTGGACTGCTCGACGCCGTTGGGCGTGAAGTACATCAGGTCGGCGTCCGCCCCGAACTTCGCCCGCGCCCGCTGCCGCAGCCGGGCCTGCCCGAAGACCGCCGACACCAGCTCGGCCGGGTGCTCCCGCCGCAGCCTGGTGGCCAGCGCCAGTTCCTCCTCGGGCGTGAACTCGCGCAGTTCGGCGAGCAGGGCCTGGCCCTCGGGGGTCAGCAGGGGCTGGAGGTTCTCGGTGTCCACGGGGCCATTCTGGCGGGTTGGCGGCCCCACCGGCTCCGACGGCCGACGCGGCGGGCGGGGTCGCGGTCCGCGGCGGGAGCCCGCCCGGGGGCGGGTGGTCGCACAGGAGTACGGCTCCGCGCCCGCGGTTCGGGATGCCCGGGCGCGCCGTTGGCACTCTGGTTGACTGAGTGCTAACACCGGCCTATGGTCGTCCTTGGCACTCCCCACTGGGGGAGTGCTAACGCGAAGACGTGTGCCTGACCCCCGCGACGGCAGGCACGCAGGTTCGCTCCTACCCGTTAGAAACCCCGTAATCTCCGAAGGGGAGCTCGGACGTGACCACCAGCAGCAAGGTTGCCATCAAGCCGCTTGAGGACCGCATCGTGGTCCAGCCGCTCGACGCCGAGACCACCACGGCCTCCGGCCTGGTTATCCCGGACACCGCCAAGGAGAAGCCCCAGGAGGGCGTCGTCCTGGCCGTCGGCCCGGGCCGCTTCGAGGACGGCCAGCGTCTGCCGCTCGACGTCGCCGTCGGTGACATCGTCCTGTACTCGAAGTACGGCGGCACCGAGGTGAAGTACCAGGGCGAGGAGTACCTGGTTCTCTCCGCTCGCGACGTTCTCGCCATCATCGAGAAGTAAGTCGTTCCGACCCGCCCCGGATCCGTGTCCCAAGTGACAGGGGCCCGGGGCGTGGTTGTTGGTTCACGTAGTCCGGCGGCCGGTGGGCCGGCCGAAGCCCCGAGGGAATAGGGAACATGGCGAAGATCCTGCAGTTCAACGAGGACGCCCGCCGCTCGCTGGAGCGCGGTGTCAACAAGCTGGCCGACACCGTCAAGGTGACCATCGGCCCCAAGGGCCGCAACGTCGTCATCGACAAGAAGTTCGGCGCCCCGACCATCACCAACGACGGTGTCACCATCGCCCGTGAGGTCGAGCTGGACGACCCGTACGAGAACCTTGGCGCGCAGCTCGTCAAGGAGGTCGCCACCAAGACCAACGACGTCGCGGGTGACGGCACCACCACCGCCACCGTGCTGGCCCAGGCCCTGGTCAACGAGGGTCTGCGCAACGTCGCCGCCGGTGCCGGCCCGGCCGCCCTGAAGAAGGGCATCGACAAGGCCGTCGCCGCCGTCTCCGAGCACCTGCTCTCGGTGGCCCGCGAGATCGAGGGCAAGGACGACGTCGCCGCCGTCGCGTCCCTCTCCGCCCAGGACACCCAGGTCGGCGAGCTGATCGCCGAGGCGATCGACAAGGTCGGCAAGGACGGTGTCATCACCGTCGAGGAGTCGAACACCTTCGGCGTGGAGCTGGACTTCACCGAGGGCATGCAGTTCGACAAGGGCTACCTGTCGCCGTACTTCGTCACCGACGCGGAGCGGCAGGAGGCGGTCCTGGAGGACCCGTACATCCTGATCAACCAGGGCAAGATCTCCTCCATCCAGGAGCTGCTGCCGCTGCTGGAGAAGATCCTCCAGGGCGGTGCCTCCCGGCCGCTGCTGATCATCGCCGAGGACGTCGACGGCGAGGCGCTGTCCACCCTCGTGGTGAACAAGATCCGCGGCACCTTCAACGCGGTCGCCGTCAAGGCCCCGGGCTTCGGCGACCGCCGCAAGGCGATCCTCGGCGACCTGGCCACCCTGACCGGCGGCACGGTCATCTCCGAGGAGGTCGGCCTCAAGCTCGACCAGGTCGGCGTGGACGTGCTGGGCACCGCCCGCCGCGTGACCATCACCAAGGACGAGACCACCGTCGTCGACGGTGCCGGTGACACCGAGGCCGTGGCCGGCCGCGTCGCCCAGATCAAGGGCGAGATCGCCGCCACCGACTCCGACTGGGACCGCGAGAAGCTGCAGGAGCGCCTGGCCAAGCTGGCCGGCGGCGTCTGCGTCATCAAGGTCGGCGCCGCCACCGAGGTGGAGCTGAAGGAGCGCAAGCACCGCCTGGAGGACGCCATCTCGGCGACCCGTGCCGCGGTCGAGGAGGGCATCGTCGCCGGTGGTGGCGCCTCCCTGGTGCACGCCGCCAAGGTGCTGGACGGCGGCCTGGGCCTGTCGGGTGACGAGGCGACCGGTGTCGCGGTCGTCCGCAAGGCGCTGCACGAGCCGCTGCGCTGGATCGCCCAGAACGCCGGCCTGGAGGGCTACGTCATCACCTCCAAGGTCTCCGAGCTGGAGCTCGGCCAGGGCTACAACGCGGCCACCGGCGAGTACGGCGACCTGGTGAAGGCCGGCGTCATCGACCCGGTCAAGGTCACCCGCTCCGCCCTGGAGAACGCTGCCTCGATCGCCTCCCTGCTGCTCACCACCGAGACCCTCGTGGTGGAGAAGAAGGAAGAGGAGGCCGAGGCGGGTCACGGCCACGGCCACGGCCACTCGCACTGACGCCTGACGGTCGACCGGAGGCCCGGTCCGCGCCCCTCGGGGTGCGGCCGGGCCTCCGGCGTGTCCGGCGTTTGAGGCTTCAATCATCAGCAGAATTTTGCCATTGGCAAAGATTGCCTTATAACTGAGGCATGATCGAGGCCCGTCACCTGCGCGTTCTGCGTGCCGTCGCCCGCACCGGCTCCTTCTCCGCCGCCGCCCGCGAGCTGGGCTGTACGCAGCCCGCCATCAGCCAGCAGATGAAGGCCCTGGAGAAGTCGGTGGACACCCCGCTGGTGGTCCGCTCCGGCCGGGGCATGCAGCTCAGCGAGGCGGGGCGGGTGCTGCTCAAGCACGCCACCGGGATCCTGGCCGGGCTCTCCGCCGCCGAGGAGGAGATCGCCGCGATCGCCGGGCTGCGGGCCGGGCGGGTGCGGCTGGTCTCCTTCCCGACCGCGAGCTCCACCCTGGTGCCGCCCGCGGTCGCCCGGCTGCGGGACAGCCATCCGGGGGTGCGCGTGTCGCTGGTCGAGGCGGAGCCGCCGGAGTCGCTGGCGATGCTGCGCGGCGGCGAGTGCGAGATCGCGCTGGCCTTCCGCTACCCGCAGTCCGACGACGACGGCGCCGCGCTGCCGGCGCCCGCGCACGGGACGCCGCGCGAGGCGCGGGCCGAGGCCAACCTGGAGGCGCAGCAGCTGAGCGCCGGCTCCGACTGGTCCGATCTGGTGGTCACCCCGCTGCTGGACGACCCGCTGGTGGGCCTGCTGCCCGCCGCGCACCGGTTGGCGGGGCGCGGCAGGCCGGTGGAGCTGGCCGAGCTGGCGGGGGAGCAGTGGATCGCGGGCTGCCCGCAGTGCCGGGGGCACCTGGTGGAGCTGTGCGCGGGGGCGGGCTTCGAGCCCCGGATCGACTTCGCGACCGACGACTATCCGGCGGTGGTCGGCCTGGTGGCGGCCGGGCTGGGGGTGGCGGTGCTGCCCCGGCTGGCACTGGAGTCGGTGCGTCCGGACGGGGTGTCGACGGTGCCGGTGCGGACGGCCGCGGGGGCGCCGGCGGTGCGGCAGGTGGTCGCGCTGACCCTGCCGGATCTGGCCGAGGTGCCGGCCGTGGCGCTGATGCTGGAGCGGCTGTCGGGGTCGGCCGGGCGCTGACGTCCGGGGTCTGAGCGTTCTGGACCGGGCTTGAACAGCCCGGGATGCCGAGGGGAAACGTTTCTTCACGGCGCGCCGTGGAGGAGGGGCTAGCGCCGGGCGATCGCCGGCGGGGTCAGCGGGACCTCCACCAGCCGGTGCCGCGAACGCCCCAGCATCTCCTCGCGCTCGTCCTCGGTCATCCCGCCCCAGACGCCGTACGGTTCGCGGACCGCCAGCGCGTGCGCCGCGCACTCGGTGATCACCGGGCAGCGCATGCAGACCTCCTTGGCACTGGCCTCGCGCGAACTGCGCGCGGCCCCGCGTTCGCCCTCGGGGTGGAAGAAGAGCGAACTGTCCACGCCACGGCAGGCTGCGGAGAGCTGCCAGTCCCAGAGGTCCGCGTTGGGGCCTGGGAGGCGGGAGAAATCTGCCATGGCTCATTCCCTTCAGAGGCTCGTCGGCCGTGGGCCGGCGCTCAGCGGGCTGCTGCTGGGCGGCACGGCGGGCGTCGATGCACTGGTGTGGACACCTGGAAATATGACTTACGGCAACTCCATGGACAAGTCACCCACAGAGTGGCACAACAGTCAATGACCATACGAAAGCTATAAAAACGGGCAAAGTGGGCAAGGGGTTCGGCGGGCGCGGGCGTGGCATTCGGGTGGCCGACGGGCGCGCGACGCTCCGCACCGGTGTGCGGGTCGTGCGCCGACCGCGCGCGAGCTGGGCAAAAGTGCGGCGTGTGCACCGCGATGCGGCTGATCGGTAATGGGTTGGCCACGTACAGTGGTGGAGATGGCCCCGAAGGCCGTAACTCATTCGAGTGACGGTCGTTGGAAGTGCGGAGGCGGTTAGCGGGCGCCGGACGTCGGGAACGATCGCGCGGAAATTCGAGGCGATCAGCACGGAGTCCGTCGCCGATCGGCCGTGTCGGAGAGGTTCGTACCAGCCAGGAGGCTCAACGTGACGCGGATCAGCTGCGGAGGACGACGGTCATGACTTCCGTTCTCGTTTGCGACGATTCCCCGCTCGCCCGCGAGGCGCTTCGCCGCGCGGTCGCGACCGTACCCGGTGTGGACCGGGTCACCACCGCGACGAACGGGGAGGAGGTCCTCCGCCGCTGGGTGGCCGACCGCTCCGATCTCGTTCTGATGGACGTCCGGATGCCCGGCCTCGGCGGGGTCGAGACGGTCCGGCGGCTGCTGTCCGCCGATCCGGGCGCGCGGATCATCATGCTCACCGTCGCCGAGGACCTCGACGGGGTCGCGCTCGCGGTGGCCGCGGGCGCCCGCGGGTACCTGCACAAGGACGCCTCGCGCGCCGAACTGCGGGCCACCGTCACCCAGGCCCTCGCCGACCCGACCTGGCGGCTCGCCCCGCGCCGGCTGCGCAGCCCCGACATGGGCGCGGCGCCCACGTTGACGGCGCGTGAGATCCAGGTGCTGGAGGGCATGAGCCACGGTCGCAGCAACGCCGAGATCGGCCGCGAGCTGTTCCTGTCCGAGGACACCGTCAAGACCCACGCCCGACGGCTGTTCAAGAAGCTCGGGGCCTCCGACCGCGCGCACGCGGTGGCGCTGGGTTTCCGCTGGGGCCTGGTCCGCTGACCGCCGGTGGCGTCGCCGGCTGCGGCGCGCCGCCGGCGGTTCCCGGGACGGACGTCGTCCGGGCGTGTGACGTTACGGTCCCGAGGTTGCACCATGGAGGAGTGGAGCACCTCGGGGACCAGCGGACAGGCACTGCGGCGAACCACACGGCCGCGGGACATTCGGCGGACGGCGCGAAGGACGGGACCACCGACGGCGGCGGGGCGGGAGGCGGCACGGTGCAGGAGGGGCCGGTGGTGCGCGGCGGCACGCCGTACGGCGCCGCAGCGCATAACGTTCCGGTGCACAACTCCGGACGCGGTGCCGCGTTTTCCCGCGCGACCAGGCACCATGGACCGATGCGTGACGACGTCGCCGGTGCGGCCGGCCAGGCGGACCCGGTGGAGGCCGAGCCCTCCGGCCCGGGTGGCGATCCGTCGTACGCCGACCCCGGCGGCCCCGGTGCGGTGCCCGGCCCCGGTCGACCGCCGGTGCTCGGCGCGGGCGGCTCCCCGTTGGTGGGCGAGCTCGTCGCGGCCGCCGTCCGCGGTGAGGGCCCGGCCATCGACGCCCTGCTCGCCTACGTCCATCCGCTGGCGCTGCGCTACTGCCGCGGCCGGCTGGTCCGGCTGCCCGGCGGCGCCCGGCACCACGTGGACGACGTCGCGCAGGAGGTCTGCGTCGCGGTGCTGTGCGCGCTGCCCCGGTACAAGGACCAGGGGCGGCCGTTCGAGGCCTTCGTCTACGGCATCGCCGCGCACAAGATCGCCGATCTGCAGCGGGCCGCGATGCGCGGGCCCGGCTCGACGGTCGTCCCGCAGGACGACCTGCCGGAGGTGCCGGACGAGGCGCTCGGCCCGGAGGAGCAGGCGCTGCTGAGCAGCGACGCGGCCTGGGCCAAGGAACTGCTCTCCAACCTGCCGGCCCGTCAGCGCGAACTGGTGCTGCTGCGGGTGGCCGCCGGGCTCTCGGCGGAGGAGACCGGCGAGGTGCTGGGGATGTCCCCGGGTGCCGTCCGGGTGGCGCAGCACCGGGCGCTCAGCCGGCTGCGGGCACTGGCGGAGGAGTCCTCCTGAAGCCCTGACCGGCCGGAATGAGCCACGGGGGGCCGGTGTTGTCAAGGGCACACGAGGACACATTCGCGGTGCCAGTACCATGGGGTATCGGCGCCTGGGCGGGTTGCCAAAGTTTCGCGGGTGCGCGCGGGGTTCCCCTGGAGGTTCCTCCAAAACCACCCGGCTTCGGCGGTCTGCTGCGAGTGAGCGATGAACGCGCCCCACCCTCAGGGCGTGAGCGGAATAGGCCGGCCACGGAAGGTACCCCCCAAATGTCTTACAACGCCGCAGGCGTACCCGAGAAGTTCGCCATGCTCGGGCTCACGTTCGATGACGTCCTGCTGCTGCCCGGGGCCTCCGCGGTGCTGCCGAACCAGGTCGACACCTCCTCGCGGGTCTCCCGGAACGTGCGCGTCAACATCCCGCTGCTCTCCGCCGCGATGGACAAGGTCACCGAGGCGCGGATGGCGATCTCGATGGCCCGCCAGGGCGGCGTCGGCGTGCTGCACCGCAACCTGTCGGTCGAGGACCAGGCCAACCAGGTCGACCTGGTGAAGCGCTCCGAGTCCGGCATGGTCACCGACCCGATCACGGTCGGCCCGAACACCACGCTGGCCGAGGCCGACGCGCTGTGCGCCAAGTTCCGCATCTCCGGCGTGCCGATCGCGGACGAGGCCGGCAAGCTCCTCGGCATCGTCACCAACCGGGACATGGCCTTCGAGTCGGACCGCAGCCGCCAGGTCCGCGAGATCATGACCCCGATGCCGCTGATCACCGGCAAGGTCGGCATCTCCGGGGTGGACGCGATGGCGCTGCTGCGCCGCCACAAGATCGAGAAGCTGCCGCTGGTCGACGACGAGGGCCGGATCAAGGGCCTGATCACCGTCAAGGACTTCGTCAAGGCCGAGCAGTACCCGAACGCCGCCAAGGACGCCGAGGGCCGTCTGCTGGTCGGTGCCGCCGTCGGTGCCAGCGCCGAGGCGTTCGACCGGGCCCAGGCCCTGGTCGAGGCCGGCGCGGACTTCCTGGTCGTGGACACCTCGCACGGCCACAGCCACAACGCGCTGGCCTGGATCGGCAAGATCAAGTCGGCCGTCGGGATCGACGTGGTCGGCGGCAACGTGGCCACCCGTGACGGCGCCCAGGCGCTGATCGACGCCGGCGTGGACGGCGTCAAGGTCGGCGTCGGCCCCGGCTCCATCTGCACCACCCGCGTGGTCGCCGGCATCGGCGTCCCGCAGATCACCGCCATCTACGAGGCCGCGGTGGCCTGTCAGGCGGCCGGCGTGCCGGTCATCGGCGACGGCGGCCTGCAGTACTCCGGCGACATCGGCAAGGCGCTGGCCGCCGGCGCCGACACCGTGATGCTGGGCTCGCTGCTGGCCGGCTGCGAGGAGTCCCCGGGTGAGCTGATGTTCATCAACGGCAAGCAGTTCAAGTCCTACCGCGGCATGGGCTCGCTGGGCGCGATGCAGTCCCGCGGCCAGGGCCGCTCGTACTCCAAGGACCGCTACTTCCAGGCCGAGGTGGCCTCGGACGACAAGCTCGTCCCCGAGGGCATCGAGGGCCAGGTGCCCTACCGCGGCCCGCTCTCGGCCGTGCTGCACCAGCTGGTCGGCGGCCTGCGCCAGACCATGGGCTACGTCGGCGCCGCCACCATCGCCGAGATGGAGAGCAAGGGCCGCTTCGTCCGGATCACCTCGGCGGGCCTCAAGGAGAGCCACCCGCACGACATCCAGATGACCGTCGAGGCGCCGAACTACTCCAACCGCTGAGTCCGCGGACACCGAGGGCCCGTCGCCGCGGCGGCGGGCCCTTCGGCGCGCCCGGGAGCGGGGGCGGGCCTCCGGAGCGGACCCCGCGCCCCGGAGGCGAGCGCGCGAGGCAACCGGGGTGCGGGATACTGGGGGCGGCCGGGGTGACCCGGCGGGCATGAGCAACAAACCAGAAGGGCTCGAAGTGACTGAGATCGAGATCGGGCGAGGCAAGCGCGGCCGACGGGCGTACTCCTTCGACGACATCGCCGTCGTCCCCAGCCGCCGTACCCGGGACCCGAAGGAGGTCTCGATCGCCTGGCAGATCGACGCCTACCGCTTCGAGCTGCCGTTCCTGGCCGCCCCGATGGACAGCGTGGTCTCGCCGCAGCAGGCCATCGCCATCGGCCGCCTCGGCGGCCTCGGCGTGCTGAACCTGGAAGGCCTCTGGACCCGCTACGAGGACCCGCAGCCGCTGCTCGACGAGATCGCCACGATCACCGACGAGGCCGCCGCGACCCGCCGCCTCCAGGAGATCTACGCCGCGCCGATCCGCGCCGAGCTGATCAAGCAGCGGATCCAGGAGGTCCGCGACTCCGGCGTGGTCACCGCCGCCGCGCTCTCGCCGCAGCGCACCGCCGAGTTCTCCAAGGCCGTCGTGGACGCCGGCGTCGACGTCTTCGTCATCCGCGGCACCACCGTCTCGGCCGAGCACGTGTCCAGCGGCGCCGAGCCGCTCAACCTCAAGCAGTTCATCTACGAGCTGGACGTCCCGGTGATCGTCGGCGGCTGCGCCACGTACACCGCGGCCCTGCACCTGATGCGCACCGGCGCGGCCGGCGTGCTGGTCGGCTTCGGCGGTGGCGCCGCCCACACCACCCGGGGCGTCCTCGGCATCCAGGTGCCGATGGCCACCGCCGTCGCCGACGTGGCCGCCGCCCGCCGGGACTACATGGACGAGTCCGGCGGCCGCTACGTGCACGTGATCGCGGACGGCGGCGTCGGCTACAGCGGCGACATCCCGAAGGCCGTCGCCTGCGGCGCCGACGCGGTGATGATCGGTGCCGCGCTGGCCCGCGCCACCGACGCGCCCGGCAAGGGCTTCCACTGGGGCATGGAGGCCGTCCACGAGGAGCTGCCGCGCGGCAAGCGGGTGGACCTCGGCACGGTCGGCACCACCGAGGAGATCCTGACCGGCCCCTCGCACACCCCCGACGGCACCATGAACCTGTTCGGTGCGCTGCGCCGCGCGATGGCCACCACCGGCTACACCGAGCTCAAGGAGTTCCAGCGGGTCGAGGTGACCGTCAACCCGGCTCTCAACCACCGCTGAGACGCGTCCTGGTGAAGGCCCCCGTCGGTTCCGCCGGCGGGGGCCTCGGGCTGTCCGGGCCGGAGTCAGCCGCGGTTGGCGGTGCGGCGGGTGAGGAGGAAGCCGCCGACCAGGGCGATGCCGTAGAAGGCGAGGTCGAGCGCGCGCAGCTCGGCGCGCCAGTGCGCCAGGGCGTCGTGCGGCAGGCCGCGCGGGCCGGGGCCGGCCGCGTGCACCCGGCGGAGCTGGCCGGTCAGCTGGCCGAGCAGCAGCGCGCAGGCCGCGAGCAGCGCGCCGAGCAGCGGTAGCACCCGGCTGCGGCCGCCGAGCCGGCCGAGCGGTAAGGCGACCAGTGCGGCGAGGGCGATGGCCATCCAGCCGAGGCTGTCCGCGGCCCGGGCCGGCGCGCAGCCGTAGGCCAGGCCGCCGAGCAGCATGGCGAGGACGGCGAGGACGACCGCCAGGGTGGTGCGGCGGCGCGGGCCCGTCCGGTGGGAGCGGACGGCGGGGACGTATCCGGCCACCGGGACACCGGGCATACCGGGCGCGACGTAGCCCTCGGGGGAATCCAGGGTGGGTGTGACCGAGTAGTGCTGGGCGGTGCGCGGCCGGCCCGACTGGCCGTCAGTGCCCGGTGCGGGTGCGGTCATGGGCGTCGGATCCCCCCGGAAAGACGATGAACTGCCGAACGGTAGCAGCGCCCCGGCCGGATCTTGGCGAGTTTTCGATCACAGATCGGGCACGGAGCGCCGAGCCCGATCCGGACCGCCCCGGATCGGGTGCGGGGGCCGGGTGGTCCCGGCCCCCGGGGACAGGGGATGATGGAGACTTGGGCGTTCGGGCCTGAGGCCGGGCCGACACGCCGTCACCACGACCGCCAGCAGCACATGGGGGAACGTTCCGAATGACCCAGGCGCAGGGTTCCACCGGCCGCCTCCTGGCCGGCCGCTACCGGCTGAACGGCGTGCTCGGGCGCGGCGGCATGGGCACCGTCTGGCGCGCCGAGGACGAGATGCTGGGGCGGACCGTCGCGGTCAAGGAACTGCGGATGAACGCCAGCGTCGAGGAGGAGGAGAAGCACCGGCTGATCGTCCGGACGCTGCGCGAGGCCAAGGCCACCGCACGGATCCGGCACAACTCGGCGGTCACCGTCTTCGACGTGGTCGACGAGGACGACCGGCCGTGGATCGTCATGGAGCTGGTCGAGTCCCGCTCGCTGGCCGACGTCGTCCGGGAGGACGGGCCGCTGGCCCCCGCCCGGGCCGCCGAGATCGCGCTCGACGTGCTCGGCGTGCTGAGCGCCGCGCACGCGCTGGGCATCCTGCACCGGGACGTCAAGCCGTCCAACGTGCTGATCGGCGACGACGGCCGGGTCGTGCTCACCGACTTCGGCATCGCCAGCGTGGAGGGCGACGCCTCGGTCACCTCCACCGGCATGCTGGTCGGCGCGCCCTCGTACATATCCCCGGAGCGGGCCCGCGGGCAGAAGCCCGGGCCGCCGGCCGACCTGTGGTCGCTGGGCGGCACGCTGTACGCGATGGTCGAGGGCCGGCCGCCGTACGACCGGGGCTCGGCGCTGGCCACCCTGACCGCGGTGATGACCGAGGAGCTGACCGCCCCGGTGAACGCCGGGGCGCTGCGGCCGGTGATCGAGGGGCTGCTCGCCAAGGACCCGGCCGAGCGGCTGGACGCCTCGCAGACCCGGTCGATGCTGAAGCGGGTCGTCGCGGAGGCCACCTCGAAGGCCGAGTCGACCACCGTGCACGCGCTGCCGGTCGAGCGGCCGGTCGCCGCCGCGGCGGAGCCGGAGGAGGCCCCGGCCGAGGCCGAGGAGGGCCGCAAGCGGTCCATCGGCGGGCTGCTGGGGACGGTCCGGGTGGGCAGCCGGGCCAAGGACGAGAAGCCCGCCGCCCCGGCGGAGCCCGTCGCGGAGCCGGCGTCCGAGCCCGCTTCGCCGTCCTCGGAGGCGGCGTCGGGCCCGACGCCGGGTTCGGCTCCGGCGGCCGATCCGATCCGGCCGGTGACCAGCGAGTGGACCCTGGGCGCCACGCAGGCGGCCGGTGCCGACCCGCGCAACGGACGGCGGCGGCTGGCCGTCGTCACCGTGGTGCTGGTCCTGCTGCTGATCGCCGGGGTGGTCGCGGTGCTCCAGGCCGTCGGCAACGGGGACGACGCCTCGGCGAACGGCGCGGGCACCACCTCGTCGGTCTCGACCGGCCCCGAGGCCGGGCCGAGCGGGACCCAGGCCGCGTCCGTTCCGCCCGCGGAGCCGGAGCCGGGCACCGACAAGCCCGCCCCGGAGAAGCCGGCCACCGACACGCCGGCCCCCGACAAGCCGGCCGACACGCCCGGCCCCTCGGCGGCGAACCCGCCGGCCGCGGGCTCGCCCGCCACCACCCCCGCGCCCTCGTCCCCGACCCCGCCGGCGGCCGCCGTGCCGGCCGGGTACCACGAGTACAAGGACCCGACCGGCTTCTCGGTCGTCCTGCCGGACTGGCTCCAGCCGGCCGGTTCGGAGGGCGTCCGCCGGATCTTCAAGGGCAACGGCAGCACCCTGACCATCGAGTGGACCACCACTCCCGGCCCCAGCGCCGTCGCCGACTGGCAGGAGTCCGAGCCGGGCCTGCGGTCGAAGGTCACCAACTACCAGCGGGTCAACCTGGCCGCGGTCAACTACCGGCAGTGGAGCAACGCGGCCGACTGGGAGTGGATCAGCGGCACGCCGCGCACGCACTCGCTCAACCGGGGCTTCGTGACCGGGAACCCGGCCAAGTACGGCTACGCGATCTACTGGATCACCCCGGACGCGGACTGGAGCGCCCCGGCCAACTCCCAGGCCAGGGACACGGCCTTCGCCACCTTCCAGCCCGCGCCGTAGGTCCTGACCTCGGCCGGAGACCTAGCCGATCAGGCGGGCCTTGGCCCGGGTGAACTCCTCGTCGGTGAGCGCGCCGGAGGTGTGCAGGGCGGCCAACCGCTCCAGCTGGCCGAGGAGTTGGTCGCCCGCGCTGAGGTCGGCGGGGGTGGTGTCGACCGCCGGGCCGGCGGCCGACGCGGCTTTGCGGGCGAGCCGGGCGGCCTCCCGGAGCTGCTCGGCGAAGACGTCGGCCTTGCCCACGTCCTCGAACCGGTGGGAGCCGGTCAGCGCGACGACGGTGAGCACGTCGCCGTTGAGTTTGGTCCGGGCCACGACCGCGTCCGTGATCGCCGTAAGCGGAACCGGGACCGGCGGTTTACCGTCCTTGAGGAAGAGCAGTCGGTGGGTGGTGAGGACGAGCACGCCCTTGCGGAAGTGGTCGGGATGGCGCCCGGCCGTCGAGGCGACCGGATTCTCGCCGTCGATGACGGCCGCCTCCACGGTGCGCACGGCCTCGGCCTGATGGGCTTGGCTGTTGTTTCCCGCCACCTTGAAGGCGGTGTCGATCAGATCGGTCCAGTCCATGGGACCGAGCGTAAAGGAGCCGCTCAGTAGGCTGCTCGGTGAGCGAGAGGAACTGGCATGCGAGGCGGCCCGGGGCAGTTGCTGGCGGGGCGGTACCGGCTGACGGACCGTCCCGAACTCCTGCGGGCCCTGGCGGTGGACGACCGCACCGGGGAGTCCGTGCTGCTGCGCGGCCTGGAGCTGCCGGCGCTGCTGACCACCGGTCAGGACCTGGGCGGCGAGGTGCCCGCGCACGCCGACCGGCTGGTCCGCCGGGTGGCGGCGGTCGGCTCGTCCGCGCCGACCGGGCACCCCCGGCTGCTGCGCGGGCTCGGCGCCTTCGTCGAGGGCGAACTGCTGTGGACGGTGGAGGAGCGGTCGGGCGCCATGACGCTGGCGGACCTGGTGGCGGCCGGACCGGTGCCGCCCTACCGGGCGGCCGAACTGGCGGCGGACCTGGCCGGCGCGCTGCGGGCGCTGCACGAGGACGGGCTCGTGCACGGGAACCTGACCCCCGAGTCCGTGCTGGTCTGCGAGGACGGCGCGGCGATGCTCGGCGGGCTGCTGTCCGGAGTGGCGCAGGAGGCGCTGGCCGAGGACCTCGGCGGCCCGGGCGGGCGCCACCGGTACGACGTGCGGGCCACCCTGGTCGGCCCGGTGGCGGAGCGCTGGCCGCTGGACGGCGGCCCGACGGGCGACTGCTGGGCGCTCGGGGTGCTGGTGCAGCGGCTGGTCACCGGCCGCTCGCCGTTCCCGGACGGCGGCGTGCCGGAGCTGGTGTCGGCGGTCCGGGAGGGGCGGCGGGAGCCCGCAGCGGTCTGCGGGCCGCTGGCGCCGTTGGTCGAGCGGCTGCTGCAGCCCGACCCCTCGCTGCGGCCGACCGCCGAGGAGGTCCGCCGGGAGCTGGCGGCGCTGCTGGCGGGCGCGCCGGAGCCGGTCGACGAGACGGCGCGGGCGCTGGTGCTGAGACCGGAGGCCCCGCTGGTGCGGCGCCGACGCGGGCGGGGTGGTGGACGGGGGCGGCCGGAGGCCGTCGTGGGCGCGAACGTCGAGGTGGGCGCCGGGGTGGGCGCCGGGCGGCCGGACGAGGCGAGGCCGCCGCGGATACCTCCGGCGCTGCTCGGCCCGCTGCTGGTCGGGGGCGTGTTCCTGCTGCTGGTGCTGGGAGTGACCGCGGTGGTGCTGTTCGCAGGCTGACGGCCCCGCAGCGCCCCGGGCCGTCGGTCCGACGGGTGAGCGTGATTACCGGGGCTGGCAAGGTGCGCCTAATGTGTGCGTGGGATTTGTTCGAACAGTGGTCTGCACCAGGCCCTCCGTCGCTGTGACGGCAGACGGATGTGAGGGGGAGTGGTCGCCGATGGGCGTGCAGGACCGGCCGGAGACGGCCGAGACGGAGCGGCTGCTGGCCGGGCGGTACGAGCTGGGCGACCGGCTCGGCCGCGGTGGGATGGGGACCGTCTGGCGGGCCTGGGACCGGATGCTGAACCGCGAGGTCGCGGTCAAGGAACTGACCGTCAACCACCTGCCCGAGGACGAGCTGCAGATCCTGCACGCCCGGATGAAGCGGGAGGCCAGCGCGGCCGCCCGGATCAAGCACCCCGGCGTGATCACGGTGCACGACGTGCTGGAGCAGGACGGCCGGCCGTGGATCGTCATGGAGCTGGTGGACGGCCGCTCGCTGGCCGACGTGATCAGCCAGGACGGCACCCTGCAGCCGCGCGCCGTCGCCGAGGTCGGCAGCCAGGTGCTCGCCGCACTGCACCGCGGCCACCAACTCGGCGTCCTGCACCGCGACGTGAAGCCGGCCAACGTGCTGCTGGAGCGCGGCACCGGGCGGGTGGTGCTGCTGGACTTCGGCATCGCGACGTACGAGGGTTCGGCCGAACTGACCCGGCCGGGCGACCTGGTCGGCTCGCCGGACTACCTGGCGCCGGAGCTCGCCCAGGGCGAGCGGCCCGGGCCGGCCTCCGACCTGTGGGGCCTCGGGGCGACGCTGTACGCCGCGGTGGAGGGCCAGTCGCCGTTCCGCCGGACCTCGCCGATCACCACGCTGGCCGCCGTGGTGGGCGAGCCGCTGCCGGAGCCGCTCCGGGCCGGGCCGCTGGGCCCGGTCCTGGCCGCGCTGATGGCCAAGGACCCGGCCGAGCGACCGAACGCGGACGAGGCCGCCCGGATGCTGGACGAGGTGAAGGCCGGGCACACCATCGGCCTGAAGTCGGTGGCGCCGCTGCGCTCGCCCACCCGGTCGGTGCCGCTGGTGGACCGCAGCGAGCGCCCGGCGACGGAGGAGGACCACGCGGAGGTGGCCGCGCCGGGGACGACGGTGGAGGAGGCCGAGGAGCCGACCGGGGTGCGCCCGGCGGCCGTTCCGGACACCACCGGGGGCGTGGCCGACGAGGCGGCGGCGCTCACCGCCGAGGTCGCGCCGGTGGCGCACCCCGTCACGCCCGCGCGCGGGCCGGCCAAGCGCCGCAGCACCCTGAAGATCGTCGTGATCGCGGTGGCCGTCGGCCTGCTGGCGGCCGGCGCGACCTTTCTCGCCACCCGGAACACCACCACCGGGCACGCCGCCGCCTCCACGGTCGACGAGCCCGTACCGACCGCCTCCACCAGCCCGGACCCCAGCGGTGACGCCAGCCCGGGGCCGGCGGCGCCCAGCGGCTACCACTGGGTCGACGACCCGGCCGGCTTCCGCTTCCCGCTTCCCTCGGGCAGCCCGGCCTGGCAGCGCAGCGCCACGCCCGACAACCAGGTCTACTACAGCCCCGACAACAAGGTGCACTACCTGCAGTTCGCGGTCACCGTCGGCCAGTCGGTCAAGCCGCTGGACCACCTGCGGCAGATGGAGGCCACCGTCTCCAAGAACCTGAAGGACTACAAGCAGCACAAGATGACCGGCGTCGCGGTGAACGGCCACGAGGCGGCCGTCTGGGAGTTCAGCTACCTCGCCAAGGAGGGCGGCCGGCGCCGGGCGGTCGAGGCCGAGTTCATCGACGACGACGGCACCAGCTACGCGATCTACTCGTCCAGCCCGGACCGGGGCAACGAGTGGAACGAGGCGGAGCAGCGCTTCAACGCGGTGCTGCACTACTTCGCGCCGACCCGCTGACCGGGGGGTGCCCGCTCCACCCGGCCGCGGCAGATTCTTGTTACCGACGGGTACCGGACCGGCCGCCGAGCGCCTAGGCTGCGCCGTATGTCGGACCTCACAGCAGGCGCAGCGGCCACCGAACACCCCGCGACCGGGAACCCGCCCGCCCCCGGCGGGGGCCGGACCGTCGCGGCGGCCGTCCCGCCGTCCCTGGTCGCCCGGCTGGCCGCCGGCGTCACCGCCACCGGCGAGCCCAGCCTGGTGGAGACCGTCGCCCCGCTGACCGGCGAGCGGCTGGCGAGCCTGCCGCAGTCCACCCCGGCCGACGTCGAGGTCGCCTTCGAGCTGGCCCGCCGCGCCCAGACGGCCTGGGCCGCGCTGCCGGTGCGCCGCCGCGCGGCCGTCCTGCTGCGCTTCCACGACCTGCTGCTCAAGCGGCAGGACGAGGTGCTGGACCTCGTCCAGGCCGAGACCGGCAAGGCCCGGCTGCACGCCTTCGAGGAGGTGCTGGCCGCCGCCATGGCCGCCCGGCACTACGGGCGGGCCGCGCACGGCTACCTCCGGGACAAGCGGCGCGGCGGGGCGCTGCCGGTGCTCACCCACGCGGTCGAGGCCCGTCGGCCCAAGGGCGTGATCGGCCACATCTCGCCCTGGAACTACCCGCTGGAGCTGTCCGTCGGCGACGTCCTGCCCGCCTTCGCGGCCGGCAACGCCGTGGTCAACAAGCCGGACACGCAGACCGCGCTGACCGCGCTGTGGGCCCGCGAGCTGCTGATCGAGGCCGGGCTGCCCGCCGACCTGTGGCAGGTCGTGATCGGCGACGGCCCGGTGATCGGCCCCGCCGTGGTGGAGCACGCCGACTACGTCTCGTTCACCGGCTCCACCCGCACCGGCCGGGAGGTCGCCCAGCGCGCCGCCGCCCGGCTGGTCGGCGCCTCGCTCGAACTCGGCGGCAAGAACGCCATGCTGGTCCTCTCCGACGCCGACCTCGACCGGGCCGCCGCGGGCGCCGTGCGGGCCTGCTTCTCCTCCGCCGGGCAGCTGTGCATCTCGATCGAGCGGCTGCTGGTGCACCGCTCGGTGGCCGACGACTTCCTGGAGCGCTTCGCCGCCCGCACCCGGGCGCTGCGCCTCGGCGGCGGCCTCGCCTACGGCGCCGACATGGGCTCGCTGGTCTCCGTCCGCCAGCTGGAGACCACCACCCGGCACGTGGAGGAGGCGGTCAAGGCGGGCGCCACCGTGCTGGCCGGCGGCCGGGCCCGGCCCGACCTCGGCCCGTACTTCTTCGAGCCGACCATCCTCGACGGGGTGACCCCGGACATGGCGGTCTGCGGCGAGGAGACCTTCGGCCCGGTCGTCTCCGTCTACCGCTTCGACACCGACGACGAGGCGGTGGCCGCCGCCAACTCCACGCCGTACGGCCTGAACTCCAGCGTCTGGACCAGGGACACCCGGCGCGGCCGGGCGGTCGGGGCCCGGCTGCGCACCGGCACGGTCAACGTCAACGAAGCCTACGCGGCCGCGTACGGCTCGATCGGCTCGCCGATGGGCGGCATGGGCGACTCCGGGCTCGGCCGCCGCCACGGCGCCGAGGGCATCCTGCGCTTCACCGAGGCGCAGACCGTCGCGACCCAGCGGCTGATGCCGATCGCGCCCTCGTTCGGGCTGGACGACCGGCAGTTCGCCGCGGTGATGACCGGCGGGCTGCGGGTGCTGAAGGCGCTGCGGTTCAAGTAGCCGTCCCGGCCCGTCCGATCCGGCTGTCCCGCGGTCGGGTTCCGTCCCGCGGTCGGGTTCCGTCCCGCAGTCAGGTTCGCCCGTCCCGCAGTCAGGTTCGCGTCCCGAAGGAGCAGTGGCAGATGGTGGAGTCCGACGGTGCGGCGGAGTTCGACTACGACGTGGTCGTGGTCGGCTCCGGCTTCGGCGGTTCGGTCGCCGCGCTGCGGCTGACCGAGAAGGGCTACCGGGTCGCCGTCCTGGAGGCCGGCCGGCGCTTCGAGCGGGACGAACTGCCCAGGAACTCCTGGGACCTGCCGAACTACCTGTGGGCGCCGAAGCTCGGCCTCTACGGCATCCAGCGGATCCACCTGCTGGCCAACGTGCTGATCCTGGCCGGCGCCGGGGTCGGCGGCGGCTCGCTGAACTACGCCAACACCCTGTACGTGCCGCCGAAGGCCTTCTTCGAGGACCGCCAGTGGCGCCACATCACCGACTGGCAGGAGGAGTTGGCGCCGTTCTACGACCAGGCGCAGCGGATGCTCGGGGTCCGGCTCAACCCGACCGTCACCCCCTCCGACGTGCACCTCAAGGCCGCCGCCGAGCAGATGGGGGTGGGCGACACCTTCCACATGGCGCCGGTCGGGGTCTTCTTCGGGGACGGCCAGGACGCCGGCGGCAGGGCCGAGGCGGCGCCCGGGGACGAGGTCGCCGACCCGTACTTCGGCGGTGCCGGGCCGGCCCGCAAGGCCTGCGTGGAGTGCGGTGAGTGCATGACCGGCTGCCGGCACGGGGCCAAGAACATGCTCACCGAGAACTACCTGCACCTGGCCGAGCGGGGCGGTGCCGAGATCCACCCGCTCACCACGGTGGCGCGGATTCGGGAGCTCCCCGGCGCCGACGGGAGCCGCGGCTACGCGGTGGACGTGCGCCGGACCGACTCCCGCTCCCGCACCGACCGGGTGAAGGCGGGCGCGCGGACCATCACCGCCGCCCGGGTGGTGGTCGCGGCCGGGACGTACGGCACCCAGTCGCTGCTGCACCGGATGCGTGACGGGGGGCACCTGCCCCGGATCTCCGCCCGGCTCGGCGAGCTGACCCGCACCAACTCCGAGGCGCTGGTGGGCGCGCAGACCACCGACCGGCGCTACGGTAGCCGGGTGGACTTCACCAAGGGCGTGGCGATCACCTCCTCGATCCACCCGGACGCCAGCACCCACATCGAGCCGGTCCGCTACGGCAAGGGCTCCAACGCGATGGGCGCGCTGTCGATAGCCCAGGTCAAGGGCGGCGGACGGGCTCCGCGCTGGCTGCGCTACCTGGGCGGGTCGGTGCGCCACCCGGTGACCTTCGCCCGCTCGATGAACCAGCACCGCTGGTCCGAGAAGACGATCATCGGCCTGGTGATGCAGTCGCTGGACAACTCGATCACCGTCTCGCTGAAGAAGGACCTGCTCGGCAAGAGCCGGCTCACCTCCGCCCAGGGCCACGGCGCCCCCAACCCGACCTGGATCCCGGCCGCCGAGCAGGGCGCCCAGGCGCTGGCCGAGCAGATCAACGGCTTCGCGGGCAGCAGCGCCGGCGAGATCTTCGACATCCCGATGACCGCCCACTTCCTCGGCGGCTGCCCGATCGGCGACGCCCCCGAGACCGGCGTGGTCGACCCCTACCACCGGCTGTACGGCCACCCGGGGATCAGCGTGGTCGACGGCGCGGCCGTCTCCGCCAACCTCGGGGTGAACCCCTCGCTGACCATCACCGCGCAGGCCGAGCGCGCCATGTCGATGTGGCCCAACAAGGGCGAGGCGGACCGCCGCCCGGCCCAGGACGAGGCCTACCGGCGGGTCGCCCCGGTGGCGCCGGCCCGGCCGGCCGTCCCGCAGGACGCGTTCGGCGCGCTCCGGCTTCCGCTGCTGCCCGTCCCGGAGGTCCCGAAGAAGCGGGGCTGAGCAGGCCTCGACGGGCCAACCCGCCCGGCTCGGTACCCGGTTGACATGCGTTCGGATCCGATGGGATAAACGGGCTTTCTGGGGGACCAGGAACTCGTCGAGCGGGGGGAAACCGGTCCATGGCCATCTGCGCATCGTGCGGCGCGGCATCGGTGGAAGGGGCGTCCGCGTGCGTCTCGTGCGGGCGGCCGCTGACGCCGCCCCCGCCGACGGCCGCCATGCCCGCGGTACCTCCCGTCGTACCGCCTGCTGTTCCGCCCGCCGTACCGCCTCCGCCGGCGTACGGTTCGCCGTCCGCCGCGCCCGGGTACCCGCCTCCGCCGCCCGGCTACGGTCCGCCGCCCGGGTACGGCCCGGGCCACCCGCAGCCCGCCGGGCCGCCCACGCTGGGCAGTTGGGGCGCCGGGCGGCCGCACGACCCGCGGGCCGGTCGGCCGTCCGTGCTGAGCCGGCTGCTCGGCGCGGACTGGCGCCCGGCGCTCCTGGTCGCCGCCGCCCCGACCGCCGTGCTGCTGCTGGCGGCGCTGATCGTGGCGGTCCCGAGCGACTACCGGTACGCCTACCTGGTCCGGGCGCCCGGGTTCGGCGAGCGCTTCGGCGCCGCCCTGTCGATGGCGCTGAGCGCGCTCGGCGCGCCGTTCAAGCTCGGGTACACCAGCGCGCTGCGACGCGGCGACGCGCAGGGCATGGACGCGCTGCTCCGGGCGGTGCCGCTGACGGTCACCGTGCTGTGGGCGCTGGCGCTCTGGCTCGGCCTGCGGACCGCGGCGCGCCGCCGCCGGGCCGCCGGCCTCCAGCTCACCCGGGCCCAGGCCGCGGGCGAGGCGCTGCGCACCGCGGTGGTCCTGGCGGCGGTGACCGCGCTGCTCGGGTTGGCCGGCGGGGCGTCCTGGGAGCCGCAGCGCACCGGCCTCGTCGGCCGCGCCCTCGGGGTGACGTACACCGTGGACTCCGGCTGGCCGGAGGCGGTCGGCTGGACCGCCCTGCTCGCCGCGCTGACGGCCTTCGCCGTCCACGGCACCGACGCGCTGCGCTGGGCCGCCTGGCGCAGCCGGGCGGTGCGCGGCTGGGCGGTCGCCGCGCTCACGGCCGGCCGGGCGCTGGCACTGTCACTGGGCCTGGCCTCGGTGACGGGCTTCGTGCTGGTCGCCGTCAACAGCGACGAGGGCTGGCAGACCCCGGTCTCGGCGGCCTTCCTGCCCAACCTCGGCCTGGGCCTGCTCGGCCTGGGCTCGGGGGCGACCTTGCAGGCGTTCAGCGGGGCGAGCGGCGGGGCGAGCGACGCCGCGGTCGCGATCGGCGGCGCCTGGCAGGACACCCCCGACAGCATGGAGCTCTCCTTCTTCGACCTGCACGGCCAGACCGCCGACTGGCGCTGGACCGGCCTGCTGGCCCTCGCCACGGCGGCCGTCCTCGGCTGGTCGGCGTACCGGCGGCGGCTGGACGCGGCCGACCGGCTCCGGCTGGCGGCCGTCCACGCCGTGGCGCTCACCGCGCTGATGGCGGTGGGCGGCGCGCTGATGACGACCTCGACGCCCTCGGCGGTCGCGGGGTGGGACACCTTCGCGAACCGGACCGCGCTGTCCCGGGACACCTCGATCGACCTGGGCTTCGCCAGCGTGCTGGTGGCCGACCTGGTCTGGGCGGCGATCGGCGCGCTGCTGGTGCCGCCGCTGCTGGCGGCCGTCCGCGGCCGGGGCGCGGTGGCCCGCGAGGACGCCTACGGCGCGCCCCCGTACGGTGCGGTGCCGTACGGTGCGGTGCCGTCGCCGGGGGCGCCGTACGAGGCCGGGCCGGAGCCGCAGCCGTACGCCTCCGGGGCGGGGGTGGGCGACGTGGTCGGCTCGGACGACGTGCCGCTGGTGCCTCCGCCCGGGGCGCCGGCCGAGGAGCCGGTCGATCCGAGCGTCTGGCGCAAGCAGCCCTGAGCCGGGCAGCCGTGAGCCGGGCAGCCGTGAGCGGCCCGGACAGGGCAAAGGGCCCCGCGGGGGAACGGGGCCCTTTGTCGCTCAGCACGCGGCGTCAGGGCTGCGCCGGTGCTGGGGGTGACGGCGCCGGGGGAGGGGCGCCGTCGGGTCGGTCGGCTCAGGGGCCGCGCCGTCGCGGGCCGGCGTGGGTGGCCGGTGGCGCGGGGCGCGCACGCTCGCGGTGCGGCGGGTCGGCGCGCAGGTCTGCGCCGGGCCTTCGCTCACGGAGCGTGAGGTGGCGTACGGGGCTGTCGCCCAGTGCAGCGGCAGCGGTCGGGGTCTCCGCGGTGAGCCTTCCGGCCGCCGGGAGAACCGCTTCCACGCAGCATCGTGCTGGACGAAGGGCTTGCTCTGCAACCGATTCGGCATAGTTCGGCCCAGCGCATTTGGTGCGGGTGCCGACTCCCCGGTGTGGGCCGGGCATGGGTGCGGGCCCCGTTCCGCCCCGTCGGGCGGTTGCGGGCAGGTGCCGACGCGAGGCGTCGATGATCACGGTGCGTAGCGGTGTGGGTGGCTGCGGCGCACGGGGACGCGCGTAGCGGCGCGGGACGGGAAAGGGTGTGCGCCCGGGTGTGCCCGGCTCGCGGCGGGGGGTGCGACGACCGGCCCGGGCGTCCCCGGGGACCGGCCGCCCCACCTCTCGGTCCAGTCGCGGCCGGGGTCGCTGTCCCCTGCTGTCCGGCCGCGGCACCCGCGCACGGTCCCACGGCACCGCGCTCCCGGCGGGGCCGGGGCGGCGGTGCCACATGCGCCGGTGGACTGGGATGAAGCTCCACGCGTGGTCCTGCAGTCCGTACGGCGGCGCCCCTGGCCGGGGCGAAGGCGGCGCGTCTGGCGGGCGCGGCGCGGTCGTACGGTCGTCTGAAGCAACGAAAGGCGGCCCCGTCCGGTCACGGTCGTTTGGACGGGCAGACGAGTGAAACCGGACAGCCCGGTAGAATCGGTGTCCAGACACCCCCACCCGTCGCCGCCGCGGCCCCCGCCGGGGAAGCGGTTCGGTGTGACACCTCTCGTACCGCTGCCGGAAGGCCGTCTGTGTCCTCTGCAATTCCCGTCCAGTCCGCGCCGGACAACGACACCGTCCTGGTGGTCGACTTCGGCGCCCAGTACGCCCAGCTCATCGCCCGTCGGGTGCGTGAGGCGCGGGTCTACAGCGAGATCGTGCCGAGCAGCATGCCGGTCGCCGAGATGCTCGCCAAGAACCCGAAGGCGATCATCCTCTCCGGCGGTCCGTCGTCGGTCTACGAAGAGGGTGCGCCGCAGCTCGACCGCGCGATCTTCGAGGCCGGGGTCCCGGTCTTCGGCATGTGCTACGGCTTCCAGCTGATGGCCAAGACCCTCGGTGGCACGGTCGACAACACCGGCGCCCGCGAGTACGGCCGCACCCCGCTGACCGTCAGCCGCACCGGCTCCACCCTGTTCGAGGGCGTTCCGGCGGAGCACTCGGTGTGGATGTCGCACGGCGACGCCTGCTCCGCCGCCCCGGAGGGCTTCACCGTCACCGCGTCCACCGCGGTGGTCCCGGTCGCGGCCTTCGAGAACGACGAGGCCCGCCTCTACGGCGTCCAGTACCACCCCGAGGTGCTGCACTCCGACCACGGCCAGCAGATCCTGGAGCACTTCCTCTACCGCGGCGCCGGCATCGCCCCGACCTGGACCACCGGCAGCGTGGTCGAGGAGCAGGTCGCGCTGATCCGCGCCCAGGTCGGCGAGAAGCGCGCGATCTGCGGCCTCTCCGGCGGCGTGGACTCCGCGGTCGCGGCGGCCCTGGTCAACAAGGCCATCGGCTCCAAGCTGACCTGCGTGTACGTCGACCACGGCCTGATGCGCAAGGGCGAGACCGAGCAGGTCGAGAAGGACTTCGTCGCGGCCACCGGCGTGCAGCTGAAGGTCGTCGACGCCGCGGAGCGCTTCCTGAACGCGCTGAAGGGGGTCACCGACCCCGAGGAGAAGCGCAAGATCATCGGCCGGGAGTTCATCCGGGTCTTCGAGCAGGCCCAGGCCGAGATCGTCGCCGAGGCCGGCGAGCACGGCGAGTCGGTCGACTTCCTGGTCCAGGGCACCCTGTACCCGGACGTGGTGGAGTCCGGCGGCGGCACCGGCACCGCCAACATCAAGTCCCACCACAACGTCGGCGGCCTGCCCGAGGACCTCCAGTTCCAGCTGGTCGAGCCGCTGCGCAAGCTGTTCAAGGACGAGGTCCGGATGGTCGGCCAGGAGCTCGGCCTGCCGGAGGAGATCGTCCAGCGCCAGCCGTTCCCGGGCCCGGGCCTGGGCATCCGGATCGTCGGCGAGGTCACCCAGGAGCGGCTGGACCTGCTCCGCGACGCCGACGCGATCGCCCGCGAGGAGCTGACCGCGGCCGGCCTGGACCGCGAGATCTGGCAGTGCCCGGTCGTGCTGCTCGCCGACGTGCGCAGCGTGGGCGTGCAGGGCGACGGCCGCACCTACGGTCACCCGATCGTGCTGCGCCCGGTCTCGTCCGAGGACGCCATGACCGCGGACTGGTCGCGCCTGCCGTACGACGTGCTGGCCAAGATCTCCACCCGGATCACCAACGAGGTCCGCGATGTGAACCGCGTCGTCGTCGACGTCACCAGCAAGCCGCCGGGCACCATCGAGTGGGAGTGACCCCTCCCGCCGGCCGCTGAGCCGCTGCTGAACGGCCGTGCCGTCGTTCCCGTACCAGGGAGCGGCGGCGCGGCCGTTCGCGGTGGGGCGGTCGCCGCCCGGGTGGGGACCTCCCACCGAAAGCGATCGGGAGCGGGCAGAATGCGGACCGGACCTGTCAGGGAGTGGCGGGCCGCGAGGGAAGGTGTGAGCGATGTCGGAGGCTGGCAACTCCGTGGCGGGTGACGGGGAAGCGGGCGAGGGGGGAGCGGCCGGCCTGGCCGACCGGGCGGCGCAGTGGAGGGCGTCCGCGTCCCGGTACGCGCTGCTGCCGCTGCGGCTCTTCCTCGGCGTCACCTTCGTGTACGCCGCCCTCGACAAACTGTCCGACGCGCACTACCTGGCCGGGGCGGCCGACCCGGCGTCGTTCGTCTCGCAGGCCCAGGCGGCCAGGGGCGGCAGCCCGATCTCCTTCCTGCTCGGCGCCGCCCTGGACGCGCCCACCCTGTTCGCGCTCGCCGTCGCCTTCGGTGAGCTGGCGGTCGGCCTCGGCACCCTGCTCGGCCTCTGGGGCCGGGTCGCGGCGCTCGGCGGCGCGCTGATCAACCTCAGCCTCTGGCTGTCCATCAGCTGGAGCGTCTCGCCCTACTACCTGGGCAACGACCTCGGCTACCTGATGGCCTGGACGCCGCTGCTGCTGGCCGGCACCCCGGACCTGTCGGTGGACGGCTACCTCGCCCGGCGGGCCGGCCGGGACCGGGGGCGCGGACTGGGCGAGGACCGCGTCAGGCGCCGGGCGCTGGTGGACGGCGGGATCGCCGCCGTCGCGATCGGCGGCGCCGGACTGCTCACCGGCTCGCTCACCCGCACCTTCGGCCGGGCCAAGCACTCCGCGCCCCAGCAGTCCGCGGCCCCGGCCACCACCCCGGCGCAGTCCGGACCGGCCCCCTCGGTGGCCGCCGCGAGCGTGCCGGTCGGCGGCTCGGCCCAGGTCAAGGACCCGGCCACCGGGGACGCCGTCTACATCGTGCAGCCCAAGGCGGGCCAGTACTGCGGCCTGTCCGCGGTGTGCACCCACTCCGGCTGCGCGGTCGACGCCCCGAAGAACGGCCAGCTGTACTGCCCCTGCCACGGTTCCCGGTTCGACGCCGCGACCGGCGCGGTGGTCAACGGGCCGGCGGTCAAGCCGCTGCCGAAGTACACCGTCACCCAGGACGGCGACAAGCTGAACCTCGGGCCGCTGCGGAGCTGAGCCCGGTCTCGGGCCAGGGCGGTTTCCGGGGGTCAGTCCCGGTGGTCGGTGCGGCCGCGCCGGGCGACCGCCGCGACCGCGCCGGCCAGGCCGCCGAGGCCGAGCACGATGAAGGTGACCGGGATGACGACCCGGCCGTTCACCGCCTGGTCGTTGAGCGCCGCGACCAGGTAGACCACCGCGATCGTGCTGAACAGCGCCCCCGCGATCAGCGAGAACAGGTCGAGCCGGTGCTTCCTCACTGCTGGACCACCTTGATGTTGCCGATCCCGACCGCGAGTTCGAGATCGAATGTGCCCTTGGACGGATGGCCGCTGCCGGGTGACAGCAGGTAGGTGTGGCGGCCGGTGCCGTTGTTGCGCTCACCGGGGGTGGAGACGTCGCCGAGGCCCACCTGGGCCACCAGGTTCACCGTCACGTCCGGCGGCAGGATGACGGTCAGCTCGCCGGCGCCGAGTTCGACCTTGCTGGTGAGGGTGCTCCCGGCCGGGTCGAGCCTGCTCAGGTCCAGCCGGAGCTGGCCGGCCCCCAGGGAGTACCGGGGGTGGAGCTCGGCCGAGGTGACGACGGTGAAGTCGCGCTGGCCGACGGCGTTGCGCATGGAGTTCGGGGAGTGGCCGACGAAGACCAGCGCCAGGGTGAGCAGCAGGCCCGTCACCGCGAGCTTGCGGGCCCGGCCGAACTTCGCGCCGAGCAGCAGCGTCAGGCCGATCACCAGCAGCGCGGTGGCCAGTACGGTCGCGCTCAGCACGGTGGCGTCGGTGTGGCCGGCCGAGACGGACCAGACCGCGGCACCCGCGCCGATCGCCAGCAGCAGGCCGAAGAAGCCGAGCGCGGACCGCTCCCGGGGGTGCCGGACGGCGGCGGGCCGGGGCCGGCCGGGCGGGCCGTCCTTGCGCAGCGGGTCGCCCGCGGGCAGGTCGGCGCGCTGCCACCAGGGCTGGGCCGGGCCGCCGGCCGGCGGCACCGGGGTGCCGAACGGCGGGGTGGGGCCGGCGCCGTACGGGTTGCGCTCGGGGTGGCGCGGGTCCCACAGGTAGCCGGTCGGGCCCGGGGCGGGGGAGTCGGCGGGCACCGTTCCGGCGGCGCGCTCGGCCGCGTGCCGGGCGCGGGCGGCCTCGTCGTCCTCCGGCCCGGACCACGGGTACGGGCCGTACTGGTCCCCGTCGGGGTAGTGGCGGTCGTACGGGCCGCCGCGGCGCCGGCGCCGCCGGCCGCGGCGGCGGTCCGGGTCGTAGCGCACCGCCAGGAAGACCAGGCCGGCGAGCAGCAGCAGCGGGAACAGCTGGTCGTCCTGGCCCATCGAGGAGAAGAACACCCCGGTGCCGATCACGGCCAGCAGCACCGCGCCGACCGACTGGCCGTCCACCCGGCCGGTGAGCACCCGCTGGAGTTCGGTGCGCCCGTGCCGGGTGCCGCCCCGGCCGTCCGGCACCGGCTCGGTGGGGACGATCAGCCAGGCCAGGCCGTACAGGAACAGCCCGAGGCCGCCGGAGAGGCAGAGCACCACGGTGACCACCCGGAAGACCACCGGGTCGATGTCCAGGTGCCGCCCGAGGCCGCCGCAGACGCCGGCCACCACGCGGTGGTGCTCGGTCCTGGTCAGCGGGGGGCGGTCCGGTTCCGGCGGGGCGGTGGGCCCGGTCTCCTGGATGCGGTGGTCGTCGGTCATGGGCACCATCCTCCCGGCTGCCCCGGGCCGGCCCAACCGGTGCGAGCCCTGCCCGGACCCTGACTTGTCCCTGAGAAGGGGTCAGGGGCACACCCTGATGCGTCCGCGTGCGCGGGCGTGGAACCATCGGTGGCGTGGCAGCACCCGGTTCCGACCCCCGATCCCTCGCCCCCGACGCCGTGCCGGCGGGCGGCACCGACCCGACCGCGCCCGACGGCGGACGGCCGCCGTACCGCCGGCTCTACCGCAGCCCGCAGCGGCGGATGCTCGGCGGCGTCGCGCAGGGGCTCTCGGTGCACCTCGGGCTCCCGGTGCGGTGGGTGCGGCTCGCGTTCGTGCTGCTGTTCTTCGCGCAGGGGATCGGCACCCTGCTGTACGCGGCGTTCTGGTTCGTGGTGCCGATCGGCATCGGCGAGCCCGCGCAGCGCGGCGCCGCCCACTGGGTGTACGTCAACGGCACCTTCGTCCCGACCGGGTCGGGGCAGCAGCCGGGCGGCGCGCTGAGCAAGGGCCGCGGCGGCTGGCTCGGCCGGCTGCGCGAACTGCTCCAGCACGCCCTCCAGGGCGAGCCGGCCGCGGCCCCCGCGGAGGGGGAGGACGACGCGGGCGGCAAGACCGGGCAGGGCGGCCTCGGCCAGCTCGCGGCCCTGGTGATGATGGTGATCGGCATCACCGCCCTGCTCAACGCGCTCGGCCTGCAGACCGCCAAGCCGTACACCTGGCCGCTGCTGGCGATCGGCGTCGGCGTCGCGCTGGTCTGGCGGCAGGCCGACGACTCGCGCTGGCAGCGCTGGTTCGGCCTGGAGGAGGGCGACAAGCGGCGCGGCGCCTACACCCGGGTCGGCGCCGGCGTGCTGCTCGTGGTGGCCGGCACCATCGCCTTCCTCGTCATGCAGGGCAGCGGCTCGACGCTCGGCTCGGTGGTCGAGGCGTCGCTCGCGGTGCTCGCCGGGGTGCTGGTGCTGCTCGGGCCGTACGGGCTGCGCCTGTGGCAGGACCTCGGTGCCGAGCGCACCGCGCGCATCCGCGCCCAGGAGCGGGCCGAGATCGCCGCGCACGTCCACGACTCGGTGCTGCACACCCTGACCCTGATCCAGCGTCGGGCCGAGGACCCCAAGGAGGTGCTGCGGCTGGCCCGGGCCCAGGAGCGCGAGCTGCGGCTGTGGCTGTACCGCCCGGAGGCCGCCGCCGAGGCCGCGCCCGACACCATGGCGGAGAGCCTGCGCGCCGTCGTCGCCGAGGTCGAGGACCGGCACGGCGTCCCGGTCGAGGTCGTGATCGTCGGCGACTGCCCGATGGACGAGCGGATCGCGGCCCAGATGCAGGCTGCGAGGGAGGCGACCGTCAACGCGGCCAAGTACGGTGGCGGGGGACCGGTCCAGGTCTACGCCGAGGTGGAGGGGAAGACGGTGTCGGTGTTCGTCCGCGACCACGGTCCCGGCTTCGACCCCGACACGGTGCCCGAGGACCGGATGGGCGTACGGGAGTCGATCATCGGCCGCATGAAGCGCAACGGCGGCACCGCACGGGTGCGGCCCGCGCCGGACGGCGGGACCGAGGTCGAGCTGGAGATGGAGAGAACGAATGACTGAGGCAGCGCCGGAGCGCACCGCGAGAGTCGTCCTGGTGGACGACCACCGGATGTTCCGCACCGGGGTCCGGGCCGAGATCGGCCGCACCGAGGCGACCGGCATCGACGTGGTCGGCGAGGCCGACGACGTCGAGTCGGCGGTCCGGGTCGTCGCCGAGACCCGGCCGGACGTGGTGCTGCTCGACGTCCACCTGCCCGGCGGCGGCGGTGTCGAGGTGCTGCGCCGCTCGGCCGGCGTGATGGGCGAGCAGGGCGGGGTCAAGTTCCTCGCCCTGTCGGTGTCGGACGCCGCCGACGACGTGATCGGCGTCATCCGCGGCGGCGCGCGCGGCTACGTCACCAAGACCATCACCGGCACCGACCTGGTCAACGCGATCTTCCGGATCGCCGACGGCGACGCGGTGTTCTCGCCCCGGCTGGCCGGCTTCGTCCTGGACGCCTTCGCCGCCACCGACACCCCGCCGGTCGACGAGGACCTGGACCGCCTCACCCAGCGCGAGCGCGAGGTGCTCCGGCTGATCGCGCGCGGCTACGCGTACAAGGAGATCGCCAAGCAGCTCTTCATCTCGGTGAAGACGGTCGAGAGCCACGTCTCCGCCGTCCTGCGCAAGCTCCAGCTGAGCAACCGGCACGAACTGACCCGCTGGGCCACCGCCCGCCGTCTGGTCTGAGCCCCGGTCGCGCGCCCTGGTCGTGCGCCCCGGTCGCGAGCCCGTCCGGTCCGGTTTCTCCGGGCCGGGCGGGCTTGTCGGTGGGTGGCCATAGACTCGGAGTGCCATGAGTAGCCTCTTTGACGACCTCCCGCTCCCCGGTTTCGAGGCACCCGCCGCCGGGTCGAAGCAGCCCGCCGTGCCCCTCGACGAGGAGCCCCCGCCGTACGAGGACGACGCCCCGTACGAGGCCTACGAGGAGGCCATCCCGGAGGGGCTGTTCCAGACCGACCATGCCGCCGAGACCGCGCGGGACGCCTGGTACCGCAACGGCGCCGCCCGCACGGTGGTGGATCCGGCGCAGTTGCTGGAGGGCATGAACGACCCGCAGCGCGAGGCGGTGCTGCACGCGGGCTCGCCGCTGCTCATCGTGGCCGGCGCCGGCTCCGGCAAGACCCGGGTGCTGACCCACCGGATCGCCCACCTGCTGGGCGCCCGCGGCGTGCAGCCGGGCGAGATCCTGGCGATCACCTTCACCAACAAGGCCGCCGGCGAGATGCGCGAGCGCGTCGAGGCGCTGGTCGGTCCGCGGGCCCGGGCGATGTGGGTGTCCACCTTCCACAGCGCGTGCGTGCGGATCCTGCGCCGCGAGTCCAAGGTGCTGGGCTTCACCTCCAGCTTCTCGATCTACGACTCGGCCGACTCGCAGCGGCTGATGTCGCTGGTCTGCCGCGACCTCGACCTGGACCCGAAGCAGTTCCCGCCGAAGTCCTTCACCGCGAAGATCAGCAACCTGAAGAACGAGCTGATCGACGAGGAGACCTTCGCCGACCAGGCCGCCAACCCGATGGAGAAGAAGCTCGCCGAGGCGTACACGCTCTACCAGCGGCGCCTGCGCGAGGCCAACGCGCTCGACTTCGACGACATCATCATGACGACGGTGAACCTGCTCCAGGCCTTCCCCGACGTCGCGGAGCACTACCGGCGCCGGTTCCGGCACATCCTGGTCGACGAGTACCAGGACACCAACCACGCCCAGTACATGCTCGTCCGCGAGCTGAGCGGCGGATCCGTCGCGGCCGCGCCGAAGCGCACCGTGGACGGGGAGTTCGTGAACCCGGCCGCCGGGCGCCTGTCCGAGGTGCCGCCGGCCGAGTTGTGCGTCGTCGGTGACGCGGACCAGTCGATCTACGCCTTCCGAGGCGCGACGATCCGCAACATCCTCCAGTTCGAGGAGGACTACCCGAACGCGACCACGATCCTGCTGGAGCAGAACTACCGCTCCACGCAGACCATCCTGAGCGCCGCCAACGCCGTCATCGAGCGCAACGCCAACCGGCGCGAGAAGAAGCTCTGGACGGCCGGCGAGCACGGCGAGAAGGTCGTCGGCTACGTCGCGGACGACGAGCACGGCGAGGCCCAGTTCATCGCCGACGAGATCGACCGGCTCACCGACGCGGGCGACGCCAAGCCCGGTGACGTCGCGATCTTCTACCGGACGAACGCCCAGTCCCGCGTGTTCGAGGAGGTGTTCATCCGGGTCGGCCTGCCGTACAAGGTGGTCGGCGGGGTGCGCTTCTACGAGCGCAAGGAGGTCCGGGACGTCCTGGCGTACCTGCGGGTGCTCTCCAACCCGGAGGACACCGTGCCGCTGCGCCGGATCCTCAACGTGCCCAAGCGCGGCATCGGCGAGCGGGCCGAGGCGATGGTCGACGCGCTGGCCGCGCGGGAGCGGATCTCCTTCGCCCAGGCGCTGCTGCGCGTCGACGAGGCGTACGGGATGGCCGCGCGCTCGGCCAACGCGGTGAAGAAGTTCAACGTCCTGATGGCCGGGCTGCGGCAGGTCGTCGAGTCGGGCGCGGGCCCGGCCGCGGTGCTGGAGGCCGTCCTGGAGGAGACCGGCTACCTGGCCGAACTCCAGGCCTCCACCGACCCGCAGGACGAGACCCGGGTGGAGAACCTCCAGGAACTCGCCTCCGTCGCCCTGGAGTACGAGCAGGACCCGGGCGAGCGGCCCGACGCCGACGAGGAGGGCACCCCGCCGGTCGGCTCGCTCCCCGACTTCCTGGAGCGGGTCGCGCTCGTCGCCGACTCCGACCAGATCCCGGACGACGAGGAGGGCCGGGGCGTCATCACGATGATGACCCTGCACACCGCCAAGGGCCTGGAGTTCCCGGTGGTCTTCCTGACCGGCATGGAGGACGGGATCTTCCCGCACATGCGGGCGCTCAACCAGGTCAAGGAGCTGGAGGAGGAGCGGCGGCTCGCCTACGTGGGGCTCACCCGGGCGCGGCAGCGGCTCTACCTGACCCGCTCGGTGCTGCGCAGCGCCTGGGGGCAGCCCGCGTACAACCCGGCCTCGCGGTTCCTGGAGGAGATCCCGGAGGACCTGGTGGAGTGGAAGCGGACGGGGGCGGCGCAGGCGCCGGCCGCGCGCGGCTTCTCCTCGGGGTCGTCCTGGGGCAAGTCCTCGTCCGGGGGCGGCGGTTCGCGCTCCTCGTCGGGTTCCTCGGGCTCCTCGGCCTCGTCGAAGCCCAAGGCGGGCTGGGGTCAGTCGGCGCGGCGCGGGGGCCAGGTCGTGGAGCGGGACGCCGTCTCGCTCGCGGTCGGGGACCGGGTCACCCACGACACCTTCGGGCTGGGCACGGTGGTGGGCGTCACCGGCGTCGGCGACCGGGCGCAGGCCACGGTCGACTTCGGTTCGGAGGGCCGCAAGCAACTGCTGCTGCGCTACGCGCCGGTGGAGAAGCTCTAGCGCGCCCTAGCGGGGGTCGAGCCCGTTCGAGAGGAACCACGGCAGCGGGTCGACCGGCCCGCTGCCGGCCGGGCGGATCTCGAAGTGCAGGTGCGGCCCGGTGCTGTTGCCGCTGCTGCCGACGAAGGCGATGACGTCGCCCTGCTTCACCGGCCCCTTGCGGACCTTGTACGCCCGCAGGTGGCAGTACCAGGCCTCGGTGCCGTCGGACATCTTCAGCACCGTCATGTAGCCGTACGACGGGTTCCACTGCGTGCGGATCGTGCCGTCGGTGACGGCCATCACCTCGGAACCGCCGTCCACCGGGAAGTCGATGCCGGTGTGGCGGTTGGCCCAGTGGGTGCCGGCCTCGCCGAACAGCTCGCCGAGGCCGTGCCGGGCGACCGGCATGACCACCTTGGGCTTGACGGGCTCGGCGCTCGGCTGCGCGTCCGGGGTGCCCTGGGCGTCGGCGGGCTGGGCGCCGGCCAGCGGCCGGCGGGCGTCACCGCGGGAGGCCTGGGCCGGGTCGCCGGCCGCGACCGCCTGCCGGGCGGCCGCCTTGGCGGCCTCGGCGCCGCCGTCGGCCGGGTTGTCCGGGCCGTTCGGGCTGTTCTGGGTGCCCGGGGCGTCGACCGCCGACCGTGCCGTCCGGCCGGCCGCCTGGGCGTGCTGATCGGCCTCGCCCTGTACGGTGACGGCCGCCGCGGCGGCGACCCCGAGCGCGGCCACCGACGGCAGCGCGACCCGCAGCAGCGCGGTTCTGGTGGCGGCCTTGGCGGCGCCGCGGCGCTGGGCGCGGGACTGCTCGCGGGCGGCGAGGCGCAGCTCCGCACGGGTCGGGCGGGCGGCTGCGTCGGGAGCCATCGGGGGCTGCCTCCTCGGTGGGCCTGGGGCGCGTCGTCGGGCAGGGGGAGCGGCAGGGGGAGCGGCGGGGAAAGCGGCGGGGAGAAGCGGTACCGGGGAAGCGGGGAGAAAACAGCCGAGACTGTATCCGCAAGGCCGACGCCCCGGAAAAACCTCCGGTTGTCAAGAGGTCGGCCGGGGGTCTGTGCGGTGGACGGGTGGACGGGTATACCCACTGGTAGCAAGGCCGGGGGCTGTGACTTTGCCCTCCTCTTGGGAGGTGGCGCGGCCAACCGGGCCGGGTGGCGCTAACCTCCCCTCAGGTTGGTTATTGACCGTTAACCGCACCCGTGGCCCGCGAGGTCCGGTCGGATGGTGGACGACGAGGTCCAGGAGGCAGTCATGAGTGTGTCGGGGCCGATCCGTGTGGTGGTCGCCAAGCCGGGGCTCGACGGTCACGACCGTGGCGCCAAGGTCATTGCGCGCGCCCTGCGCGACGCCGGTATGGAGGTCATCTACACCGGGCTGCACCAGACGCCCGAGCAGGTCGTCGACACCGCGATCCAGGAGGACGCGGACGGCATCGGGCTGTCGATCCTCTCCGGTGCCCACATGACGCTGTGCGCGCGGGTGCTGGAGCTGTTGAAGGAGCGCGACGCGGCGGACATCAAGGTCTTCTGCGGCGGGATCATCCCGGACGACGACATCGCCGAGCTCAAGGCGATGGGCGTCGCGGACATCTTCACCCCGGGCACGTCCACCCGGGACGTCGTGGCCTGGGTCGCGGCCAACCTGCGGGCGGCCGGCTGAGGTTGACGGCGCGGGACGGGCCGGCCCCAGGCTTCGGCGGGGCCGGCCCGTCCCGTCGTTCCGCCGTCCCGTCGCTTCGGGAGTGGGCGTCAGGCGCCGAGTTCGGCGAGCATCGCGGCCCGGAAGCGCAGCGTCCCGGCCAGCCGGGCGAAGGTCTCCGACCAGGCGGAGTCGGGCGCGGCCCCGGCGGCCAGCTCCTCCACGGCGGCCGCCGTCTCCGGGGCGAGCGCGCGTTCCGTCATCCCGAGCACCCCGCTGTGGCTCCACGGGTACGCGCCGGAGCCGGCGGCGCGGGCCAGGGCCGTCGCCACGGCGGTGGACAGCGGCGGCGTCCACGGTGTGCCGCAGGCGCCGAGCAGTTGGAAGGCCTCGCCCAGGCCGTGCACCTCGATGAACGCGGCCGTCCAGGCGGCCCGTTCCTCGGCGGGGAGGACGGCCAGCAGCTTGGCGGGGGCGCCGGTGACGCGGGGCGCGCGGGCCCGTCCGGCGCCGCGGGTGGGCGGTGCGGGTGCCGGGCCGAGCAGCGCCCGGGCCCAGTCGGCGTCGTGCTGGCGGACGGCGGCGCGCGCCCAGGCCTCGCGCAGGTCGTCGGCCCAGCTGCTGCTGGTCTCGTCGATGCTGTCGCCGACCCGCAGGGCGAGCAGCTGCTCGGGTGTCAGGCCGGTGCTCTCGGGCCAGAGCCGTAGCGGTGCGGCGGCGATCACCTCGCCGAACCACCAGGCCCGTTCGCCGCGCCCGGTGGGGGACTTGAGCGGTATGCCGTCGCGCTGCATGGCCGCGTCGCACTCGGCGGGCGGGGTGACCAGCAGGTGCGTCCCGGCCGCGGCGAGGCGGACGGCGGCCCCTGCCCGCTCGGCCATCCGCCGGGCGAGGGCCGAGCCGGGCAGGGTGGAGAGCAGTTCGGCGGCGGTGGCGCGGACGTTCTTGCTGCGGTCGCCGAGGGCGGCCTCCAGGAAGGGTTCGTCGGCGGCGGAGAGGCCGTCCTGGAGGGAGTCCAGGAAGAGCAGGCGGTCCTCTGCGCGCTCGGTGGACCAGGTACCGCTCAGCAGCTCCAGGCCGGCGGCCGGATCGCGGCGGCGCAGCAGGGTGAGGTGGGTGACCCGTTCGGCGAACAGGCCCTCGTGCCACAGCTGGTGGTCGACGGGCCCGCCGGGCTGCTCGGCCGGATCGGGGGTGGCGGTGCGCAGCACGAAGCGCCAGTCGGGGTTCTGTTCGGCCAGCCAGCGGCCCAGCGGTCCGGCCAGCGCGACGGCGTCGGAGCGCAGTTCGCTGCGGGCGCGGGCGGCGTCGAGCAGGCCGGGTATCAGTGCGCCGGGCGGGCGCAGGCCCCGGGCGCGGGCGGTGGCGAGCCACTGCGGGAGCAGTTCGGCGAGGTTGGCCAGGGCGGCGCCGCCGCTGCCGCCGGACCGGCCGGCCAGCAGGACGGCGAGCCGGCGGGCGGCCGCCGCGGGCAGCTCGGGGCGCCCGTCCTCGGGCGCGGGCGGGCCGGGCGGTCCGGCGGCGGGGACGGGCAGGGCGCCGGCCCGGCGGCGGACGGTGGCGAGGGCGGCCAGCTCCAGCAGCGCGGTGGCCGGGTCGGCCTGGTCGACGGTGTCGGCGAGCGGCAGGGTGGTGGCCGGGAGCGGACGGCGGTCGGTGCCGAGCAGGGCGGTGGTGTGCAGGGTCTCCCACGGGTCCTGGGGGATCGTCATCTTCGATGCTCCTGACTGTGCTGGACGCTAGGCGGTGGTGAGGCCGATCGGGCGGTCGTGGCCGGCCCAGGCCGTGACCGGGGTGAAGCCCTGGTGGCCGTACTCGCCGAAGACCGTCAGCGGGCGGCCGGTGGAGACCGCGGCCAGCCGCCACAGGGCCGCCTCCGGGAGGGCCGAGGTGCGGACGGGCAGGGTGTGGTGGCCGTCCGTCAGGTACCAGCCGTCCGGGGTGCGGACGGGCACGGCGCCGGCGAGGACGGTCGGCCAGCTGTCCAGCCACGGGTCGTCGGCGACGGCGGTGCCGTAGCCGGCCACCGCCTCGGCGACGGTGAGGCCGTCGGGCGGGCCGGCCGGGCCGGGCCCGGGGGCGCCGTAGCGGGTGCCGAGGGCGGCGCGCAGCGGGCGGGCGCCGGGGTGGAAGGCCAGGTCGGCCTCCAGCAGGTGGCCGGTGGGCAGGGCGAGGTCGGGGGCCTGGCCGGGGCGGCCGAAGGCGAGCAGCAGGGCGGGGCGGCCGGTCTTGGCGCCGCGCAGCCAGACCCGGCGGGTGGTGAGCCGCTCGTCGGCGAAGTCGCGGCTGCCGAGCACCTGCCAGCGGTCGCGCACGGTGGGGCCGGCCAGGATCTCGGCGGTGTCGGTGGGGTAGCCGACCCGGGTGCGGACGGTGGCGGCCAGTTCGGCCGGCAGCTCGTCGACGCGGGTGGCGGCGGTGGCGAGCAGGTGCAGCATCGCGTACTCCTCCAGGAGCCGGTCCTGCGGGGCGGCGTCGAGTTCGCGGACCCTGGTGGCCAGGCCGGGGGCCTGGGCGTCGACCATCCGGGCGGCGACCTCCTCCCAGGGCCCGGCGGTGGACTGGTCGGCCAGGCCGTGCCGGATCCGGTCGGCCAGGCGCAGCCGCAGTTCGGCCGCGCCGGCCGCCACCCGGGCGCCGCGCTTCTCGGCCCGGCGGCGGGCGGCGGCCGGGTCGGCCGGGGGCGCGGCGCGCTTCTCGGCGCGCTCCTCGCGGGACGTGAGCCAGTCGGCCGCCCACGCGGCGGGTTCGGCGGTGGGGACGGCCTCCGGGGCGCCGCTCCACAGCAGGAGGAGCCCGAGCGCGTGCTTGCACGGGAACTTCCGGCTGGGGCAGCTGCACTGGTAGGCGGGCGTGGCGAGTTCGATCACGGTGCGGTACGGCGTGCTGCCGCTGCCCTTGCACTCGCCCCAGAGCGCGGCGCCGTCGGTGCCCGCCCCGGACCAGGGCGCGGGCGAGGAGAGCTTGCCGGCCGCCTTCTGCGACGCGGCGTCAGGTGCCAGGGACAGGACGTGTTCGGTGCTCCAGCGTTCCTCCATGCGACCGACGGTAGGCGGTGCCACTGACATCGGCTGACTGCCCGTCGGGAGCGCCCCGGGGTTTGTCAGTGCCGGGGTGCAGGGTGGTTCCCACAGGCCGGGACGCCGGCCCCAGCTCCCCCCGATCACCCTGCCGCCGGGGCACCCGTGTGCCCGGCGGCCGACCCGAAGGAGCCCCCGTGACCGACGTTCTGCGGCAGCATGCCGAGGACGCCTTCGCCGGTGAACTGGCCGCGCTGGCCGCGCAGGACGACCGTCCGCGACCGGAGCGCTGGAAGCTCTCGCCGTGGGCCGTGGCGACGTACCTGCTCGGCGGCGAACTGCCCGACGGCACCCCGATCACCCCCAAGTACATCGGCCCGCGCCGGGTGGTGGAGGTCGCCGTCACGACCCTGGCGACGGACCGCGCGCTGCTGCTGCTCGGCGTGCCCGGAACCGCGAAGACCTGGGTGTCCGAGCACCTGGCCGCGGCGATCAGCGGCGACTCCACCCTGCTGGTGCAGGGCACCGCCGGCACTCCGGAGGAGGCCGTCCGGTACGGCTGGAACTACGCCCGGCTGCTCACCGACGGCCCGAGCCGGGACGCCCTGGTGCCCTCGCCGCTGATGCGGGCGATGGCGGACGGCAAGCTCGCCCGGATCGAGGAGCTGACCCGGATCCCGGCCGACGTGCAGGACAGTCTGATCACCATCCTGTCCGAGAAGACGCTGCCGGTGCCGGAGTTGGGCGGTGAGACGCAGGCGGTGCGCGGCTTCAACGTGATCGCCACCGCGAACGACCGCGACCGCGGCGTCAACGAGCTGTCCAGCGCGCTGCGCCGGCGGTTCAACACCGTCGTGCTGCCGCTGCCGGGCTCGCTGGAGGAGGAGGTCGACATCGTCACCCGCCGGGTGAACCAGCTCGGCCGCTCCCTGGAACTGCCCGAACTGCCCGGTGGCGCCGAGGAGATCAGGCGGGTGGTCACCGTGTTCCGCGAGCTGCGGGCCGGGATCACGACGGACGGGCGGACGAAGGTCAAGAGCCCGAGCGGCACCCTCTCCACGGCGGAGGCGATCTCGGTGGTGGCCAACGGCCTCGCCCTGGCCACCCACTTCGGGGACGGCGTGCTGCGCGCCGGGGACGTGACGGCCGGCATCCTCGGCGCCGTCGTCCGGGACCCGGTGGCGGACCACGCGGTGTGGCGCGAGTACGTCGAAGGGGTGGTGCGCGAGCGCGACGGTTGGAAGGACTTCTACCGGGCCGCCCGCGAGGAGGTGCGATGACCGCGGACGTCGCGCTGCTCGGCATCCGGCACCACGGCCCGGGCTCGGCCCGGGCGGTGGCCGCCGCGCTGGAGCGGTGGCGGCCGGACGCGGTGCTGATCGAGGGCCCGCCGGAGGCCGACGGCATCGTCCACCTCGCGGCCGGGAACGGCCTGGTGCCGCCGGTGGCGCTGCTGGCGCACGCGGTGGACGACCCGGCGAGGGCCGCGTTCTGGCCGTACGCCGAGTTCTCCCCGGAGTGGGTGGCGATCCGCTACGGCGTCGAGCGGGAGCTGCCGGTCCGCTTCATCGACCTGCCCGCCGGGTACGGCCTCGGCCCCACCGCCGAGGCCGGGGAGCCGGGGGAGCCTGGGGATCCGGGGGAGCCCGCAGGGCCGGTCGCCGACCCGCTGGCGCTGCTCGCCGAGGCGGCCGGGTACGACGACCCGGAGCGCTGGTGGGAGGACGTGGTCGAGCACCGCGCGCCCGGCGCGGACGACCCGGACGGACTGGCGCCGTTCGCCGCCGTCGCGGAGGCGATGGCGGCGCTGCGCGCGGAGGGCCTCGGCGAGTCCCGGCGGGACGACCTGCGCGAGGCGTACATGCGCCAGCAGATCCGGGCCGCCCGCCGCGCCGGGCACCGCCGGATCGCCGTGGTGTGCGGGGCCTTCCACGTGCCCGCGCTGGCGGTGCTGCCGACGGTCGCGCACGACCGGGCGCTGCTCGCCGGACTGCCGCGGAAGGTGCGGACGGACATCACCTGGGTGCCGTGGACGCACCGCCGGCTCTCCCAGGCCACCGGCTACGGCGCGGGCGTGCGGTCACCGGGCTGGTACCACCACCTGTTCGGCACCGAGGGCGATCCGGTGCCGAGCTGGCTCACCCGGGCCGCCGAACTGCTGCGCGCCGAGGACCACCCGGTCTCCTCCGCCCACGTCATCGAGGCGGTCCGGCTCGCCCGCACGCTGGCGGTGCTGCGCGGCCGCCCGCTGGCCGGGCTGACCGAGACCCTGGACGCCGTCCGCGCGGTGCTCTGCGAGGGTTCGGACGTCGCCCTGGAGCTCGTCCGGGACCGCCTGGTGGTCGGCGACGCGCTCGGCGAAGTCCCGGACGAGGCACCGGCGGTGCCGCTCCAGCGGGACCTCACCCGCTGGCAGCGCACGCTACGGCTCAAGCCCGAGGCCGCGCCGAAGGACCTCGACCTCGACCTGCGCAAGGACACCGACGCGGCCCGCTCGCGGCTGCTGCACCGGCTGCGGCTGCTGGGCGTCGACTGGGGGGTGCCGGCCCGCTCGGCGGTCAACTCGACCGGGACGTTCCGGGAGAGCTGGCGGCTGTGCTGGCAGCCCGAGTTCGCGGTCCGGATCGCCGAGGCCGCCCAGTGGGGCACCACGGTGGAGGAGGCGGCGACCGGCAAGGCCGTCGGCACCGCCCGCGCCGCCGTCGAACTCGCCGAGCTGACCGGCCTGGTGGAGACCTGCCTGCTGGCCGGGCTGGCCGGCGCGCTGCCCGCCGTGATGCGGGTGCTCGCCGACTGCGCCGCGCTGGACACCGATGTCGCGCACCTGGCCGGGGCGCTGCCCGCGCTGGTCCGGGCGCTGCGCTACGGCGACGTGCGCGGCACCGACCACGGCGCGCTCGGCGAGGTCGCCACCGGCCTGGCCGACCGGATCTGCGTCGGGCTGCCGCCCGCCTGCGTCGGGTTGGACGCCGAGGGGGCGGCGGCGATGCGCGGCCGGCTCGACGAGGTGCACGGCGCGATCGGCCTGCTCGGCCCGGCCGCCCGTCCGGAGCCGGACGCCCAGGAAGGTCCGGACGCCCCGGCAGCCTCCCCGGGCCCGGACGGCTCCGATGGCCCGGCCGTTTCCGAGGGCCTGGCCGACCGCTGGGCCGCCGCCCTGCGCTCGCTGGCCCGCCGAGAGCCGGCCGGCGGCCCGGCCACCGGAGCCCCCGGCCTGCTGCGCGGGCGCGCCGTCCGGCTGCTGCTGGACGACGGCCGGCTCGACTCCGAGGAGGCCGCCGGCCGGCTGCGGCTGGTCCTGTCCACCGCCAACGCCCCGGCGGACGCGGCCGGCTGGATCGAGGGCTTCCTCACCGGCGGCGGCGCCCTGCTGCTGCACGACCCGCGCCTGCTCGCCCTGCTCGACGACTGGCTGACCGGCGTGCCCGGCGAGGTCTTCACCGATGTCCTGCCGCTGCTGCGCCGCACCTTCGCCGGGCTGGAGGCGGGCGTCCGCGGCACCATCGGCGGCCGGGTCGCGGCCGGCCCGCTCGGCGAGGCCCCGGCGGCCCGGACCCCGGGCGGCACCCTCGACCGGGCCCGGGCCGACGCCGCCGTCCCGGTGGTGGCCCTGCTGCTCGGCGCCCGCCCCCGGATCCCCCGGCAGGCCGCCGGCCGCAACACCTGACACCCGTGAAGGAGGACCTGATGGCGACCACGACCGACGAACGGCTGCGCCGCTGGCGGCTGGTGCTCGGCGGCGAGGCCGACGGCACCGGCTGCGCCCTGCGCGGCCGGGACGCCGCGATGGACGGCGCCCTGGCCGCGCTCTACCGCGGCGCGCCCGAGGAGGGCGGCCGGGCGGCCCGCGGCGGTCGGCGCAGCGCCGGGCTGGGCGGCTCGGCCCCGCAGGTGGCGCGCTGGCTGGGCGACATCCGCGAGTACTTCCCGTCCACCGTCGTCCAGCTGATGCAGCAGGACGCGATCGCCCGGCTCGGCCTGGATCGGCTGCTGCTGGAGCCCGAGATGCTGGAGGCCGTCGAACCGGACGTGCACCTGGTCGGCACCCTGCTGTCGCTCAAGCACGCGCTGCCCGAGACCACCCGGGAGACCGCCCGGGCCGTGGTCGGCAAGGTGGTCGCCGATCTGGAGCGCCGGCTCGCCGACCGCACCAGGGCCACCCTGGGCGGCGCCCTCGACCGCAGCGCCAAGGTCAACCGGCCCCGCCACCGCGACATCGACTGGGACCGCACCATCCGGGCCAACCTGAAGAACTACCTGCCCGAGCACGGCACCGTCGTGCCCGAGCGGCTGGTCGGCTACGCCCGCGCCCAGCGTGCGGTGAAGAAGGACGTCATCCTCTGCATCGACCAGTCCGGCTCGATGGCCCCGTCGGTGGTGCACTCGGCGGTGTTCGGCGCGGTGCTCGCCTCGATGCGCACGCTGGACACCCGGCTGGTCGTCTTCGACACCTCGGTGGTCGACCTCACCGAACAGCTCACCGACCCGGTCGACGTCCTGTTCGCCACCCAGCTCGGCGGCGGTACCGACATCAACCGCGCGCTCGCCTACTGCCAGTCGAGGATCACCCGGCCGTCCGAGACCGTGGTGGTGCTGATCAGCGACCTCTACGAGGGCGGCATCCGGGACGGCATGCTCAGGCGCGTCGCCGCGATGAAGGCGGCCGGCGTCCAGTTCATCGCCCTGCTGGCGCTCTCCGACGAAGGCGCGCCCGCCTACGACCACGCCCACGCCGCCGCCCTGGCCGCCCTGGGAGCCCCGGCCTTCGCCTGCACCCCGGACGCCTTTCCGGAGATCATGGCCGCGGCGATCGAGAAGCGCCCGCTGCCGGTGCCTGACCAGGGAGTGTGAGGATTCACCCGGTCGTGCGAACCGGCCGACCGGCGGACGGGGGGTGCGCCGACCGCCCCCGTAGGCTGTCTGTGACGGTTCTCACCACGGACGGGCAGGCCCCGGGCGAAACAGTCCCGTCGTACGGGGATAACCTGCCAGACGGACGTGACGCGCGTGTTGATTGACGTGTGCGCCCGTGGCTGTGTGGGCCGCAAGGCCGTACCTCTGCGTACCCGCACCGCCCCGACGACCCGCAGCGAAGATCCTGCCGTGGCACGCTCGTAGAGACACAATCCGCGACCACGAACAAGGACAAACACGTGGACCTGTTCGAGTACCAGGCGAGGGACCTCTTCGCCAAGCACGGTGTGCCCGTGCTTGACGGTGATGTGATCGAGACCGCCGCAGACGCTGCCGCCATCGCGGAGCGCTTCGGCGGCCGCGCCGTCGTCAAGGCTCAGGTGAAGGTGGGTGGCCGAGGCAAGGCCGGTGGCGTGAAGCTCGCCTCCGACCCGGCTGACGCCGTCGCCAAGGCCGAGGCGATCCTCGGCATGGACATCAAGGGCCACACCGTCCACAAGGTGATGCTGGCCCAGACCGCGGACATCAAGGACGAGTACTACGTCTCGTTCCTGCTGGACCGCACCAACCGCACCTTCCTGGCGATGGCCAGCGTCGAGGGCGGCGTGGAGATCGAGGTCGTCGCCGAGGAGAACCCCGACGCGCTCGCCAAGATCCCGGTCGACGCCAACGAGGGCTGCACCCCGGAGAAGGCCGCCGAGATCGTCGCCGCGGCGAAGTTCCCGGCCGAGATCGCCGACCAGGTCGCCGACGTCCTGCAGAAGCTGTGGAAGGTCTTCATCGCCGAGGACGCGCTCCTCGTCGAGGTCAACCCGCTGATCAAGTCCGGCGAGGGCAAGATCATCGCGCTTGACGGCAAGGTCTCGCTGGACGAGAACGCCGAGTTCCGCCAGCCCGAGCACGAGGCCCTGGAGGACAAGGCCGCGGCCAACCCGCTGGAGGCCGCCGCCAAGGCCAAGGGCCTGAACTACGTCAAGCTCGACGGCCAGGTCGGCATCATCGGCAACGGCGCGGGCCTCGTGATGAGCACCCTCGACGTGGTCGCCTACGCCGGTGAGAACCACGGCGGCGTCAAGCCCGCCAACTTCCTCGACATCGGCGGCGGCGCCTCCGCCGAGGTCATGGCGAACGGCCTGGAGATCATCCTGGGCGACCCCGACGTCAAGTCGGTGTTCGTCAACGTCTTCGGCGGCATCACCGCCTGCGACGCGGTCGCCAACGGCATCGTGCAGGCCCTCGCGCTCCTGGAGAGCAAGGGCGAGAACGTCACCAAGCCGCTGGTCGTCCGTCTGGACGGCAACAACGCGGAGCTGGGTCGCAAGATCCTCGACGACGCCAACCACCCGCTGGTCCAGCGCGTGGACACCATGGACGGCGCCGCTGACCGCGCCGCCGAGCTGGCCAACAAGTAAGGAAGGGGACTTTCACACCATGGCTATCTTCCTTACCAAGGACAGCAAGGTCATCGTCCAGGGCATGACCGGCTCCGAGGGCATGAAGCACACCCGCCGCATGCTCGCCTCCGGCACCCAGATCGTCGGCGGTGTCAACCCGCGCAAGGCCGGCACCACGGTCGACGTCGACGGCACCGAGGTGCCCGTCTTCGGCGGCGTCGCCGAGGCCATGGAGAAGACCGGTGCCGATGTCACCGTCATCTTCGTGCCGCCGAAGTTCACCAAGGACGCCGTCGTCGAGGCCATCGACGCCGAGATCGGCCTGGCCGTCGTCATCACCGAGGGCGTCCCGGTGCACGACACCGCCGCCTTCTGGGCGTACGCCGGTTCGAAGGGCAACAAGACCCGGATCATCGGCCCGAACTGCCCCGGTCTGATCAGCCCCGGACAGTCGAACGCGGGCATCATCCCGGCCGACATCACCACCTCCGGCAAGATCGGCCTGGTCTCGAAGTCCGGCACCCTGACCTACCAGCTCATGTACGAGCTGCGGGACATCGGCTTCTCCTCGGCCGTGGGCATCGGCGGTGACCCGGTCATCGGCACCACCCACATCGACGCCCTCAAGGCGTTCCAGGAGGACCCGGAGACCGAGCTCATCGTCATGATCGGTGAGATCGGTGGCGACGCCGAGGAGCGTGCCGCGGCCTACATCGCCGAGCACGTCACCAAGCCGGTCGTCGGCTACGTCGCGGGCTTCACCGCTCCCGAGGGCAAGACCATGGGCCACGCCGGCGCCATCGTCTCCGGCTCCTCGGGCACCGCCCAGGCGAAGAAGGAGGCCCTTGAGGCCGCCGGTGTCAAGGTCGGCAAGACGCCGTCCGAGACCGCCCGCCTGGCGCGCGAGATCATCGCCGGCTGACGTCGGTCGACCGCGCAGCGAGCGCCCCTGCCCGTGAAGGGCAGGGGCGCTCGCGCGTCCGCGGGCGCCGTCAGTGCGGTGTCGGCCCGGTCGTGCACGGCAGCGGTGACCACAGCGGGCAGACCTCCGGGCCCTGCGGCGGCGGGGCGCCCGCCCCCCGGGCGACCGCCGGCAGCTCCCACCGCGCGGCGGCCTGCGGCGCCGACTCCAGCACCACCGCCTCCACCCCCGGCGTGGGGCTGCACCACAGGCTGCGGACGACGTTCGGCGGCCCGCCCGGCAGCGCCGGCACACCCGGCTCGCCCGCGCCCGCCGCCGACAGGCACATCGCCGGCTCCGGCGGCTCCGGGGACCGGAACAGCGTCACCGGCCGGATCCCCACCAGCGTCGCCAGCGCCGCCCCGCCCACCGCCGCCGTCAGCAGCGCCGCCGCCCCCGTCCGGCTCGCGGTCCACAGCCGGTGCCGGGCCTGCAGCACCGGCACCGGCGGCCGGTGCGGCTGCGGGCAGCCCCGGACCGCCGCCCGGTGCAGCAGCCCGCTCAGGCCGTCCACGAACCCCGGCGCCGCCGGATCCGGCCCCAGCAGCTCCGGCACCCACCGGGCCAGCGCCACCCGGGCCGCCCACACCCGCCCCTCGGCCGCCGCGAGCGTCGACTCCACCTCCACCGAGACCGCCGCCGCCGGCAGGCCCAGCCCGTCGTGCAGCACCAGCGCCCGGCGCTGCGGCCGGGACAGCCGCCGCAGCGCCTTCAGCAGCGCCCGGTCCCGGTCGGTCAGCCGGTCGTGATCGGGCAGCACCGCCTGCGACTCGTCCGCCGGCCGCACCCGGATCCGCCGGTGCGGCAGCTTCCAGGCGTGCATCCGCCGGGGCCCGCCCCGGTGCCACGGGGACAGCGCCAGCTCGCACGCCCGTACCCGCACCCACCCTTCCGGAGCCCCCGTCGCGGCCACCTCCGCCCAGCCCCGGCGCGCCGCCCCGAACGCCAGCCGGACGCAGTGCGCCGCCCGGTGCCGGCAGGCGGTCAGCAGGAACACCTGCTGCACCAGCCGGGTGTGCGCCTGCTCGTACAGCTCCTCGAAGCTCCCGGCCGGCTCTCCGTCGGCCGGCGTGGCCGCGTGGGCGGGCCGCCCGGTGTCGGGGGCCGGGCCGTCGGGGCGGTCCTGCGCCGCGGGCGGGGTGTCGCGGATGCCGGGCGGTGTCGTGGTGGCGGTGGGCGTGCTGATGCTCCCTCCCGGGGCGTTCGGGGCCGCCTGGGCGTGGGCGGTGGCGTGGGCGTGGGCGGGGTTGTGGGTGGTGGGGTGCGCGGGGGCGGGCCCGGGGTGCTCTCCTCCGGTGCCGGGGACGGGCGGTCGCGGCGGCGCGGGGTCGGGGGTGCGGGGGCCGGCGGCAGGGTCCGCCTGGGCGTCGCCCGGCGCGTCGGGGCCGGATGGTGCGGGGCCGGATGGTGCGGGGCTGGGCGGTGCGGGGTCGGATGGTGCGGGGCCGGGCGGTGCGGGGTCGGGGCTCTTCGGACGGGCGGTGGTGAGGGCGACGGCCTCGGCCTCGGTGGCCGCGCCGAGTTTGCGCATGGCCCGCTGGACGTAACTGCGGGCGGTGGCCGGGGCGACGCCGAGGGCGGCGGCCGCCTGCGGGAGGTCGCGGCCGGCGGCGAGGTGGGCGAGCACCTGGGCCTCACGGGGCGTCAGTTTCCTGAGGAGGCGGGCCGCGTCCTGGTCGGGGTGGGTGGTCCGGGGCTTGCGGGCGCGGTTCCCGGGGGTGGGGGAGTCGGCGCCGGCGGGGTGTTCGGCGGTGGGTGGCGTGGTCATCAGACGCTCCGGGCCGGTCCGCCGGCGGCTTGGGGATCGGGTCTGAAAATGCGCATAAGCCAATAATCTGGGACACGGCGGCGGTTTGCCGCTTCACGAAGCATGGCGAGTCGCCTTGGCACCATGAGGCGCATGACGCAGCTGATGGGCCGTCCGATCCTGGAACTGCCGGGCGAACTGGGCGGACGCCCGTTGCCGGCCGACCTGTTGGCGGGGGTGCGGACGGCGCTGGTCGGCCTGGCGGTGGTCGGGGTGCCAGTGCTCGGGCTCTGGGTGGCGACGCCGTACGCGGACAACGGGGCGACCGGCGCCACCCGGTTGGCGGGGGCGCTGTGGCTGCTCGGGCACGGCGCGCCGGTGCTGCGGGGGGACGCGGGCGCGCCGCTGACCGTCACCCCGCTGCTGCTGGGCGTGCTGGCGGTGGCTCAGTTGTACCGGGCTGCCGCCCGGGTGGCGTCTCGGCGCGGGCCCCGGCCGCGCTGGGGCGGCCCGGTCGCGGTCTGGGCGGGCTACTGCGCGGTCGCGGCGGCGGTGGTGCTGCACTGCACGGGCGCCGGGCTGTTCCAGGCCAGGGCGCTGCCGGACGTGCTGGTGGTGGGGTTGCTGGCCGGGCTGGCGACGGCGGCGGGCGCGCGTTCGGCGCGGCACGCCGGCCCCGACGCCCCGCTCCGCAGGCCGGCGTGGCGGCTGCTGGACCGGCTGCCCGCGCCGCTCCGACCGGCCGGCGGCGCGGCGGCGGTGCGCGGCTCGGTGCTGGCGGCCGCGGCGGGCCTGGTGGCGGCCGGCGGGGTGCTGGTGGCGGTGGCGGCGGTGCTGGACGCGGCGACCGGGGGCGGGCGTGGGATGGCGGTGCTCGGGCGCGGACCGGCGGCCCTGGTCGGGCTGCTGCTGCTCGGGCTGGTGCTGCTGCCGAACGCGGTGCTCTGGGGGGCGGCGTACGCCCTGGGCCCGGGGTTCGCGGTGGGCTCCGGGACGGTGGTGGCGCCGGGTGGCACCGTGCTGGGCCCCGTCCCGGAGTTCCCGATGTTCGCCCTGCTGCCGGCGGAGGGCCCGGGCGGCTGGCGGCTGGCGGCACTGCTGCTGCCGGTGCTGGCGGGGGTGGTGCCGGCGGTGCTGCTGGGCCGGGCGGCGGCCGGCCCGCGCGCGGCGGCCGGGGCCGACGGCGGCGATGGGGGTGGCGACGGACCGTGGCCGCTCGCGGCGACGGTGGTGGCGGTGCTGGCGGCGGCGCTGCTGACGGGCGTCGCGGTGGCGGCGGCGGGCTGGCTGTCCGGTGGCGCGCTGGCGGGCGGCCGGATGGCCCGGCTGGGGCCGACGCTCTGGTGGACGGGGCCGGCGGCGGCGGGCTGGTTCGCGCTGGTGGCCGTGCCGGGCGCGTTGCTGGTGCGCCATCGGGCACTGTGCCCCGCGACCGTCCCGGAGGCCGACGAAGAGGCCGACGGAGAGATCGCGGGAAAGGCTGACGGGCGGGCCGTCGAGGAGCCCGACGCGGACGCCGACGAGGCGGCCCCGCCCGCGGCCCGGGCCGCCGAGCGGCTGCGCCGGGGGGTGCTGCTGCTGCGGGCCCGCGGGTACGCCGCGGTGCTGCGTCTGGGCGGGCGGGGCCCGGGCAGGGACTAGCCCGCGTTCCCGGTGAAGTCGACGTACCACTTGGGCGCGAACCGGTCGCAGTTGTCGGCGCCGACGGAGGTCAGCGAGTCCTGGACGCAGGTGACGTAGTCGTTGTAGTACATCCCGAGGCCGATCACCAGGGTCGCGACCACGACGGTCATCGCGCCGGTGAGGATGCCGGCGAGCGCGGCCGGGGTGAGCGGGTTCGGGGCGGCGGGCTGGTGGGCGGCGGGCTGGTGGGCGGCGCCGGTGGCGGCGGCCGGGGCGGGCTTGGGGGTCCGCAGCGCGCTGATGCCCCACACGATGCCGAGCGCGCCGACGAACAGGGCGGCCCAGTGGAAGCCGGCGAACAGGCAGACCAGCGCGAGCGGCCCGGCCAGCGCGGCGTTGCGGGCCCGGCGCTGGGCGGGGTCGGCGGGGTCGAGCTTGGGCGGCTGTGGGGCCGGGGGGTTGGGGCGGCCGTCCTCGGGCCGGCCGAGGCCCCAGGGGTGCGGCGGCGGGAGCTGCGGGCGTTCGCCGGTGCCCTGGTCGCCGGTGCCGTCCCGGCCCTCGCCGGGCCAGGGGTTGCGCGGCTGCCACGGCTGGTCCGGGGCATCCGCCGGCGGCGGCGCGAAGGGGTTGCGCTCGCCGGTGTCGTCACCGCTGCTCATGGTTCAGCCATTCCTTCTCGGTCGGAGGGGCGGTCTCCCGCCTCCCCTATGATCCCGCAGCCGTTCGCCGGTCCTCCGGCGGCCTGCCCGCTGCGGGGGTGCCGGGCGGGCCCGTGCCCGGGGCGACTGCGCCGCGCGGGACGGAGGAGATCCCCGTCTCAACTACGCGCGTAGCGCCGCCGGGAGGGTGCGGAGGCCGTCCGACCAGCCGTTATCGTGGTGACGGTCAGCAGCTCGCAGAGGTTCCCGGGTGCCCGCGTCGCGGTGGGTTCTCCCGGTGTTCCCCCTCGCTCGACCTGCCGTTCGTAGTGGCCCCACCACCGGTGGACGTACCAGCGGGCGGCGCCCGACCTACGGAGAATCGCGCAGTGGCCGCCGCCCCCGCTCAGCTCTTCCCGCCCCGTACGCCCGGACCGGCCCGCCTGGTGGTGCTGGTCTCCGGTTCCGGCACCAATCTGCAGGCGCTGCTCGACGCCGCAGCCGATCCGGCGTACGGCGCCGAGATCCTCGCCGTGGGTGCGGACCGCGACGGCATCGCGGGCCTGGAGCGGGCCGAGAAGGCGGGCCTGCCGGTCTTCGTCCACCGGGTGAAGGACTTCGCCGACCGGGCCGACTGGGACCGCGCGCTGACCGCCGCCGTCGCCGCCCACGAACCGGACCTGGTGGTCACGGCCGGTTTCATGAAGATCCTCGGCCCCGCGTTCATCGCGGCCTTCGCCGGGCGGATCGTCAACACCCACCCCGCGCTGCTGCCCTCCTTCCCCGGCGCCCACGGCGTCACCGACGCGCTCGCGTACGGGGTGAGGGTCACCGGCTGCACCGTCCACCTGGTCGACGCCGGGGTGGACACCGGGCCGATCATCGCGCAGGGCGTCGTCGAGGTCGTCGACGCCGACCACGCCGATGGCGGCGAAGCGCTGCACGAGCGCATCAAGACTGTCGAGCGCAAGCTGCTCGTCGACGTCGTGGGCCGGCTGGCCCGCGAGGGTCACCGTATCGAGGACCGAAAGGTATGGATTCCGGCACATGAGTGAGCGGAGCGAGCGAATCATCGAGAATGGTGCCTGGCGCGCAGCGCCCGCCGAGCGCAGCGAGGTGGGAGCATGAGTGCCAGCTCCACCACGCCCCCCGTTTCGGAGAACATCCGTCCGATCCGTCGCGCGCTGATCAGTGTGTACGACAAGACCGGTCTGGAGGAGCTGGCCCAGGGCCTGCACGCCGCCGGGGTCGCGATCGTCTCCACCGGCTCCACCGCCGGCCGGATCGCCGCCGCCGGCGTCCCGGTGACCGAGGTCTCCGAGCTGACCGGCTTCCCGGAGTGCCTGGACGGGCGCGTGAAGACGCTGCACCCCCGCGTGCACGCCGGCGTGCTCGCCGACCTGCGGCTGGAGTCGCACCGCGCGCAGCTGGCCGAGCTGGGCGTCGAGCCCTTCGACCTGGTCGTGGTGAACCTCTACCCGTTCAAGGCCACCGTCGCCTCGGGCGCCACCCCGGACGAGTGCGTCGAGCAGATCGACATCGGCGGCCCGAGCATGGTCCGCGCCGCCGCCAAGAACCACCCGTCGGTGGCCGTGGTGGTCGACCCGGCCCGTTACGGCGACGTGCTGCGCGCCGTCCAGGAGGGCGGCTTCGACCTGGCCACCCGCAAGCGCCTGGCCGGTGCGGCGTTCGCGCACACCGCCGCGTACGACGTCGCGGTCGCCTCCTGGTTCGAAGCCGGCTACGCGCCGAGCGACGAGCGGTTCCCGGAGTTCCTGGGGGCCACCTGGGAGCGGCAGAACGTGCTGCGCTACGGCGAGAACCCGCACCAGGGCGCCGCGCTGTACAGCGACGGCAGCGGCGGCCTGGCCGGCGCGGAGCAGCTGCACGGCAAGGAGATGTCGTACAACAACTACGTCGACACCGACGCCGCCCGCCGCGCCGCGTACGACCACGCCGAGCCGGCCGTCGCGATCATCAAGCACGCCAACCCGTGCGGCATCGCGACCGGCGCGGACGTCGCCGAGGCGCACCGCAAGGCGCACGAGTGCGACCCGGTCTCGGCGTACGGCGGCGTGATCGCGGTCAACCGCCCGGTCACCGTCGAGCTGGCCGAGCAGATCGCCCCGATCTTCACCGAGGTCGTGGTGGCCCCCGGCTACGAGGACGGCGCCGTCGAGGTGCTGGCCCGGAAGAAGAACCTGCGGGTGTTGCTGGCCCCCGAGGCGCCGGCCAACCGCCAGGAGCTGCGCCCGGTCTCCGGCGGCGTGCTGCTCCAGGACGCCGACCGGGTGCAGGCCGAGGGTGACGACCCGGCGAACTGGCGGCTGGCCACCGGTGAGGCGCTGTCCGAGGCCGAGCTGGCCGAGCTGGCCTTCGCCTGGCGGGCCTGTCGGGCCGTCAAGTCCAACGCGATCCTGCTGGCCAAGGGCGGTGCCTCGGTGGGCGTCGGCATGGGCCAGGTCAACCGGGTCGACTCCTGCAAGCTCGCGGTCGAGCGGGCCGGGGAGCGGGCCAAGGGCGCGTACGCGGCCTCGGACGCGTTCTTCCCGTTCGCGGACGGCCCTGCGATCCTGATCGCGGCCGGCGTCAAGGCGATCGTCCAGCCGGGCGGTTCGATCCGGGACGAGGAGGTCGTCGCGGCGGCCGCCGAGGCCGGGGTGACGATGTACTTCACCGGTGCCCGGCACTTCTTCCACTGATCGCGTTCCACCGCTCGCCCGACGCACCGCCCGGGTGACGGCATGACAGAGCGGCCCGGCTCCTCCGGAAGGGGAGCCGGGCCGCTCGTCGTCCGATCGGCTCGGACGGGGCCGGTCAGTGACGCGGCCGGTCAGTAGCGCGGCCGGGCGAACCAGGCGACGCCGTCCTTGACGCTCATCCCGACGATCATCGTGATCGAGACCGCGAGCCACATCAGCGTGAAGACGATGCCGACCGGGTTGGCGTTGCTGGCGAACGAGCCGGCCAGCCCCAGCAGGCCGAGCAGCGCGCCGAACGAGCCGTACACCAGGGTGGTGATGCGGACCGCGGGCCCGCCCTTGCCGAACTTCACGCCCAGCGTGATGGAGAAGGCCGCGAACAGCGCGCACACGATGCCGACGACCACCAGCACGCCGGCCGCCGCGTTGCCGAAGCCGTTGAACGGGTCGCTCCCGTCGATCTCCTGGGCCCGGTTGGTGACCTCCTTGGCCGCCGCGGCGGCTATCAGGTAGATGCCCCCACCGATGATCTGCACGGCGCCGATGATGAACAGCAGCACCCGGGCGGTGACCACCAGGCCCGGCATGTTCTGCGGGACGGCCGGCGGGTAGCCGTAGCCCGGTCCGCCGTAGCCCGGCGCGGGCGGCGGGTAGCCGTACCCGGCCGGCGGGGCCTGCTGCGGGTAGCCGTAGCCGGGAGCCTGCGGCGGCTGGCCGTACGGGTTGTTCGGGTTGTTCGGGTCGGGCGGGTAACTCATCGATGCCTCCGGGCAGTTGCGGGGACGTGGGGACGGGACGGAGGGCCCGGTTCCGGTTTGGCGCGTCGGGTCGCCGGTGGAACGGGACGCTAACGGAGGGGAGTGACAGCCCGGAGCGGAGCCGGGCGCGGCCGGCTCAGACGCGCGGTGAGAGCGCTGAGAACGGTGAGAGCGGAGTCGTCGACGGGCCCGCCGCGGGCAGGACGGCGCCGCAGCGGTCGGGCGGCTCGGTCTGAAGTGGTCGGCTCACGTGCTCTTTCCCCCGGGTACGCCCCCGCCGGGTGTCCGTCGGCCCGTCACCGGGCCGGGTCGCGGCAGGGAGTGCCCGCATATCGTCAACCGGACGGCGGGGCCGTGTCCAGCCGGTTCCGCGCGCCGGACCGAGACTGTGGCGCAACCGCAACGTGGTCCAGGCCTTCCGTACCCGTCCGACCGGAGGGCGGGCCCTGGTACGGCGGCTTGCCTCGATCCGGGAGAATGGGGTCATGACTGCCCAGATTCTCGATGGCAAGGCCACCGCCGCCGCGATCAAGTCCGAACTCGCCGCCCGCGTGGCGGTCCTCAAGGCGAAGGGCGTCACGCCCGGCCTCGGCACCGTCCTGGTCGGCGACGACCCGGGCAGCCGCTGGTACGTCAACGGGAAGCACAAGGACTGCGCCGAGGTCGGCATCGCCTCGATCCAGCGCGAGCTGCCCGCCACCGCCACCCAGGAGGACGTCGAGAACGTCGTCCGCGAGCTCAACGCCGACCCCTCCTGCACCGGCTACATCGTCCAGCTGCCGCTGCCCAAGGGCCTGGACCAGAACCCGGTCCTGGAGCTGATGGACCCGGACAAGGACGCCGACGGCCTGCACCCGACCTCGCTCGGCCGGCTCGCCCTGGGCATCGAGGGGCCGCTGCCGTGCACCCCGCTGGGCATCGTCGAGCTGCTGCGCCGGCACGACGTCGAGATCAACGGCGCCGAGGTGGTCGTGATCGGCCGCGGCGTCACCGTCGGCCGCTCGATCGGCCTGCTGCTGACCCGCCGCAGCGAGAACGCCACCGTGACCCTGTGCCACACCGGCACCCGGGACCTCGGCTACCACCTGCGCAAGGCCGACATCATCGTGGCCGCCGCGGGCGTGCCGCACCTGGTCAAGCCGGAGGACGTCAAGCCGGGCGCGGCGGTGCTGGACGTGGGCGTCAGCCGCAGCGAGGGCAAGATCGTCGGCGACGTGCACCCGGGCGTGGCCGAGGTGGCCGCCTGGATCTCCCCGAACCCCGGCGGCGTGGGCCCGATGACCCGCGCGATGCTGCTCAACAACATCGTCGTGGCGGCCGAGTGCCGCGCCGGCGTCTGACCCCACGACCGACACCACCACGAGGGACGGCGAGCATGACGGAACCGCGACCGGCGCGGACCCCGCGCAGGCCGGTCAAGACCACCGGCACCCTGCCGCCCGAGGGCGCGGCCGCAGCCCTCGGGCGCGACCACACCCTGCCGGTCCGGCAGTGGCCGATAACGCTGGTCCTGCTGGTGGTCGGGGCCGGCCTCGCGGTGACCTGGTTCGCCGACTTCAAGGACGGCTTCAAGTACGGGCTGCTGATCCTCGGCTGCGGGGTGCTGCTCGGGGCCGTCCTGCGGCTGGTGCTGCCCGAGGTCGGGATGCTGGCGGTGCGCAGCCGCTTCACCGACGTGATCGTGCTGACCTTCCTGGGAGCGTCGATCGTGCTGCTGACCCTGGTGGCGCAGCCGAACCCGTGGCTGGAGATCCCGCTGCTCGACAACATCGGCAAGTTGATCGGCCGGCCCAAGCACTGACGCCGGGGTGACCGTGACGGCCCCCGCCCTGCGAGTCAGGGCGGGGGCCGCCGTCCGTTGTGACGCATCAGCCAGGCCCGCACCCGCGGCGTACGCTTCCCTTTGCGATAACCTGACGCCGGTCTCTCGATGTCGAGAGACCATCCTCGGCTCCAGCGCGCCGGTGTGCCTGGGGCACCTGGCGATCTGCTGGAGAAGGTAGAAATGACCCGCACCCCCGTCAACGTCACCATCACCGGAGCGGCCGGCCAGATCGGCTACGCGCTGCTCTTCCGCATCGCCTCGGGCCACCTGCTCGGTGCCGACGTCCCGGTGAACCTGCGCCTCCTGGAGATCCCGCAGGGCCTCAAGGCCGCCGAGGGCACCGCCATGGAGCTCGTCGACTGCGCGTTCCCGCTGCTGCGTGACATCACGATCACCGACAACCCGAACGAGGCCTTCGACGGCGCCAACGTCGCGCTGCTGGTCGGCGCCCGTCCGCGCACCGCCGGCATGGAGCGCGGCGACCTGCTGCAGGCCAACGGCGGCATCTTCGGCCCGCAGGGCAAGGCCATCAACGACCACGCCGCGGACGACATCAAGGTCCTGGTCGTCGGCAACCCGGCCAACACCAACGCCCTGATCGCCCAGCGCAACGCCCCGGACGTCCCGGCCGAGCGCTTCACCGCGATGACCCGCCTGGACCACAACCGCGCGGTCGGCCAGCTCTCCATCAAGACCGGTGCGCCCGTCTCCGACATCAAGCGCGTCACCATCTGGGGCAACCACTCCGCCACCCAGTACCCGGACGTCTTCCAGGCCGAGATCGCCGGCAAGCCGGCCTTCGAGGCCATCGGCAGCGACCAGGCCTGGCTGGACGAGACCTTCATCCCGACTGTCGCCAAGCGCGGCGCGGCCATCATCGAGGCCCGTGGCGCCTCCTCGGCCGCCTCGGCCGCCAACGCCGCGATCGACCACGTGTACACCTGGGTCAACGGCACCGCCGAGGGCGACTGGACCTCCATGGGCGTCGTCTCGGACGGCTCCTACGGCGTTCCGCAGGGTCTGATCTCCTCCTTCCCGGTCACCACCAAGGCCGGCAAGTTCGAGATCGTCCAGGGCCTGGAGATCTCCGACTTCTCGCGTGCCCGCATCGACGCCTCGGTCAAGGAGCTGACCGAGGAGCGCGACGCGGTCCAGGAGCTGGGCCTCATCTGAGCCCCGCGGCACCGCTTTCCCGACGGCCCGCCGTCTCCTTCCCGGAGGCGGCGGGCCGTCGTGTGACCGGCCGTCGCCCGTTCTTCCGCTCCCCGGGCGCCGGTCGGTCCTACACTGACCCGCTGTGAACGAAACCCTCGGGGACGCCCTGCTCGTCCTCGTCTTCATCCTGCTGGGCGGGCTGTTCAACGTCGCCGAGATCTCGCTGATCTCGCTGCGCGAGGGCCAGATCCGGACACTGGAGGCGCTCGGCACCCGGCGGTCCGCCCGGGCCGCGCACCTGGCCGCCGACCCCAACCGCTTCCTGGCCGCCGTCCAGGTCGGCGTGACCTGCATGGGCTTCCTGTCCGCCGCCTTCGGCGCGGACACCCTGGCCGGCAAGGTCGCCCCGCTGTTCGTCCGGGCCGGGCTCACCCAGGGCGTCGCCGACGCGGTCGCCCTGGTCGGCCTCACCCTGGTGATCAGCTACGTCTCGCTGGTGCTCGGCGAACTCACCCCCAAGCGGATCGGCCTGCAGCGGGCCGAGTCGATCGCGGTGATCGCGGCCCCGGTGGTGGACGTGATGTCGGTGGCCCTGCGCCCGGTGATCTGGCTGCTCGGCCACTCCACCAACCTGATGGTCCGCCTGCTGGGCGGCGACCCGGCCGCCGGCCGTGGCTCGATGAGCTCCGAGGAACTGCGCGGCCTGGTCGCCGCCAACACCGAACTCGGCAGCGACGAACGGGCGTTGATCGCGGACGTGTTCTCCGCCGGGGAGCGGCAGCTGCGCGAGGTGATGGTCCCGCGCACCGAGGTGACCTTCCTGGACGCCGAGCGCCCGCTGGCCGCCGTCCGGCACCAGGCGGACACCTCGCCGCACTCGCGCTACCCGGTGGTCGAGGGCAGCGCCGACGCCGTGGTCGGCTTCGTGCACGTCCGCGACCTGTACGGCGCGCGCGGCGAGCAGGCCGCCAAGGTCCGCGACCTGGCCCGCCCGGTGAAGCTGCTGCCCGGCACCAAGCGGGTGCTGGAGGCGATGGGCGAGATGCGCCGCGAGGGTCACCACCTGGCCATCGTGGTGGACGAGTACGGCGGCACCGCCGGGATCGTCACCCTGGAGGACCTGGTCGAGGAGGTGATCGGCGAGATCCGGGACGAGTACGACCGGCCGGAGACGGCCGCCACCCGCCGGCTGGTCGGCGGCGGCATGGAGCTGGACGGCCTGCTCAACCTCGGCGACTTCACCGAGGAGACCGGCGCCACCCTGCCCGAGGGCCCGTACGAGACGGTGGCGGGCTGTCTGGTCGCCTCGCTCGGCCGGCTGCCCCGGGACGGCGACCAGGTGCGCGTCCCGGTCGAGGGCGGTGGCGGGGTGCTGCTGACGGTGGCCAAGCTGGAGGGCCGGCGGATCGCCCGGGTGAGGGTGAGTGCGGTCACACTGACGGAACCTCCTGGGGCGGACGTTTCCTGAGCGCCCGGTGGAACTGGAACAATGGCCCGCATGGTCAACGCAGCGGTCACTGGTCCGGTCAAGGACCGTCCCCGGGTTCTCTCCGGCATCCAGCCCACCTCCGGCTCGTTCCACCTCGGCAACTACCTGGGCGCGGTGCGTCAGTGGGTGGACCTGCAGAAGGAGAACGACGCCTTCTACATGGTCGTCGACCTGCACGCGATCACCGTCTCGCAGGACCCGAAGGAGCTGCGCGAGAACACCCGGGTCTCCGCCGCCCAGCTGCTCGGCGCCGGCCTGGACCCGGAGCACTGCACCCTGTTCGTCCAGTCGCACGTGCCCGAGCACGCGCAGCTCGCCTGGGTGATGAACTGCCTCACCGGCTTCGGCGAGGCCTCCCGGATGACCCAGTTCAAGGACAAGTCCGTCCGGCACGGCGCGGACAGCACCACGGTGGGCCTGTTCACCTACCCGGTGCTGATGGTCGCGGACGTCCTGCTCTACCAGGCGGACGCCGTCCCGGTCGGCGAGGACCAGCGCCAGCACCTGGAGCTCACCCGCGACCTCGCCGAGCGCTTCAACACCCGCTACAGCCCGACCTTCACGGTGCCGAAGCCGTACATCCTCAAGGAGACGGCGAAGATCCAGGACCTCCAGGACCCGGGCGCCAAGATGAGCAAGTCCGCCTCCTCGGACAAGGGCCTGGTCAACCTGCTGGACGAGGCGAAGGTCAGCGCCAAGAAGTTCAAGAGCGCCGTCACCGACACCGGCACCGTCGTCTCCTACGACGAGGACGGCAAGCCCGGCGTCTCCAACCTGCTGCGCATCCACTCCGCGCTCAGCGGCCAGTCGATCGACCAGCTGGTCGCGCACTTCGAGGGCAAGATGTACGGCGCCCTGAAGACCGAGCTGGCCGAGCTGTTCACCGAGTGGGTCACCCCCTTCCAGGAGCGCACCCGCTCCTTCCTCGACGACCCGGCCGAGCTGGACCGGGTGCTGGCGATCGGCGCCGAGAAGGCCCGAGAGGTGGCCGCGCGGACGCTGGAGACGGTGTACGACCGGGTCGGCTTCCTCCCGGCCGCCAAGCGGTGACTCCTCTCACACGCCTGCCCGATGGTGACGGTCTCCCCGAGACCGTCACCATCGGCGTGTCCGTGAGCGTTCCCGATCCGTACGGCGCGCGGATCCAGGACGCCCGGGCCGGGCACGGCGATCCGCTGGCCCGGTCGATACCGACGCACGTCACCCTGCTGCCGCCGACCGAGGTGCCGGCCGGGGCGCTGCCGAAGATCGAGGAGCACCTGGCGGCGGTGGCGGCCGCGCACCGGCCGTTCCGGATGCTGCTGCGCGGCGCCGGCACCTTCCGCCCGGTCTCCCCGGTGGTGTTCGTCCGGGTCGAGGAGGGCGCGCAGGAGTGCCGGCTGCTGGAGGCGGACGTCCGCTCCGGCCCGCTGGCCCGCGAGCTGGCGTTCCCGTACCACCCGCACGTGACGGTCGCGCACGGCCTGTCGGACGACGCGCTGGACCAGGCGTACGCGCAGGCGCGCGGCTTCCGGGCGGCCTTCCCGGTGCCGGGCTTCGGCCTCTCCCGCTTCGACGCGGACGAGGTCTGGCGGCCCTGGCGGAGCTACCTGTTCTCCTGAACCGTCGGGCCGGCCTTCGACTACCGTACCGACCTGCCGAGTTCGAGCATCCGGTCGACCACCCGGCGGGACGCGCCGCCGTCGTCCAGGACGCAGTGCTCGGCCCGGAAGCGCCGGTGGCGCTCCGCGTACCCGGGCGGCAGATCCGCGCCGGAGTCGGCGAGTTCGCGCAGCGCGCCGAGCAGCCCGGCCGAGGTGGGGACGAGCGGGCCGGGGGCCTGCGGCTCGAAGTCGAAGTAGAAGCCGCGCAGGGTGTCGCGGTAGTGCTCCAGGTCGTAGGTGAAGAAGAGCACCGGGCGGCCGGTGACGGCGAAGTCGAACATGATCGACGAGTAGTCGGTCACCAGGACGTCCGCGACCAGCAGCAGTTCCTGCGGGTCGGGGTAGTCCCCGCAGTCGTACAGGAAGCCGTCCCCGGCGCCCGGCAGCGGCTCGCGGACGTGCGAGTGCGGGCGGATCAGCAGCACGTGGTCCCGGCCGAGCAGGCGCCGGGCGTGGTCGAGGTCCAGCCGCAGGCCGAGCCGGAAGCCGTCGCCGTCACCGCGCTGCTGGTCCTCGCGCCAGGTCGGCGCGTACAGCACGATCCGCTTGCCGTCGGGGATGCCGAGCCGGCGGCGGACGGCCGCGGCGGCGGCCTCGTCGGGGCGGGCGAGCACGTCGTTGCGTGGGTAGCCGGCCTCCAGGATCTCGCCGTCGTAGCGGAACGCGCGGCGCAGGATCGGGGTGGCGAACGGGCTGGGGGAGAGCAGCAGGCTCCACTGCGGGGTCTCCCGGTCGAGCGCCTCCAGGTAGCCGTGGTCGGCCAGCCAGGGGTTGTCGACGTCGTGGGCGATCCGCTTCAGCAGCGAGCCGTGCCAGGTCTGGAGCACCACCTGGCCGGGGCGGCGCTCCAGGAAGTCCGGGAAGTGCGTGTTGCCGACCAGGTACCGGCAGGTGGCCAGCGCGCGGTACCACTCCGGGCTCCAGATCCGGACGGCCCGGACCCCGGGCGGCAGTTCGGCCTGGGCGTCGTCGACCACCCAGAGGTGCTCCAACGGCGCTCCGCGGCGGGCCAGTTCGGCGTGCACCGCGCGCGGCGAGTCGGCGTAGCCGCGGCCGCCGAACACGTCGTACAGCACGGCCTCGCGCAGCGGTTCGCGGCGGGCGGCGGGGTAGTGGACGGCGCGCTGGCGGCTCTGCGTCCAGGCGCTGCGCTCGGTGGGGGTGAGCACCGGGGTGGAGTCCACCAGCAGGGTGTCGTGCCAGCGGCGCTGGAGCAGGATTCGCTTGCCGCCGGCCGTGGTGGCGGCGGGCAGTGCGGGCAGGGCGGCGGGTGCGGCGAGCAGCGGGCGGCTCGGGCCGGGCCGCCCGGCGGGCGCCAGCGTGGCCTCCCAGATGCCCTTGCGCAGGGGCAGCGCGGTGCCGTCGGCGGCGGTGCGGGTGGCGGGCAGCAGGACCTTGAAGCGGCCGTCCTGGTCGGCCTCGACGGGGGAGCGGACCTCGCTCGCGGTGCCGGTGTGCCGCAGGACGAGTTCCAGCCGGTCCGCGGCGCGGTCCGGGCAGCGGCCGGTGAGTTCGAAGCCGCCGGGCCGGACGGCGATCCGCTCGACGAGGCCGGCCGCGGGCTGGACGCACACCTGGAGCCGGCCGTCGGCGAGGTGCTTGAGGTAGAGGGCGCGGTCCGGGGTGTCGGGCAGCCGGTGCTGGCCGGCCACCGGGCCGCCGCGCTCGTCCAGGCAGAGCTGCTCGGTGCTGCCGTCGGGGTGCAGGAACTCGGTGTCCCAGTGCTCCAGTTCGCCGCTGCCGCGGCCGTCGGCGGTGAACGGCCGGTACGGCAGGTGGACGGCGAAGGTGTTGCCGGTGCGGGCGACGGGCCGTTCGATCACGGCGTCGCTCTGCCGGTGGCGCAGCCGCAGCACGGTGCCGGACGGGCAGGTGTCCGCGCTGCCGCGCAGGTCGAGCCCGTCGGCGGTGGGGGTGGCGTGGGTGAGCCGGATGCCGGGGCGTTCGAGCAGCAGCCGCAGTCGTCCGTCGGCGAAGTGCGGCTGGAGGCGGACGTCGTGGTCCACCCAGTGGGCCGGCGGGTACTCGCCGGAGCCGCACCAGTGCGGGGCGAGCGCGCCGTACCGGCGGCGCAGCCGGGTGGGGCGCGGGCGGGTGAACAGGGTGGTCTCGATCTGCCAGTCGCCGAGCAGCCAGTCGGTGCCGTGGCGCAGCCGGCCGGGCTCGATCAGGGCGGTGAAGCCGGACCAGTCGTGGTTGAACTCGGGCTGGGCGCTGTCGTCGGTGACCTCGGGCAGCCGGCGGGGCCGGGAGCGCAGGTGGACGGGCGGCCTGCTCCCGTCGGCGTGGCGCAGGGTCAGCCAGGTCCAGGCGGAGCCGGGGCGGCCGGTGTCGAGGTCGTCCGGGCGGGCGAAGCCGGTGAGCTCCAGGCCGCGGCCGGTCCAGCGGGCGCGCAGCAGGCCGAAGGTGACGTCCTCGTCGGCGGCGGGTTGGTCGGTGCTCACGCGGGGGTCGGCGTGCGGAAGGACGAACCGTGTGAGCGCAGGCATGACGAGGGTCCTTCGGGACGGGGGCCGGGCCATGGGCGGTGGACCGGGGCCGCCGGACCGATGCCGAGAGGAAACCGGGGCCGAATTCATATCCCATACCGGGACGCCGCCCGGGGTCAACAGTGTGGACCAGAGAATTTCCTATGAAATTCACCGACAAAACACTAGTTCGAGTGCAATGCACAGGCAAAGGCCGTGGATATTGTCAGGGAATTCCCAGGAAAGCACGGAGGCGCCCGACGCGGTTCGCGTCGGGCGCCTCTGCGGGGCTCCCGGGGATGCCTCTGGCCACCCCCGTGCTACTCGGTTCTACTCCACGCGGAGCATCGCGTCGACCACCCGGGCGGAGGCCTTGCCGTCGTCCAGGTCGCAGTACGCCGTGCGGAACGCGGCGGCCTTGTCGGCGTACTCGGCCGCGACCTCGCCGACCCGGCCGAGCGCGTCGACCAGCTCCTCGGAGGTGGCCAGCAGCGGGCCGGGCGCCTCCGCCTCGAAGTTCAGGCTGAAGCCGCGCAGGTTGTCGCGGTAGTGCTCCAGGTCGTAGGTGAAGAACAGGATCGGCTTGCCGGTCGCGGCGAAGTCGAACACGCTCGCGGAGTAGTCGGTGATCAGCACGTCGGCGATCAGCAGCAGCTCCGCCATGTCGGGGTAGCTGCCGACGTCCCAGATGTAGCCGTTGCCGGCGCCCGGGATCTGACCGCACATCATGCTGTGCCGACGCACCAGCAGCACCTGGTCGTCGCCGAGCGCGGCCTTGGCCGCCGCCAGGTCGAGCCGCAGGTCCAGCTGGTACCCGCCGTTCGGCCGGCGCCGGTCCTCGCGCCAGGTCGGCGCGTAGAGCACGACCTTCTTGCCCTCGGGCAGGCCGAGCCTTTCGCGCACCTGTTCGGCGGTCTTCTCCCGGTCGGCCGCGAAGAGCAGGTCGTTCTTCGGCGAACCGCTTTCGAGGATCTCGCCCTTGTAGTCGAACGCGCGTCGCAGGATCGGGGCCGACCAGCTGTTGCCGGCCGCCAGCAGACTCCAGCTCGGCACCTCCCGGGCGAGGCCCTTCAGGTAGTTCGCATCCGTGAACCAGACCTTCTCGAAATCGAGGCCGATCTGCTTCAGCGGGCTGCCGTGCCAGGTCTGCAGGACCACCTGGCCGGGGCGGCGGACGAAGAAGTCGGGCAGGTGGGTGCTGGTGACGATGTACTTGGCGGTCGCCAGCGCCTCGAACCACTCCGGGCTCCACAGCCGGATCGCGCTCGCCGACTGCGGCAGATCGGCCTGGAGGTCGTCACTGCCCCACAGGTGCTCCAGCGGCAGGCCGCGGCGGACCAGCTCCTCGTGGACCGCCCGCGGCGAGTCGGCGTACAGGCCGCCGAGGCCGACGTTGTACAGCACGGTGTCGCGCACCGGGTGCCGGCGGGCGTTCGGGTAGTCGACGAACCGCAGCTGGCGCAGCCGGTAGCCGCTGCGCTCCTCCGGCAGCAGCGCCGAGTGCGACTCCAGGGAGAGGCCGTCGTGGTGGCGGCGCTCCAGCACGATGCGCTTGCCCCGGGACTCCACCTCCAGCGGCATCGCGCCGAAGCAGTCCGGCGAGATCAGCGCGTACGAGCTCGGAAGCTCCTCGGCCACGGCGCCGACCGGGCGGAAGAAGACGTTCCAGGTGCCCTGGGCGAGCGGCACCCGGCCGGCGAAGGAGGCCGTCGGCACCGCGGGCAGCGCGGTCCGGAACCGTCCGTCCGCGATCTCCACCGGGTAGACGTGCTCCTCCTCGCGCCAGTCGTGGCGGACCACCAGCTCCCAGCGGTGCGCACCGGACAGCGGGAACGAACCGCTGAGCAGGAAGCCGTCCGCGCCGCGGGCGGAGACCTCGTCCACCACCGGCTGCAGCAGCTGGTCGGAGAACTGCAGGTACCCGCTGGGGGAGGGCTTGGAGTAGAGCGCCCGGCGCCGGTCGGCCGGGGCGTCCGGGTTGAGCGGCAGGTGCAGCTGCGCCGGGGCGTTGCGGTCGTCCCAGGTCACCGGGACGGTGCTGCCGTCGGCCAGCAGCAGCGCGGTGTCCCAGCGGTCACGGCCGCGCTCGGCGGCCACCGGGTCCAGCTCGGCCCAGGCCTCGCGGACGGCGGTCAGCTCGGCCACCGGGAAGGACACGCTGAACGGCTGCAGGCTGCCGACCGGCGCGCCCAGCTCCAGCGGGAAGGCCAGCTCGCGGTCGGACTCGACGTGGGTGAGCCGCAGCCGGGCCCCGGCGAAGCTGGAGCCGGAGCGGGCCGCGCCCGACACCTCGACCCGGCCGCCGTGCGAAGCCAGGCCGGTCACCCGGGCCTTGACCGTCTCCACCCGCAGGTAGACGGAGCCGTCCCGGACCCACGGCACGATCCGCACGTCCGGCTCGACCCAGTGCGCCGGGATGTACTGCGCGGTGTCGCTCCAGCCGGCCCAGACCCGGCCCTTGTAGACGCCGCCCTTGCCCGCGCCGGCCACCAGGACGCGCCAGTTGCCGTCCTTCCACTGGCCGCGGTGCTTGAGCTTCTTCGGGTCGATGCCGACGGTGAAGCCGGCCCAGTCGCAGCTGTACAGGTCGTGGTGGCAGCTGGCGGTGGCCTCGGGGCTGTACTGGGTCTTCATCGGCACCGCGATCACCCGGCGGCCCTTGGCCTCGCGCAGCACCAGGGTGCGGACCATGTCGTGCTTGCCGGCCGCGCCCAGCTGCTCCGGGTACGCGTGCCCGGTCAGCTGCAGCCGCCCGCCGACCCAGGCCGTCTCGTACAGCCGGCTGCGCATGACCAGCGAGTTGTCCAGCTTGAGCACGCCGGACGGCACGCTCTTGCGACCGCCGCGCAGGAACGGGTAGTCGGCGTACGGGCGCAGCAGACCGCGGGCCTGGACACCGCCGTTGCTCTCGCCCTCGTACTTGATCTGCTCGACGAACTCGTCGATCCGGCCCTGGAGGGTCAGGTGGTACTTGAGCCGCAGCGGCGCCCGCAGCTTGCGGACCTGCTCGGGGCCGATCGCCCGCAGCAGCCGGCTGACGTTCTTGATGTAGGCGTCCCGGTACTCCTTGTCGCCGTCCACGACGGACCAGAAGAACATCGGGATCTCCTCGACGAGGGTGTTCTCGTCGTAGGAGCGCAGGTACTGGGCGAAGCGCGGGTCGGTCTGCTTGCGCAGCCAGCCGCGGACCAGCTCGACCGAGGTGACGCGGTCGACCAGGCCCTTGGGGTTGGTGCGCATCTGGGTGATCGACATCTCGCCGACCTCGCGCTCGCGCCAGTGGTAGATCGGCTCGCAGAGCACGTCCACGCTCTTGGCGAGGTAGTGGTGCGGCACGCTGACCGGCGCGTCCTCGTACAGGATGCCCTCGGGGTAGAGGATGCCGGCCGCGTCGAAGAAGGAGCGGCGGTACACCTTGTTCCACGCGGTGCGGTCGGTGACCAGCGCCGGGATCTCGGTGATGTGCGTCTTGAGCTTGGTCTCCCTGAACGGCCTCGAGTGCCCGCCGGACTGGTAGTAGCCCACCGCGCGGAACCGCAGCACGTTGCCGGTGGCGAAGTCCGAGCCGGTCTCGTCCAGGGTGTTGATCATCAGCTCGTACGCGCTCGGCGGCATCGAGTCGTCACTGTCGACGAAGCACAGGAACTCGGCGTCCGGGTCGATGTGCCGGATGCCGGTGTTGCGGGCCGCGCCGAGGCCCTTGTTCACCTGGCGGACCAGCCGGAACCGCGAGTCCTTGGCCGCGTACGCCTCGGCGAGGGCCGCGCTGTCGTCCTTCGAACCGTCGTCGACCATGACGCACTCGAAGTCCGTGAAGGTCTGGGCGGCGATCGAGTCGAGGCATTCGACCAGGTAACGCTCGACGTTGTAGATCGGAACGACGATGGAGAGGCGGGGAGCCATCGGCTACGCAGGCCTTTCTCGGGAAGGAGCGTGGCAGCCCGGTGAGGGCCTGACCGCACTTTGGATCGGTGCGTACGTGCGCACCGATCCTACCTCCGGGCCATGGGGCCCTTCGGGGCCACTACGCTGGGCCCGTGCCCCGCTTCAGCGTGATCGTCCCCGTGTACCAGGTTGAGGACTACCTCGCCGAGTGTCTCGACTCGGTGCTCGGCCAGGGCGGCCCCGACCTCGAACTGATCGCGGTGGACGACCGCTCCCCGGACGGCTGCGGCCCGATGCTCGACGAGGCCGCCGCCGCCGACCCGCGGATCCGGGTGCTGCACCTGCCTGAGAACGTCGGCCTCGGCCGGGCCCGCAACGCCGGCCTGGAGGTCGCCACCGGGGACTACGTGATCTTCCTCGACAGCGACGACACGCTCACCCCCCAGCTGCTCAAGAGCGTCGACGACCGGCTCGCCGCCACCGGCGACCCGGACGTCCTGGTCTACGACTACGCCCGCACCTACGCCGACGGCCGGATCACCCGGGCCGCCTCCGCCCACGTGTTCGGCGCCGCCTCCCCGGACGTCTTCGACCTCGCCGCCCGCCCCGACCTGCTCGACCTGCTCCAGGTGGTCTGGAACAAGGCCTACCGCCGCGACTTCGTCACCGCCCAGCAGCTGGTCTTCCCGGCCGGCTACTACGAGGACACCCCCTGGACGTACCCGGCGCTGCTCGCCGCGGCCCGGATCACCCTGCTCGACGAGGTCGGCGTGCACTACCGCCAGCGCCAGGAGGGCGGCAACATCCTGGCCACCGCCAGCCGCAAGCACTTCGACGTCTTCGCCCAGTACGACCTGGTCTTCGCCTTCCTGGACCGCCGCCCCGACCTCGACCACTGGCGCCCGGTCGTCTACGGCCGGATGCTGCACCACCTCAACACCGTCGTCTCCAAGCCTGGCCGGGTCCCGCCCGGCGACCGCCGCGAGTACTTCCGCCGCGCCGCCGCCCACTGCGCCCGGCTCCGGCCGGCCGGCTACCGCCCGCCGCCCGGCGTGGACGGCGTGCGCACCGAACTGCTCAGCCACGGCCGCTACGGCGCCTACCAGACCGTCCGCGCCCTCGCCCGGGCCCGCCGCCTGGTGAAACGCTAGAGTCTGCGCCGAGTCTGACGGCCATTCGGAGGAAGGACCGGTATAACCGGTCGGGTGGACTTCCTGACCCGCCTCCCGGTCATCGGCCCGCTCGTCACGTGGGTGCTGCGCAGCCGCCCGTACCGGGTGTACGAGTACTTCTCCGCCGCCCGGGGCAACCGGCTGGCCGGTGCGGTCACCTTCTTCGGCTTCCTCGCCCTGTTCCCGCTGCTCACGGTGGGCCTGGCGATCGCCGTCTCGACGCTCAGCAGCAGCCAGGTGGCGGACCTGCAGAAGCACATCTCCGACCAGCTGCCGGGCATCTCGGAGGCGCTCAACCTGCCGTCCCTGGTGGCCAACGCGGGCGCCGTCGGACTGGTCAGCGGGGCGCTGCTGCTGGTCTCCGGCCTCGGCTGGGTGGACACCATGCGCACCTCGGTCCGGGACGTCTGGCAGCTGCCCGACGACGACACCAACGTGGTGCTGCGCAAGGGCCGGGACTGCGCGGTGCTGGGCGGCCTCGGTGTGGTGTCGCTGATCTCGGTGGGCGCCTCCACCGCCGGGACGACGCTGGCCGGGCGGATCGCCGACTGGACCGGCCTGCGCAGCGGCTACCTGCTGACCGGGGTCGGCGTGCTCATCGCCATAGCGTGCGACACGCTGCTCTTCGCCTACCTGCTGGCGCCGTTCCCCGGGATCCGCGGCCAGCGCCGGCGCGACGTGCTGCAGGGCGCGCTGATCGGCGCGGTCGGCTTCGAGCTGCTGAAGGTCCTGCTCGCCTCCTACCTCGGCTCCGTCGCCGGGAAGAGCCTGTACGGGGCCTTCGGCGTGCCGGTGGCGCTGCTGCTGTGGATCAACTTCGTCTCCCGGCTGCTGATGTACTGCGTGGCCTGGACGGCGATGGCCGATCCGGTGGCCGCCCGGGAGCGCACCCGGGAGCACGCCCGGGCGCTGCTGGCGGCGGCCGACGAGGCGGAGGCGGCCGCGGGCACGACGGCGGCCCGGCCCCAGGAGAAACCCTGAGACCGGGCCGTCCGTCCGGCCGTCCGGCCGACGGTCACCAGCCGGCCGGCCCGCGGCGGCCGCGCCGCAGGACCAGCACCCCGTAGCCGGCCACGGCCGTCACCAGCGCGACGGCCAGCCAGCCGCCGACGCCGAGCCCGTCGTCCTCGGCGGCGGCCGGGGCGGCGGTGGGGGCGGTGCCGGGCCGGGTGGCGGGGGTGGAGTGCGGCGGGGGCGCGCCGGCGGCGCCGCCGGCCTGGCCGGAGGGCTCGCCGTCCGGCGGGAGCTCGTCGACCAGCTTGCCGACCGGCTGCACCTTGCCGGCCGCCGCGAAACCCCAGTCCAGCAGGGCCGCGGTCTCGTCGTAGACCTTCTGGTAGCTGTCCGGGTGCATCACGGTCACCAGCAGGGTGCGGCCGTTGCGCTCGGCGGCACCGACGAAGGTCGAGCCGGCGTTGGTGGTGAAACCGTTCTTCACGCCGATCAGGCCGGGGTACTTGCCCAGCAGGCGGTCCGTGTTGGCGATCCCGAAACTGCCGCGCTGGCCGGTGATCTTGTCCACCGCGCCCGGGAACTGCGCCTCCCGGGTGGCGCAGTACATCCGGAAGTCGGGGTTGCGAAGGCCGGCCCGGGCGAACAGCGACAGGTCGTAGGCCGAGGAGAGCTGCCCGTCCATGTCGTAGCCGTCCGGGGAGATCACCCGGGTGTCCCGGGCCTGGAGGGCGTCGGCGCGGGACTGCATCTCGGTGACGGTCTGCTCCACGCCGCCGTTCATGTGCGCCAGGACGTGCACGGCGTCGTTGCCCGAGCTCAGGAACACCCCGCGCCACAGGTCCTCGACCCGGTAGTCCAGGTTCTCCTTGATGCCGACCAGGCTGCTGCCGTCACCGAGCCCGAGGATCTCCTCGTCGGCGACCTTGTGCACCGTGTTGCGGTCGAACTTGGGCAGCACGGTGTCGGCGAAGAGGATCTTCAGAGTGCTGGCCGGGGCGAGCCGCAGGTGCGGGTTGCTGGCCGCCAGCACGTCGCCCGACGTGGCGTCGGAGACTATCCAGGACTGGCCGGTGAGGTCCCTCGGCAGGGCCGGGGCTCCGGCCAGCGGGGAGACCTGGACGCCGGAGCGCCCGAGCCGCTCGCCGCCGACCGAGGGGGCGGCCGGCGGCGGCTCCTGCGGGGCTGCGACCGCCCCGGGGGCGGCGAGCAGGGCCGGGAGGACCGCGGCGGTCGCGACGAACAGATGCGCGAATTTCTGACGACGTGTGGACACGCGCAGACCGTACCCACTTCGCGGCATCCGCTGTGCGCCACACCGGGCCGGTCCTCCGTATGAGGGGCCCGCCCTACGCCGATCGGCGGTCCGCGCATACTGGGGGACGCACCCCGCCACCACACCCCCGACGAGGACCCCCATGAAGCTCAGCCGCCGCACCTCCTGGTTCCTGACCGCCTTCGGCGTCTGGTCGATCATCATCTGGACCACCTTCGTCAAGAACCTCTGGAAGGACTCCGGCGGCCAGGCCTTCACCAACGGCGACCACTCCCAGCCCACCGCCTTCTTCTGGATCCACCTCCTCCTCGCCGTCACCTCCTTCCTCCTCGGCATCGCCGTCGGCGCCATCGGCCTGCGCGGCCTCCGCGCCACCCGCCGCACCCCGGCCACCGACTGAATCTCCGTTGCCGCTGTCGGTCCCCACTGGAAAGATCCTCACCGCTCGTACACGTAACGGGATCTCTCGATCAAAGGGGTGGGGTACTTCCATGACACTTCGGCATGCCCGCAGACTCGGCGGGGTGACGGCGGCCGCGATCGCGGCAGGCCTGCTCACCGCGCCCGGCGCCTTCGCCGCCGACACCGCGCCGGCCGTCCTCGGCACCAGCCAGGGCACCGACTACCGCGCCGACGCCTGCGACTCGACCACCGACCCGAGCTGGGTCGGACGGACCACGAACGGCCCGACGCTCAACGCCAAGGTCACCGGCACCGGTGCCCGGTTCGGCGTCTGGGACGAGACCACGGGCGCCCAGGACCCGGTGTTCACCGGAGCGGTCCAGGCGTACGGCCAGCAGGCCAAGGTCGCCGTCCCCGGCCTGGTGGACGGGCACGGCTACGCGTGGCACGCCTGGGCCGTGCAGGACCAGCAGACCTCCGCCCCGTCGGCGGACTGCCACTTCCGGGTGGACACCACGAGCCCGACCGTCACGGTCTCCTCGCCCGACTTCCCGGCGGGCGGCACCGCCACCAAGTACGCGGGCCAGAAGGGGGCCTTCGTCCTCACGACCGCCGACCCGGCCCCGGCCGGCGGGAAGGCCTCCGGTGTCGCCTGCGTCCGGTACGGCTTCGGCAACCTCGGTGTCGGCGGCTGCGACTCGTCCGATGCCGTCAAGCCGGGCGCCGACGGCACGGTGACGGTCGACCTCAAGGTCCTGAACTGGGGGACCAACATCCTCAACGTCCAGGTGATGGACAAGGCGGGCAACGTCGGCGGGGCGTCCTACACCTTCTACGCCCCCTCGAACCCGAACCCGCCGCAGGCCCTCGGCGACGTCGACGGCGACGGTGTTCCGGACATCCTGCTTCCGGACTCCGCAGGCAACCTCCAGATCATCAGCGGCGGCTCGGCGAGCACCGTCCCGACCGCGACGATCCCGGCCAACTGGTCGCCCAACCGGAATTCCTGGACCAACGTCCAGGTGGTGCACCGGGGCTGGGACGACTCCCACGCGCCGATGGACGACCTGCTGATGCACGAGGGCGGATCCCGGGCGCTGTACTTCTCCAGCAACCAGGACTACGGCTCCTTCACCGGAGGCCTGCGCTCGGTCGCCCGGCCGAAGGCTTGCCAGAACGCCTCCGGTACGGCGACCTCCTGCCCCGGGGGCTACGCATCCGACTGGCGCAAGGCCGATCAGCTGGCCCTGATCGGTTCCTTGAACGACTCGACGGTCTCCTCACTGGTGACCGTCGAGGAGGGTAACCTCTGGCTGTTCGCCGACCCCGGCTTCTCGTACGAGCTGGAGAGCGCCCGTCAGCTCACCACCACCGGCGACTGGGCCGGCTACGACCTGATCGCCCCCGGCCCGGACGCCGCCGGCAACCTCGCCCTGTGGGCGCGCGACCGGGCGACCGGTGACCTGCACGCCTACCCGGTCCCGAAGAAGGCTGACGGCACCTTCGACTTCTCCGCGCTCGCGGACCCGAAGGCGAACGTGGTCGCCACCGGCTTCACCACCGCCGCCTACCCGACCCTCGGCAGCTCGGGTGACGGTGACGGGGACGGCGCGCCGGACCTGTGGGCCGTGACCGCCGACCGGCACCTGGTGACCTTCAGCGGCTGGTCCGCCCCGAAGGACCTCGGCGCGCTGCGCTGAGCCCACGGCGAAGGCCCCCGTCCGATCGGATGATCGGGCGGGGGCCTTCGCGGTGTCAGACGGAGATCAGAAGCGGCGGGTGACCAGCGCCCGCTTCACTTCCTGGATCGCCTTGGTGACCTCGATGCCACGCGGGCAGGCCTCGGAGCAGTTGAAGGTGGTGCGGCAGCGCCACACGCCCTCACGGTCGTTGAGGATCTCCAGGCGCTGCTCGGCGCCCTCGTCGCGCGAGTCGAAGATGAAGCGGTGCGCGTTCACGATCGCGGCCGGGCCGAAGTACTGGCCGTCGTTCCAGAACACCGGGCAGGACGACGTGCACGCGGCGCACAGGATGCACTTGGTGGTGTCGTCGAAGCGCTCGCGCTCCTCGGCGGACTGCAGGCGCTCGCGGGTCGGGTCGTTCCCCTCGGTGATGAGGAACGGCATGACGTCCTTGTACGCCTGGAAGAACGGGTCCATGTCCACGACCAGGTCCTTGAGGACCGTGAGGCCCTTGATGGCCTCGATCGTGATCGGCTTCTCCGGGTTGACGTCCTTGATCAGGGTCTTGCACGCCAGCCGGTTGCGGCCGTTGATCCGCATGGCGTCGGAGCCGCAGATGCCGTGCGCGCAGGAACGGCGGTAGGTGAGGGTGCCGTCCTGCTCCCACTTGATCTTGTTGAGCGCGTCCAGGACGCGCTCCTTCGGGTCCAGCGTCAGCTGGTAGTCGACCCACACCGGGTCCGGGTGCTCCTCCGGGTTGAACCGGCGGATCCGGAAGGTGACGGTGATCAGCTCGACGCCGCCCGCCTCGACCGCGTCCAGAGCGGCCGAGTGCTTCTCCACGGTAGGAGTGCTCATCAGTACTTACGCTCCATCGGCTGGTAGCGGGTCGTGACGACCGGCTTGTAGTCGAGGCGGATGGAGGTGCTGCCGTCGGCGGCCACCTCCTGGTACGCCATGGTGTGCTGCATGAACTTCACGTCGTCACGGGTCGGGAAGTCCTCGCGGTAGTGGCCGCCGCGCGACTCCTCGCGGGCCAGCGCGGAGACGGCCAGCACCTCGGCCAGGTCGAGCAGGTTGCCCAGCTCGACGGCCTCCAGGAGGTCCGTGTTGTACCGGAAGCCCTTGTCCTGGATGGAGACGTTCTTGTAGCGCTCCTTCAGCGCGGCGATGTCCTCGACCGCCTGCTTCAGGGTGGCGCCGGTGCGGTACACCATCGCGTTGGCGTCCATGGTCTCCTGCAGCTCCTTGCGGATCTGCGCCACGGACTCGGTGCCGGCGGCCTCGCGCAGGCCGTCGACCAGGGTCTGGACCTTCTCGGCCGGGTTCTCGGGCAGCTCGACGAACTCGTGCACGTTGGCGTAGTCGGCGGCGGCGATGCCCGCGCGACGGCCGAACACGTTGATGTCCAGCAGCGAGTTGGTGCCCAGGCGGTTGGCGCCGTGCACGGACACGCAGGCGACCTCGCCGGCCGCGTACAGGCCCGGGACGACGTCGGTGTTGTTGCGCAGCACCTCACCCTCGACGTTGGTCGGGATGCCGCCCATGGCGTAGTGCGCGGTGGGCTGGATCGGGATCGGGTCCGTGTAGGGCTCGATGCCGAGGTAGGTGCGGGCGAACTCGGTGATGTCCGGGAGCTTGGCGTCCAGCTGCTCCGGCGGCAGGTGGGTCAGGTCCAGGTAGACGTGGTCGCCGTCCGGACCGCAGCCGCGGCCTTCGCGGATCTCGGTGTAGATCGCGCGGGAGCAGACGTCACGGGACGCGAGGTCCTTCATGACGGGGGCGTAGCGCTCCATGAAGCGCTCGCCGTCCTTGTTGCGCAGGATGCCGCCCTCGCCGCGGGCGCCCTCGGTGAGCAGGATGCCCATGCGCCAGATGCCGGTCGGGTGGAACTGGAAGAACTCCATGTCCTCCAGCGGCAGGCCGCGGCGGTACACCAGGGCCTGGCCGTCACCGGTGAGGGTGTGGGCGTTGGAGGAGACCTTGAAGAACTTGCCGGTGCCGCCGGAGGCGAACACGACGGACTTGGCCTGGAAGACGTGGATCTCGCCGGTGGCCAGCTCGTAGGCGACGACGCCGGCCGTCTTGCCCTCGTTGATGAGCAGGTCGAGGACGTAGAACTCGTTGAAGAACTCGACGCCGTGCTTGACGCAGTTCTGGAACAGCGTCTGGAGGATCATGTGACCGGTGCGGTCGGCCGCGTAGCAGGAGCGGCGGACGGGGGCCTCACCGTGGTTGCGGGAGTGCCCGCCGAAGCGGCGCTGGTCGATCCGGCCCTGCTCGGTGCGGGAGAAGGGCAGGCCCATCTTCTCCAGGTCGAGGACGGCGTCGATGGCCTCCTTGCACATGATCTCGGCGGCGTCCTGGTCGACCAGGTAGTCACCACCCTTGACCGTGTCGAAGGTGTGCCACTCCCAGTTGTCCTCCTCGACGTTGGCGAGGGCGGCGCACATGCCGCCCTGGGCCGCGCCGGTGTGGGACCGGGTGGGGTAGAGCTTGGTCAGGACGGCGGTGCGGGTGCGCTGCGTCGACTCGATGGCCGCGCGCATGCCGGCGCCGCCGGCGCCGACGATGACGGTGTCGTACTGGTGAATCTGCATGGGGGTTCTAACTCGCCTCTGGCCTCTGCCGATTGCCGATTAGATGCTTTGTCGTCAGATGTTGGGGTCGAAGGTGAAGATCACCAGGGTGCCGAGCAGCACGGTGAAGACCGTGGCGGTACCCATGAGCCCCTTCAGCCAGAGCCGGGTCGAGTCCTTCTCGGCGTAGTCGTTGATGACCTGCCGCATGCCGTTGGCGCCGTGGAGCATGGCGAGCCAGAGCATCGTGAGGTCCCAGACCTGCCAGAACGGCGAGGCCCAGCGGCCGGCCACGAAGGCGAAGCCGATCTTGGAGACGCCGCCGTCGAGCACCAGCATGATCAGCAGGTGGCCGAGGATCAGGACCACGAGGACGATGCCGGACAGGCGCATGAAGAGCCAGGCCAGCATCTCGAAGTTGGTGCGGGTGCGGCGCGGGGTCTTCGGGGTCCGCTTGCGCGGCGGCTCGATGACGAACGCGTCGGCCGGGTTGCCGGTGCCGAGGCCCTTGCCGGTGTGCGCCTGCGCGGAGGGGACGACCAGCGCGTCGGAGTATTCCGTGGACATGTGTCAGCTCACTTCCCGAACCAGGAGATCAGCGTGTGCTGCAGGATCCCGTAGAAGGAGCCGGCCATCAGCACGACCCAGACCGCCACGACGGTCCAGAGCATCTGCTTCTGGTACTTCGGGCCCTTGGACCAGAAGTCCACGGCGACGACCCGCAGGCCGTTGAGGGCGTGGAACAGGATGGCGGCCACCAGGCCGTACTCCATCAGGTTCACGAGAGGAGTCTTGTACGTCTGAATGACGGTGTCGTACGCCTCGGGCGACACTCGCACCAGAGCGGTGTCCAGGACATGGGCGAACAGGAAGAAAAAGATGAGGACGCCGGTGACTCGATGAGCCACCCAGCTCCACATGCCTTCCCGGCCGCGGTACAGCGTTCCAGCCGGCACGGAAAAACCCTCCGGAAGCGATTGGGGGCTCGGCCGGCTTCGGTGTCGGTCAGCCCGGCCAGGTACGGTCCACCGGCCGCCAGCATCCTATCGACGCCGCGTCGCGAACCGCCTCCGGGGGTCTCAGGTGTGATCAATCAGGCACGACTGGCCTAGCCGGACGGGAACCAGCGGCACTTTGGTCGCTCTGGGTGACGGCTCGACTGCGTTACGGTGGCGGCCCGCTCCGCCGCCGACACCCTTCCGAGGCCCCCGTGCCGCTTCGCCCCGTCCGACCGTCCGCCGCCGCCGCCCTCGTGGCCCTGCTGCTGCTCGCCACGGGCTGCGCCACGGTCGGCGGCTCCTCCGCGGACCGGGCCGGGCCCGGCCGCGAGCTGTCCGCGGCCGAGCTGCGGGCGGCCGCGGTGGTCGACGCCGACCTCGGGGCGGGCTACACGGTGACGGTGATGACGCCCGGCCACGGCGACACCGGGGCGGGCGCGGGGCGGGAGGTCGCCGACGTCCCGGCCCGCCAGCCGCTGCTGGACACGGTGACCCCGGCCACCCCGGCCGCCTCGGCCTCGCCGGCCCCGGGCTACCCGTACGCGGAGACGGACCTGAGCGTGGCCCGGGCCGCCGACCCCAGGGGCGGCGTGTACGGCGGGCTGCTCGGCTACCGGACGGGGCGGGCGGCCGTGCTCCAGGCGGAGCTGGAGAAGCTGTTCGGCCCGTGCGCCGCGTTCACCTCGATGGCCCCGGCGCCGCCGGCCGAGAAGCCGGGGAAGAAGGCGCCGATCCGGACCGGGCACCGGCTGAACCGCGAGGACACGCCCACCCCCGGGGGAGCGGACGCCGCGCTCGGATTCACCCTGACGAATGAATCGGGGAGCGCGGTGCTCTCGCGGCGTGCGGTGCTGGCCCGGATCGGGCCGGCGCTCGCGGTGTTCACCACCTTCGGGGTCGCCGCCGAGCCGGCCGCCGCGCCGGACGAGGTGATCGTCCGGCAGCAGGTGGCCAAGCTGCGGGCCGCGCAGGCGAAGAAGAAGTAGCGGGCGGGATGGGGGAGGAGGCTCAGCGGGCCCCGGCCTCCGAATGGGTGGCGACCAGGTGCTCCAGCCGGGTGAGGGCGATCCGGCGGAGCTCGTCCGCCGCGATCAGTCGCTCCTCGTCCGGGTCGTTGGCCAGCCGGGTGCGGATCGAGGAGAGCACGGTGTCGAGCATCTCCTCCGGGGCTACGCCCTCCAGGCAGACCACGAAGACGTGGCCGAACCTGGCCTCGTACGCGGCGTGGGCGGCCCGCAGCGCGGTGTGCGCGGCCTGGCTGCCCGGCGCCCGCATGCCGAGCAGCGGTTGTGGCATCCAGCTCTCGTCGGCGAGCGCCTCGGCCAGGTCGGCCGGGCGGAGGTCGTAGGAGGCCTCGCTGGCGGCGGCCAGCAGGGACTCTATGTCGGGGTAGGGCCGGTGCGCGGTGAGCCGCAGGGCCCAGCGGTGGCTGCCGCAGCAGGCCAGGAGGGCCTCCTCGGCGGCGCCGGCATCGGCTTCGTTGAAGCGGTGCAGCCCGAGGAGGGTCGGCTCGGAGCTCGGATCGAGCCGCTGTGGCGGGACGTCGCTGGCCAGCGGGTCCTCCTCGTGAGGGCGGGAAGGTGCCGGTGAAGTGGGTGGGGTGGAGCAGCTGAAGTATGGGGGCTGCGGGCGGCGTCACGGCGCCGGTCGGGCAGCTCCTCAAAGGTAGTTGAGCGGTCATCAGTTGGGGAGGGCGCGCGCGGAATTCATCCGGACGAGCTATCAAGTTGTGACGTTGACATCTTTGTGTCAGCGCCCTCCCCGCATTCATCTGTTAATCCGGCATCTGCTGGCCCGGCCCCTGCCTCAGGAGCAGCGGGTTCCGTCGGCCGGCATCGTCCCCTCGGTCAGGTAGGCCTCCAGGGCCCGGTCGATGCAGACGTTGCCCTTGCCGAAGGCCCCGTGCCCCTCGCCGACCCGGGTGAGCAGGGTGGCACTGGCGAAGCCCTTGGCCAGCGCCTCGGCCGAGGCGTACGGGGTGGCCGGGTCGCCGGTGGAGCCGACCACCAGGATCGGGGCGGCGCCCTCCGCCCGGATGGTGTGCGGCTTCTCCGTGGTCTTGAACGGCCAGTAGGCGCAGCCGGCCTCGCTGTAGTCGTCCACGGTGGTGCCCTTGGACAGCAGTGGTGCCTCGGCGGTCAGCCGGTCCACCGCCTGCTTGGCGTGCTCCGGCGTCGGTGCCGGGCGGGCCGCGTCGGCGCAGCTGATCGCGCCGTTGGACTCCTGCATCGGGCTGTAGTGGCCGTTCTCGTCGCGGCCGTTGTAGCCGTCGGCGGAGTTCATCAGGTAGTCGCCCTTGCCGCGCACCATGGCCCAGCCCAGGGCGGCGCGCAGGTACTTCCAGGAGGTCTTCTCGTCGCCGTAGAGCGTCTGGATGGTGCCGGTCCAGGCCAGGTCGCGGCCCAGCTTGCGGCCGTCCTTGACGGTCAGCGGGTGGTCGTACAGCCCGTCCAGGAAGTCGGCGGCCTTCTTGGCGGCCTTGGCCGGGTCCTTGCCGAGCGGGCACTCGTCGGCGTGGTTCTCCACGCAGTCGGCGGCGAAGCGCTCGAAGGACTTCTCGAAGCCGACCTGCTGGTCGACGCCGTGGTCCATGGTGTCCTGGGAGGGGTCGACGGCACCGTCCAGGACGAGCCGGCCGGTGTTCTTCGGGAACTCCTCGGCGTACAGCGAACCGAGGTAGGTGCCGTAGGAGATGCCGAGGTAGTTGAGCTTCTTGTCGCCGCTGACGGCGCGCAGCACGTCCAGGTCGCGAGCGGTGTTGCGGGTGCCGACGAACGGCAGCAGCCTGCCGGACTTGGCCTGGCAGGCGGCGGCGTGCTCGGTGGCCTGCTTGACGTGCTCGGCCTTGCGGGTCGCCAGGTCGAGCGGGGCGTCCTGCTGGTCGGCGGCGTCGCGCTGCTTGTCGTCGTAGCAGACGACAGGTGAGCTGTCCCCGGTGCCGCGCGGGTCGAAGCCGATGACGTCGAAGCGGTTGTGCAGGGTGCCGGTGTAGTCCTTGGCGCCGTACTTGACCATCCCGACGCCGGACTCGCCCGGGCCGCCCGGGTTGACCATCAGCGAGCCGATGCGCTGGTCCGGCTTGGCGGCCGGGTACTTGACCAGGGCGAGGTCGATCGCGTCGGTGCCGGGGTTGGCGTAGTCGAGCGGGACGTGCAGCTTGCCGCACTGCATCCCGGATACGTCGATCTTGAGCTTCTCGGCCGTGGGGTCGGCCGGGCAGTCGGCCCAGGCGATCTGCTGGCCGTAGAAGGGCTGGAGGGCCGGGTCGGCCTCGCCGGTGGGCTTGGGCGTCGGGGTCGGCGTCGGGGTGGCCGTGGGGCTCGTGGTGCCGGGCGCGGAGGCGCCGGCGGCCTGGTCCTGGGACGGCTTGGCGGTGTCGTTGCACGCGGAGGTGAGGAGCAGGGTGCCTGCCGCCAGGGCGGTCAGCAGGACCCGTGGGCGGGCGGCCCGGAAGGTTCTCATCGCACGTGTGTACCACTGGCGGGTGACACGTTTGATCATGACCCCCGGGCTGCCCGCCGGGGGGGGGGGGCGGGTCAGCCGCGGTGGACCTTGTGGTTGGCGGCCTGGGCGCGGGGGCGGACGACCAGGAGGTCGATGTTGACGTGCGGGGGGCGGGTGACGGCCCAGGCGACGGTGTCGGCGATGTCGTCCGAGGTCAGCGGCTCGGCCACGCCGGCGTACACGGCCGCGGCCTTCTCCTCGTCGCCGCGGAAGCGGGTGACCGCGAAGCCCTCGGACTTCACCATGCCGGGGGCGATCTCGATCACCCGGATCGGCTCCCCGCACAGCTCCAGGCGCAGCGTCGCCGCGATGGTGTGCGCGGCGTGCTTGGCCGCGACGTACCCGCCGCCGCCCTCGTACGCGGCCAGCGCGGCGGTCGAGGAGAGCACCAGCACGGTGCCGTCGCCGGTGGCCCGCAGGGCGGGCAGCAGCGCCTGCGTCACGTGCAGCACGCCGAGCACGTTGACCTCGTACATGGCCCGCCAGTCGGCCGGGTCGCCGTGCTCGACCGTCTCGGCGCCGATCGCCCCGCCGGCGTTGTTCACCAGGACGTCGACCCGGCCGACCTCGGCGGCGAAGGCGTCCACGGCGGCCCGGTCGGTGACGTCGAGCGTGACCGCCCTGGCCGAACCGCCCCCGTCGCCGATCTCCTTGGCCAGCGCCTCGATCCGCTCGGTCCGCCGGGCGGTCAGCACCACGTCGAAGCCCTCGGCCGCCAGCCGGCGGGCGGTCGCCGCGCCGATTCCGCTGCTGGCACCGGTGACCACGGCCACCTTCTGCTCGGTCATTGCCACTCCCTGGGGCTCATCCGGTCGTTCACCCGATCATCTCAACCGCGTCCGCGCCCGCGCCGACCGGTCCCGCTCCGGGTCCTGTCCTACATTGCGAGGACCGACCGATGCCCCCGCCGATCCCGTGGAGGGACCTCATGGCAGCCGAGCCGCGCCGCGCCGAGTCAGGCTTCCCGATCGAGCCGCTGTACGGCCCGGAGGCGCTGGCCGACTGGGATCCGGCGAGCAGGCTCGGCCGGCCGGGGGAGTACCCGTACACCCGGGGCGTCTACCCGACGATGTACACCGGCCGGCCGTGGACGATGCGCCAGTACGCGGGCTTCGGCACCGCCGCCGAGTCCAACGCCCGCTACCGGCAGCTGATCGCGGGCGGCGGCACCGGCCTGTCGGTGGCCTTCGACCTGCCCACCCAGATGGGCTACGACTCGGACGCGCCGCTCGCCGCCGGGGAGGTGGGCAAGGTGGGCGTGGCCGTCGACAGCGTCGAGGACCTGGCCGTGCTGTTCGACGGCATCCCGCTGGGCGAGGTGTCCACCTCGATGACCATCAACGCGCCCGCCGCCCTGCTCCTGCTGCTCTACCAACTGGTCGGCGAGGCCCAGGGGGTGGCGCCGGCCCGGCTGACCGGCACGGTCCAGAACGACGTGCTGAAGGAGTACATCGCCCGGGGCACGTACATCTTCCCGCCGCAGCCCTCGCTGCGGCTGGCCGCGGACGTCTTCCGGTACTGCCGGGCGGAGATCCCGCGCTGGAACACCATCTCCGTCTCCGGCTACCACATGGCCGAGGCCGGGGCGGATCCGGCGCAGGAGATCGCCTTCACGCTGGCCAACGGCATCGCCTACGTCCGTACCGCGATCGCCGCCGGGATGGCGGTGGACGACTTCGCCCCCCGGCTCTCGTTCTTCTTCGTGGCCAGGGTCACGCTGCTGGAGGAGGTGGCCAAGTTCCGTGCCGCCCGCCGGATCTGGGCCAGGGTGATGCGGGAGGAGTTCGGCGCGGAGGACCCGCGCTCGTGGATGCTGCGCTTCCACACCCAGACCGCCGGGGTGCAGCTCACCGCCCAGCAGCCCGAGCTGAACCTGGTCCGGGTCTCGGTGCAGGCGCTCGCCGCGGTGTTCGGCGGCACCCAGTCGCTGCACACCAACGGCTTCGACGAGGCGATCGCGCTGCCCACCGAGAAGGCCGCCCGGCTCGCCCTGCGCACCCAGCAGGTGCTCGCCCACGAGACAGACGTGACCGCCACCGTCGACCCGTTCGCCGGCTCGTACGCGGTCGAGTCGCTGACCGACGAGGTGGAGGCCGCCGCGCTGGCGCTGATGGCCCGGGTCGAGGAACTGGGCGGCGCGGTGGCCGCGATCGAGCAGGGCTTCCAGAAGGCCGCGATCGAGCGCACCGCCTACCGGCTCCAGCAGGAGACCGACTCCGGCGAGCGGACGGTGGTCGGCGTCAACCGCTTCCGGCTGGACGCCGAGGAGCCGTACCGGCCATTGCGGGTGGATCCGGCGGTCGAGCGGCAGCAGGCCGAGCGGCTGTCCCGGCTGCGCGCCGGGCGGGACCGCGCGGCCGTCGGCCGGGCGCTGGACGGGCTGCGCCGCACCGCGGAGGGGACGGGGAACGTGCTCTACCCGATGAAGGAGGCGCTGGCCGCGCGGGCCACCGTCGGCGAGGTCTGTGACGCCCTGCGGGAGGTGTGGGGCGTGTACGCCCCGGTGGAGCGCTTCTGACGCAACGTCAGGAGCGGGGCGGCCGTGACCGCCGCTCCGGGTGATCGTTGCACAGGGCAAGCAATCGGGGAAGGCGGCTGAAACGAGATGTCATACCCACCTGTTCGGCCGGTATGCGCCCATCCGGAGACTAGTTTTCCGGAAGTCGGGCCAAATCCCCCCAACAGGCCTACCCTTGTTGAGATGAACCGTCCTGAGCCCGCTCAGCCGGGCGCCACTCTGGCCACCGCACGCCCCGCCGCCGAACTGCGCGCCCGGGTCCGGGGGCTGGAGTCCGAGCTGATCGCCTTCCGCCGTGACCTGCACCGGCACCCGGAGCTCGGCCGCCAGGAGTTCCGCACCACCGGCCTGCTCCGGGACCGGCTGGTGGCGGCCGGCCTGAGCCCCCGGGTGCTGCCCGGCGGCACCGGCCTGATCGTCGACGTCGTCCCGGCCGGCACCGCCCCCGGCACCGAGTTCCTGGCCTTCCGCGCCGACATCGACGCGCTGCCGATCGACGACGCCAAGACCGACGTGCCGTACCGCTCGACCGTCCCCGGCCGGGCCCACGCCTGCGGCCACGACGTGCACACCGCGGTGGTGCTCGGCACCGCCCTGGTGCTGGCCGAGGCCGTCCGCACCGGTGAACTGCGCCGTCCCGTCCGGCTGGTGTTCCAGCCGGCCGAGGAGGTCCTGCCGGGCGGTGCGCTGGACGTGATCAAGGCCGGTGGCATGGACGGCGTCGGCCGGATCTTCGCGGTGCACTGCGACCCCAAGGTGGAGGTGGGCCGGATCGCCCTGCGCACCGGGGCGATCACCTCGGCCTGCGACCGTCTGGTGCTGCACCTGGACGGCCCCGGCGGGCACACCGCCCGCCCGCACCTGACCACCGATCTGGTGACCGCGGTCGCCCGGATGGCCGCCGATCTGCCGGGTGCGCTGGCCCGCCGGATGGATCCGCGCTGGGGCGTCAGCCTGGTCTGGGGGCGGATCGCCTCCGGCTCCGCGCCCAACGTCATCCCGCAGCACGCCGAACTGGAGGGCACCGTCCGCTGCCTGGAGCTGGACGGCTGGCGCGAGGCGCCCGACCTGCTGCACGAGCTGATCGCCAAGTTCGCCGAGACCTACCGGGCGAAGTGGACGCTGGACTACCACCGGGGGGTGCCGCCGGTGGTCAACGAGGCGGTCTCGGTCGCCCTGCTGGACGCGGCGATGACCGACCGGTTCGGCCGGGAGGGCGCGCAGGTGGTGGAGAGCACCGAGCAGAGCCTGGGCGGCGAGGACTTCTCCTGGTACCTGGAGCACGCCCCGGGCGCGCTGGCCCGGCTCGGCGTCCGCGCCCCTGGTGACACCACCATCCGTGACCTGCACCAGGGCCGCTTCGACGCCGACGAGCGCGCGATCGGGATCGGCGTGGAGCTGTTCGCGGCGCTCGCCCTGGACGAGCCGCAGGACTGAGCTGCGGAAATCGAACGGCGGAGCTGAACGGCAGGACCGAGCCGCGGAAACCGAACAGCAGTACTGAGCCGCGGGATTGAGCGGCGCACGCCGTCCCCGGACATCTCCCCGGGTGCCGCGTGAACACCCTCCCGGGCGACCGGCCGGCACCCCATCGCGGTGACCGGCCGGTTTACCGCGATCCGGGGTTATCGAACGGTTCCGTAGACTGAGCCGCAAAACCAGCTTTGGATCACCGTCCGCGCACGGGAATAGGGCCTTGGGAAGACCGTGAGACCACGGTTTGATAACAACCCGAATGGTCCGGCACCCCGTAACCCAACCGTGTTCTACGCGCGTTACGGTGGCGTCCGACCACGCTAATCAGGTGCGTGTGAGAAGGAGATACTCCCTTGCGCCGTTCAATGAAGCTCGCTGCGGTTGTGCTCTCGGGTTCCCTGGGCATGGCCTCGCTCGCCGCTTGCGGCGCAAAGAGCACTGACAGCAACACCTCCTCCGGCTCGGGCGACGGCTCGATCAAGGTCGGTATGGCCTACGACATCGGCGGCCGTGGCGACCAGTCGTTCAACGACTCCGCCGCCCGTGGTCTCGACAAGGCCAAGGCCGATCTCGGCGTCGCGGTCACCGAGGCCGACGCCAAGACCGGTGAGGCCGAGGCTGACAAGGAGACCCGCCTCAAGAACCTGATCGACGGCGGTTACAAGACGATCATCGCGGTCGGCTTCGTCTACCAGCAGGCGGTCGACAAGGTCGCCAAGGACAACCCGAACGTCAAGTTCGCGATCATCGACTCGAACGACAAGGACCAGCCGTCCAACGTCACTTCGCTGGTCTTCGCCGAGCAGGAGGGTTCGTACCTCGCCGGCGTCGCCGCCGCGAACAAGTCGAAGTCCAAGCACGTCGGCTTCATCGGCGGTGTGCAGACCGAGCTGATCAAGAAGTTCGAGGCCGGTTACAAGGCGGGTGTGAAGTCCGTCGACCCGAACATCCAGGTCGAGACCACGTACCTGACCACGCCTCCGGACTTCACCGGCTTCAACTCGCCCGACAAGGGCAAGGAGGCCGCGCAGGGCCAGCTCGACAAGGGCGCGGACGTCATCTACGCCGCCGCCGGCTCCTCCGGCAACGGCGCCATCGAGGCCGTCGCCAACAAGCCGGGCGCCCTGGCCATCGGCGTCGACTCCGACCAGGCCGCCCAGCCGGCCCTGGCGAAGTACAAGAACAGCATCCTCACCTCGATGGTGAAGAACGTCGACAACGCCGTCTTCTCTTACATCGAGTCGGTCAAGAAGGGCCAGCCGTTCACCGGCATCAAGCTCTTCGACCTGAAGGCCGAGGGCGTCTCGCTCGCCACCACCGGCGGCAAGCTCGACGACATCCAGGACAAGCTGAAGGCCGCCGCCACGACGATCACCTCCGGCGCCACCACCGTCCCGACCACGCCGGCCCAGTAAGGCCCGCGCGTCCCGGACGCACCAGCGACTGCCGCCTGCCCGGCAGCGCGATGAACGGCAAAGCATCACGGGAGGGGCCCGGCAGGGTGCGCTCAACGCGTACCCCCGGGCCCCGTCCCGTCCCCCCGTCTTCCCCTTGGCCCTCCCAGCGCAACGACGCGCCTCCAGACCACCAGGAGATCGCCATCACCGCATCCGACCCCGTCCCCCCGCGCGAGGACGGTACCCCCAGCGCGGGGACGGCGACATCGGCCGTCGAACTGCGCGGCATCACCAAGCGCTTCCCCGGTGTCGTGGCCAACCACGACATCAACCTCACCGTCCGCAGCGGTACCGTGCACGCCCTGATGGGCGAGAACGGCGCCGGCAAGTCGACGCTGATGAAGATCCTCTACGGCATGCAGAAGCCGGACGAGGGCACCATCGCGATCAACGGCGAGCCGTGCGAGTTCAACACCCCGGGCGACGCCATCTCCCGCGGCATCGGCATGGTCCACCAGCACTTCATGCTGGCCGACAACCTCACCGTGTGGGAGAACGTCGTCCTCGGCGGCGAGAAGCTCCACGGCATCGGCGCCAAGGCGAAGGCGAAGATCAAGGAGATCTCCGACCAGTACGGCCTGGGCGTGCGCCCGGACGCCCTGGTCGAGGACCTCGGCGTCGCCGACCGCCAGCGCGTCGAGATCCTCAAGGTGCTCTACCGCGGCGCCAAGATCCTGATCCTCGACGAGCCGACGGCCGTGCTCGTCCCGCAGGAGGTCGACGCGCTGTTCGACAACCTGCGCGAGCTCAAGTCCGAGGGCGTCACCGTCATCTTCATCTCGCACAAGCTGCACGAGGTGCTGGCGGTGGCCGACGCGATCAGCGTGATCCGGCGCGGCACCACGGTCGGCGACGCCGACCCGAAGGCCGTCACCGCCCGTCAGCTGGCCGAGATGATGGTCGGCGCCGAGCTGCCCTCCCCGGAGAGCCGCGAGTCGACCGTCACCACGACGGAGATGCTCGACGTCAAGGACCTGCGGATCGCCAAGACCGACGCCGAGGGCATCGAGCGCGTCGTCCTCGACGACATCTCGCTGCGCATCCACAAGGGCGAGATCCTCGGCATCGCCGGTGTCGAGGGCAACGGCCAGGCCGAACTGGTCGAGGCCATCATGGGCATGCTGCCGCTGGACGGCGGCACCGTCACCCTGGACGGCAAGGACCTCTCCGGTTCGCTCACCCGGGCCCGCCGCGAGGCCGGCATCGGCTACATCCCCGAGGACCGCCACAAGCACGGCCTGCTGCTGGAGGCCCCGCTCTGGGAGAACCGGATCCTCGGTCACGTCACCGAGGCGCCCAACTCCAAGGGCGTCCTGCTCGACCCGGGCGCCGCCCGCAAGGACACCTGGCGGATCGTCGAGGCCTACGACGTCCGCACCCCGGGCATCGAGGTCACCGCGGCCTCCCTCTCCGGCGGCAACCAGCAGAAGCTGATCATCGGCCGCGAGATGAGCCACCAGCCCAAGCTGCTGATCGCCGCGCACCCCACCCGCGGTGTGGACGTCGGCGCGCAGGCGCAGATCTGGGAGCACATCCGGGTCGCCCAGCGGGCCGGCCTGGCCGTCCTGCTGATCTCCGCCGACCTGGACGAGCTGATCGGCCTGTCCGACACCATCCGGGTCATCTACCGCGGGCGCCTGGTCGCCGACGCCGACCCGGCCACCGTCACCGCCGAGGACCTCGGTACCGCCATGACGGGTGCCGCCAGCGGCCACCTCGAGTCCGATGCGGAGGCCGTCGAGCAGTTCCACGAGATCCTCGTGGAGGGCACCGAGGCCGAGTCCGACGCCGGCCCCACCGACACCGCCGACGACCCGCAGGCGGGGGAGTAACCCACATGACCAGTCCCAACACCGCCGCCAAGCGCAGCCTGGCGCAGCGGATCAGCGGTGAGCGGATCGTGCTCGCACTGGCGGCGCCGGTGCTCGCGGTCGTGCTCTCCATCGTGATCTGCTCCGTCCTGCTGGCGACTTCGGGCAAGAACCCGTTCGACGCGTGGAACGTGATGCTCACGTACGCCGGCAAGTCGGACGGCCAAGTGGGGATCCTCAACCGGTCCACCACGTACTACCTGGCCGCCGCGGCCGCCGCCTTCGGGTTCCGGATGAACCTGTTCAACATCGGCGTCGAGGGCCAGTACAAGGTCGCGGCGCTGTTCGCGGCCTTCGTCGGTGCCAAGGTCGACCTGCCGGCGATCATCCAGATCCCGCTGCTGCTGGTCACCGCCATGCTGGTCGGCGGCCTGTACGCGAGCATCGCCGGTCTGCTGAAGGTCTACCGCGGGGTCAGCGAGGTCATCTCGACCATCATGCTGAACTCGATCTCGATCGCGGTCGTCGGCCTGCTGCTCGTCCCCGGCATCTTCGCGCCGAAGACGAGCAGCACCAGCAACTCGATCCAGACCGACCCGATCTCGCAGTCCAGCCACTTCTTCACGATGGAGACGGCGGGTGGCCCGCTCTGGGGCTTCATCTTCATCGCCGCCCTGGTCGGCGTGGTGTTCCAGTTCGCGCTGACCCGCACCCGCTTCGGCTTCGACCTGCGCGCCACCGGCCGCTCGGAGTCGGCCGCGACCGCGTCCGGCGTGAACGTCAAGCGCATGGTGATCATCTCGATGGCGGTCTCCGGCGCGATCGCCGGTCTGATCGGCATGCCCGAGCTGGTGCAGAACTCGTTCTACTACGGCCAGAGCTTCCAGCCCGGTCTGGGCTTCCTCGGCATCTCGATCGCCCTGCTGGGCCGCAACAGCCCGATCGGCATGGCCTTCGCGGCCCTGCTGTTCGCCTTCCTGGACACCACCGGCTCCCAGCTGCCGCTCCAGGGCGGTTTCCCCTTCGAGATCGTCGACGTCATGAAGGGCACCATCGTCATCTGCGTCGTCGTCGCCTACGAGCTGGTGCGCCGCTACGGCCTGAAGCGCCAGCAGCAGAAGGTCGGCGCCCAGCTCGCCGCCCAGCTCGCGGCTCAGCTCGCGGCCACTGAGAAGAAGGAGGTGTCCGCATGAGCACGGCTACCGCCGCGCGTCCGAAGGCGCCGGGCGCGCCCACCAAGAAGCGCAAGATGTCCTGGCCGGTGGTGCTGCTGCTGATCGCGGGCGCCCTGGTCCTGTTCTCCGCCGTGGGCATGGCCACCGGCAACCACGCGCTGACCTCCTCCGGTCAGATCACCGCCGCGCTCAGCGCCGCCGTGCCGATCGGCATGGCCGGTCTGGGCGGTCTGTGGTCCGAGCGGGCCGGCGTGGTCAACATCGGCCTCGAAGGCATGATGGTCGCCGGCACCTTCTGCGGTGCCTGGGCCGGCTACCTGGTCAACCCGTGGGTCGGCCTGCTGGCCGGCATGCTCGGCGGGGCGCTCGGCGGTCTGCTGCACGCGCTCGTGACCGTCACCTTCGGCGTCGACCACATCGTCTCCGGCGTCGGCATCAACCTGCTGATCCCCGGCATCTGCGCGTACGTCAACCGGATCTACTACAAGGACTACATCGCGGTCGGCGCGGGTGCGAACCAGTCGCCGCCGGCGGATCCGCTGCCGTACATCACCGTCCCCGGGCTGTCCTCGTGGCTGTCCGACATCGAGAAGCACCACTGGTTCCTGGTCTCGGACGTCGCCGGCGTGGTCGGCGGCCTGGTCACCAATATCTCGGTGGTCGTGCTGGTGGCCGGCGCGATGATCGTGGTCAGCTACTTCGTGCTCTGGCGCACGGTGTTCGGCCTGCGGCTGCGCTCCTGCGGTGAGAACCCGACCGCCGCCGAGTCGCTGGGCGTCAACGTCTACAAGTACAAGTACCTCGCGGTCATCGCCTCCGGCGCGTTCGCCGGTCTCGGCGGTGCGTACCTCTCGCTGGTCGCGGCGCACTTCTACAAGGACGGCCAGACCCTCGGCCGCGGCTTCATCGGCCTCGCCGCGATGATCTTCGGCAACTGGATGCCGGGCGGCCTCGCCATGGGCGCCGGCCTGTTCGGCTTCACCGACAGCCTGCAGCTGCGCGACCCGGAGTCGGTGCACGTGCTGATCCTGACCGTCGCCATCGCGATGGCGCTGCTCGCGCTCTGGCAGCTGTACCGGCGCAAGTTCACCGGTGCGGCGATCTCCTTCGTGGTCGCCGGCGGTCTCGGCGCCTGGTACGCGCTCACCGACGAGGTGCAGCGCCCGCTGATCGTCGCCACGCCGTACGTGATCACCCTGGTGGTGCTCTCGCTGGCGTCGCAGCGGCTGCGGATGCCGAAGGCCGACGGCCAGATCTACCGCAAGGGCCAGGGCAAGTGACGGCGTCTGCGGCGTCGGCCGCGATCGACTGGGAGCGGCTGCGCGCGGCCGCGCGCGAGGCGATGACCCACGCGTACGCCCCGTACAGCAAGTTCCCGGTCGGCGCGGCCGCGCTGGTGGACGACGGGCGGCTGGTCACCGGCTGCAACGTCGAGAACGCCTCGTACGGGCTCGGGCTGTGCGCCGAGTGCGGGCTGGTGTCCGCGCTGCACGCCACCGGCGGCGGCCGGCTGACGGCCTTCACCTGCGTCGACGGCGCGGGCGAACTGCTGATGCCGTGCGGGCGCTGCCGCCAGCTGCTCTACGAGCACGGCGGGCCGGAACTGCTGATCGAGCTGCCCTCCGGGATCCGCCCGATGAGTGAGGTCCTGCCCGACGCGTTCGGGCCGGAACGGCTCTAGCTTCGACAATTGTTACGCGCGTAGAGTGTCGCGAGTGGGCCGGAACCCGGTCATCTCGCGACACTCTTCGCTTTTGAAACCCCTCTTGGAGCACGCATGGACGCCATCTCCGTCATCAGGACCAAGCGCGACAGCGGAGAGCTGAGCGACGCTCAGATCGACTGGGTCATCGACGCCTACACCCGCGGCGAGGTCGCCGACGAGCAGATGTCCGCCCTGGCCATGGCGATCCTGCTGAACGGCATGAAGCCGCACGAGATCAGCCGCTGGACCGACGCGATGATCCGCTCCGGCGTCCGGATGGACTTCTCCTCGCTGCCGCTGCCCACCAGTGACAAGCACTCCACCGGCGGCGTCGGCGACAAGATCACCCTCCCGCTCGCCCCGCTCGTCGCCGCCTGCGGCGCCGCCGTCCCGCAGCTCTCCGGCCGCGGCCTCGGCCACACCGGCGGCACCCTCGACAAGCTGGAGTCCATCCCCGGCTGGCGCGCCCTGCTCTCCAACGAGGAGATGCTCGACGTCCTGCGCACCACCGGCGCGGTCATCTGCGCCGCCGGTGACGGCCTCGCGCCCGCCGACAAGAAGCTCTACGCGCTGCGCGACGTCACCGGCACCGTCGAGGCCATCCCGCTGATCGCCTCCTCGATCATGTCCAAGAAGATCGCCGAAGGCACCGGCGCCCTGGTCCTGGACGTCAAGGTCGGCTCCGGCGCCTTCATGAAGAACATCGACAACGCCCGCGAACTCGCCCGCACCATGGTCGGCCTGGGCACCAACGCCGGCGTGAACACCGTCGCCCTGCTCACCGACATGTCCACCCCGCTCGGCCTCACCGCCGGCAACGCGCTGGAGGTCCGCGAGTCGATCGAGGTGCTGGCCGGCGGCGGCCCCGCCGACGTCGTCGAGCTCACCCTCGCCCTCGCGCGCGAGATGCTCGCCGCGGCCGGCGTGCACGGCAAGGACCCGGCCGACGCGCTGCGCGACGGCTCCGCGATGGACCACTGGCGCCGCATGATCGCCGCCCAGGGCGGCGACGTCGACGCCCCGCTCCCGGTCGCCCGCGAGCAGCACGTCATCCCGGCGCCCGCCTCCGGCGTCCTCACCGAGCTCGACGCCTACGCCGTCGGCGTCTGCGCCTGGCGCCTCGGCGCCGGCCGCGCCCGCAAGGAGGACCCGGTCCAGGCCGGCGCCGGCGTCGAGATGCACGCCAAGCCCGGCGACACCGTCGTGGCCGGCCAGCCCCTGCTGACCCTGCACACCAACACCCCCGAGCGCTACGACTACGCCATCGAGGCGCTGGCCGACGGCATCACGGTCTCCCCGGCCGGCACGGCCTTCACCCCGAACCCGATCGTCCTCGACCGCATCGCGTAGTCATGCGATTGCCCTTCATGCGGCAGCGTGCCGGCTGCATGAAGGACCGACGAGGAGCCCGTACCCGGTCTGCCGGGTGCGGGCTCCTTCCGTGTGCTCGGGCCCGGTCGGCCGGTGCCCTGCGGATGCCGGTTCAGGCGTAGGTCCGCAGGACGCTGGTGTCGAGCGTCCAGGGGCCGACGGCGATCTCGTCGCCGAAGACGAAGTCCTTGCGGCGGGTGTAGCCGGGCTCGTCGTGGACGATGCCGGTGCCCTTGCGGGGATCGACCAGGAGGTACAACGGGATGCCCATGGCCGAGTAGTCGCGGACCTTGTCGTGGTAGTCGTTCTCGGGGTTGGACTTGGAGACGACTTCCACGACGAGAAGGATCTCGTGGGGGAGGAAGGCCGGGTCGTCGTCGTCCAGGGCCGCGTCGGGGAACACCATCAGGTCGGGATTCCGGAGCCGACCGAGGCCGACGTCCTCCAGGTCCGCGCCGCCGTGGGCGAGGTAGCCGGGGTGGGTCCGCGGTAGCTGGGCATTGAGCTGCTGTGCCAGGCGGATGACGGCGAGCTCGTGACGTTTCACGGGTGACGTCATCATGACGATCTCGCCCTCGGCGATCTCGATCTTCCCTGTCCCCGGCACCTTCGGCAGCTGATCCGCGATCTCGCGCAACCGGGCGTACACAGCAGGATCGACGCTCATGTCCCGGAGCGTATCGGCGGCGGCTGTCAGGCGTCCGCGACCGCTCGCCGGGCCGTGTGGGCCTGGCGGGTGGCGTAGAGGGTGACGGCGGCGGCGAGGGTCATGGCGGTGAGGCCGACGGTGGCGGCGCCGGGCCAGCCGGTGGCGTGGTAGGCGTCGGCGCCCAGGGTGCCGCCGAGGCTGTTGCCGAGGTAGTAGGCGATCAGGTAGAGGGCGGAGGCCTGGGCGCGGCCCTCGGTGGCGGTGCGGCCGACCGCGGAGGAGGCGGTGGCGTGGCCGGCGAAGAAACCGGCGGTGATCAGGACCAGGCCGAGCAGGGCGCAGACCAGGGACTCGGTGAGGGAGAGCAGCAGCCCGGCGGCGGTCACGCCGATGGAGACGTAGAGCGCGCCGCGGCGGCCGAGCCGGGCGGCGAGTCGGCCGGCGGCCGCGGAGGTGCCGGTGCCGACCAGGTAGACGACGAAGATCGAGGCGGCGACGGACTCGGGCAGGTGGAACGGCGCCGAGATCAGCCGGTAGCCGACGGTGTTGTAGACCGCGCCGAACACGGCCATGAACAGCAGTCCGAGCGTGTACAGCCGCACCAGTAGCGGGTTTCGCAGGTGCCGGCCGACGGTGCGGGCGAGGGCGCGGGCGTCCACCGGGGCGGGGGTGAAGTGCCGGGCGGCGGGGATCAGCAGCCGGAAGGCGAGCGCGGCGAGCAGGGCGAGGGCGGCGGAGGCGGCGAGGCCCCAGCGCCAGCCGAAGGCGGCGGCGGTCCAGCCGGAGAGCAGCCGGCCGCCCATGCCGCCGATGCTGTTGCCGGCCACGTACAGGCCCATCGCGGAGGCCAGGGCGCTGGGGTGGACCTCTTCGGCGAGGTAGGCCATGGCGGTGGCGGGCAGCCCGGCCAGCGCGGCGCCCTGGAGGACGCGCAGCACGACGAGGGTGGTGAGGTCGGGCGCGAACGGCAGGGCGAGGGCGAGGGTGGCGGCGGCGAGGGTGGAGGCCGTCATCACGGCGGTGCGGCCGTACCGGTCGGACAGGGCGCTGGCGGGGAGCAGGGCGAGAGCGAGTCCGAGGGTGGCGGCGGAGGCCGTCCAGCTGGCCTGGCCGGGGGTGAGGTCGAGGTCGGTTGAGAGGATCGGCAGCAGGCCCTGGGTGGAGTAGAGCAGGACGAAGGTCGCGACTCCGGCGGCGAACAGGGCGAGGTTGGCGCGGCGGAAGGCGCGCTGGCCGGGGCGGTGGCGGTCGTCGTGCGAGGGGGCGGGGGCGGGGGCATCCGGGGTGGTCACGGATGCCCTGGTATCGGCGGGCTGCATGTCGTCGACGGTAGGCGCGCCGCGGTTGATGCGTCCAATGCATGAACGGTGGATGATCGATGCGTTGTCGTATGAGTCGAGGTGGTGGCGGGATGGCCGGGGCGGACCGGGCGGACGTGACGGACGGCACGGAGCCGCGGTACCGGGTGGCGGAGTTGGGGCCGGACGAGCCGGCGGTGCTGCTGGCGCCCCGGCTGGCCCAGTTCGCGGCGGTGGCCCGGCTGGAGCACGTGACGCGGGCGGCCGCGCTGCTCGGGGTGCCGCAGCCGACGCTGTCGCGGGCGGTGGCCCGGCTGGAGGAGGAGCTGGGCGTGGACCTGCTGGCCCGTCAGGGGCGGACGGTCCGGCTGACCAGGGCGGGCCGGCTGCTGCTGGCCTCGGTGGAGCGGGCGCTGGCGGAGGTCGAGCGGGGGGCGGAGGCGGCCCGGGCGGAGGCCGATCCGGCGGCCGGGCGGGTGGCGTTCGGCTTCCTGCACACGATGGGGACGGACGCGGTGCCGGCGCTGCTGCGCGGGTTCCGGGCGGGGCATCCGCAGGTCCGGTTCCAGCTGGTGCAGGACTACGTCGGGGCGATGCTGGAGCGGTTGCGGGCGGGGGAGTTGGACCTCTGCCTGGTCGCGCCGCTGCCGGACGATCCGGCCTTCACGGCCCGCCCGCTGGACGAGCAGCGGTTGCACCTGGTCGTCCCGGCGGACCACCGGCTGGCGGGCCGGCGGCGGATCCGGCTGGCGGAGGTGGCGGAGGAGCCGTTCGTCGGACTGGAGGAGGGGTACGGGCTGCGCGCGATCACGGACGGCTTCTGCGCCCAGGCCGGGTTCGTGCCGCGGCTGGCCTTCGAGGGGGAGGAGGCGGAGACGCTGCGCGGGCTGGTCGCGGCCGGGCTGGGGGTGGCGCTGCTGCCGCCGGCGCTGGTGCCGCGGCCGGGGGTGGTGGAGCTGGAGGTGACGGCGCCGCGCACCCGGCGGGCGATCGGACTGGCCTGGGCGGCGGGGCGGCCGCTGACCCCGCCGGTGGCGGCGTTCCGGGACTTCGTGCTGTCCCGGCGGGGCCGGTTGCTGCAGCACGACTGAGCCGCGACCGGGCCGCACCTGAGTCGCGATCGGGCCGCGACCGGGCCGCACCGGGGCCGCACCTGAGCCGCGATCGGGCCGGAACCGGGCCGAAGATGCCGCGGATGACCCGGGCGGTGGAATTCCCGGTGGACTTTCGTCGAACCGGCCGTGTTAACAGTGGTGGGTCTACGCGCGTAGGGGCTATATTTCCGCAATGGAGAAGCAGATCCCTGTCACCGCCGCGGGCGCCGGCCCGCGCATCCCCACCCCCGACCAGATCCGCCGCGCGCCGAAGGTGCTGCTGCACGACCACCTCGACGGCGGGCTGCGCCCGGAGACGGTCGTCGAGCTGGCCGCCGCGGTCGGCTACGAGGGCCTTCCGACCACCGACGCCAAGGAGCTCGGCGAGTGGTTCCGCGAGGCCGCCGACTCCGGCTCGCTGGTCCGCTACCTGGAGACCTTCGCGCACACCTGCGCCGTGATGCAGACCCGCGAGGCACTGATCAAGGTCGCCGCCGACTGCGCCGAGGACCTGGCCGCCGACGGCGTCGTGTACGCCGAGGTCCGCTACGCCCCCGAGCAGCACCTGGAGGCCGGCCTGTCCCTGGACGAGGTCGTCCAGGCCGTGAACGAGGGCTTCCGCCTCGGCGAGGCCAACGCCCGCGCGGCCGGCCACCGGATCCGGGTCGGCACCCTGCTGACCGCGATGCGGCACGCCGCCCGCTCCACCGAGATCGCCGAACTGGCCAACCGCCACCGCGACCAGGGCGTCGTCGGCTTCGACATCGCCGGTGCCGAGGCGGGCCACCCGCCCACCCGCCACCAGGCCGCCTTCGACTACCTCAAGGGCGAGAACAACCACTTCACCATCCACGCGGGCGAGGCCTTCGGCCTGCCGTCGATCTGGGAGGCCCTGCAGTGCTGCGGCGCCGACCGGCTCGGCCACGGCGTGCGGATCGTCGACGACATCACGGTGGCCGAGGACGGCAGCGTCGAGCTCGGCCGGCTGGCCGCGTACGTGCGCGACAAGCGCATCCCGCTGGAGATGTGTCCGACCTCCAACCTCCAGACCGCGGCGGCCACTTCGTACGCCGAGCACCCGATCGGGCTGCTCAGCCGGCTGAAGTTCCGGGTCACCGTGAACACCGACAACCGGCTGATGAGCGGCACCAGCATGAGCCGCGAGTTCGGGCACCTGGTGGAGGCCTTCGGCTACACGCTGGGGGACATGGAGTGGTTCACGGTGAACGCGATGAAGTCCGCGTTCCTGCCGTTCGACGAGCGGCTGGCGATGATCAACGACGTGATCAAGCCGGGGTACGCCGAACTGAAGGCGGAGTGGCTGTTCAGCTCGGGCACCGGCGACAGCTGAGCGGCCCGGCCCGTTCGAATGGTCGGGTGAACGCCCATGTCCCGAAGGGGAGTTGGCGTTCATCCGACTACTCACTCGGGTGAGTGAACGCCCTTTGGTCCTCGCGTGGCCCACTCATTACCGTGTGCCCGTCCATGCTGACAGGCCGTGGCGGCGGTAGCCCGTCCGCCCCGTCCCGATGTCGGCCACCGACGACGACCCAAGGGACGAACCATGAAGCAGGCTCTCAAGGCCGCCGGCACCGCGGCGCTCGGCATCGCCATCGCGGCGGTGGGCGCCGGTACCGCCTCCGCCGCCGCCCCCGGCGGCCTCGGGCTGCCCACCGGCGCGGTCACGAACCCCGCGGTGACCGGCGCGGTCACCGACACCGCCGCCAAGCTGCCCGGCGGCGACAAGGTCACCGGCACGCTCGGCACCCTCACCCCGGCCGCCGGCCAGGCGGCGCCCGCCCCGGCCGCCGAGGCCGGTGCCGCCACGCGTGGCGCCATCCCGACCATCCCGGGCGTCGACAAGACCCCCATCGGTGGGCTGACCCACACCCTGCCGCTGCCGGGCCTGACCGGCTGACCTGGCCGCCGGCACGGCGACGGGCCGTCCACCCCGGTGATCCCGGGAGCGGGCGGCCCGCCGTCGTACCGGGCCCGGCGCGACGGCGTCGGGCGTTCGGTTCCGGGCGTGCGGCTACGGGCTTACGGCTCCTGGGGGAGCAGCACCCAGAGGGCCAGGTAGACCAGGCACTGGAGTCCGGGCAGGATGATCGAGATCAGGAAGATCAGTCGCACGGTCCACGGCGTCACGCCGTAGCGCTCGGCAAGCCCGGCGCAGACGCCGGCGATGACGCGGTTGTGACGGGGACGGGCGAGACGGGCGCTCATGGGTCAACTCCGTGTCGTGGCACCCGATCCGGGCGATCCGGCGGGCTTAATTTCCACTCTCCGCCACCGCGCTCCCGGAAACGTCCACCTGACAGTCGATTCGCCACCCCGCCGACTCGCCGGTGAGTCGTAGCCGGGTGTCGGGGTCCGTCTCAGGGTCGCCCGGAGTGAGGACGCCCCAGGTGGTGCCCGCCCGGTGGCGGGAAAGCCCGTTGCGGTCCGGCGGCGGGCCGGTCTAGCCTCTCCGGCAACACGTCGAGGGGGACGAGTACCTCCGGGCCCCGTGGGCCGAGAGAGCCGCCGGCAGCTGTGAAGGCGGCCCCGCGCCCCGGAGCGAAGACACTCCCGAGTGCGGGGAGGAAATGCCCCGCCGGCCGGCCCCCGTCAACGGGCCGCAATGAGGCCGCCGCCCGCGCGGGCGACGGCGAAAGTGCGGTGGTACCGCGAGTTGCCCTTCTCGCCCGCACTCCGAAGGGATCACCACGACGCCCCTGGAGGGCCGCGATGATCCACCCGACGAACCGTGTCCTGGCCGCCGAACTACCCGGCCACGTCGGCGAATCCGTAGAGATCAGCGGCTGGCTGCACCGCCGCCGCGCACTCAAGTCCGTCACCTTCCTGGTGATCCGGGACCGCTCCGGACCGGCCCAGGTGGTCGCCACCGGTGCGGGCCCCGACCTGCCGGAGGAGACCGTCCTGCGGATCCGCGGCACCGTCACCGCCAACCCGCAGGCGCCGGCCGGCGTCGAGCTGACCTCGCCCACCGTCGAGGTCCTGTCCAGCCTCGCCGAGGCGCCCCCGTCCAGCCTGTTCCGGCCGACCGTCGAGGCCACCCTCCCGGTGATCCTCGACGGCGCCCCCGTCACCCTCCGCCACCCGCGCCTGTCCGCCCCGCACCGGATCACGGCGGCCTCGGTGGGCGGGTTCCGGGCCACCCTCGACGGCCTGGGCTTCACCGAGATCCAGACCCCGAAGGTGGTCTCCTCGGCCACCGAGTCCGGGGCGAACGTCTTCGCGCTGGACTGGTTCGGCCGCCCCGCCTACCTCGCGCAGTCGCCGCAGTTCTTCAAGCAGGCGATGGTCGGGGTGTTCGAGCGGGTCTACGAGACCGGACCGGTGTTCCGGGCCGAACCGCACGACACCGCACGGCACTTGGCGCAGTACACCAGCCTCGACGCGGAACTCGGCTTCATCACCGACCACCGCGAGGTGATGGCCGTGCTGCGCGAGGTGGTCGCCGGGATGGTCGCCTCGGTGGCCGAGCGGGCCGGTGCCGCCGTCGACCTGCTGGAGGTGAAGCTGCCCGAGGTCCCGGCGGAGATCCCGCAGCTCCACTTCGCCGAGGCGATGCGGCTGTTGGGCGTCGACGAGCCGGACCTCGCCCCGGCGCACGAGCGGTGGCTCAGCGAGTGGGCGCTGCGCGAGCACGGCAGCGAGTTCCTGTTCGTGGTCGGCTACCCGATGCGCAAGCGGCCCTTCTACACCCACCCGGAACCGGGCCGCCCGGAGTACTCCAACAGCTTCGACCTGCTCTTCCGCGGGCTCGAACTGGTCACCGGAGGCCAGCGGCTGCACCGGCACGAGGACTACCTGGCCGCGCTGGCGGCCCGGGGCGAGCCGCTCCAGCCGTACGAGGGCTACCTGCGCTCCTTCGCGCACGGGATGCCGCCGCACGGCGGGTTCGCGTTGGGGCTGGAACGCTGGACGGCGCGACTCACCGGCGCCGACAACATCCGCCGGACCACACTCTTCCCGCGCGACCTCCACCGCCTGACGCCCTGACCCCTGACGCCCTGACCCCTGACGCTCCGACTCCTGACGCTCTGACACCGACGGGCGGGGGGCCGGACGAACCGGAGCCCCCCGCCCGTCGGCGGCGGATCGACAGGTGGCTACTGCGCCTGCCCGGGCTGCCCGGCCGGCGGCACCGGCTGCGCGTACGGGTTGTCCGGCACGGGCTGCGCCGACGGAGCGTACGGCGCGGCACCCTGCGGCGCGGCGCCCTGCGGCGGGACGGGCTGGCCGTACGGCGCCTGCGGGGCGTTGGGGTCGTACGGCGCCGCCTGCGGGGCCGGCTGCTGGTTCTTGGCGTTGCCGCGTTCGACGATCGCCTTCACGGAGTTGGCGATCAGCGCGATCGGCAGGATGAACGCCTTGAAGAAGATCTCGTACCGGCCGCCTTCGAAGACGAACGCGAGGTAGTAGGCGTACCCCAGGAATCCGAGGCCGGCGAGGACGTTGATGATTCGCCAGCCGACCTTCAGGCCGCTACCGGGATTGACCGCTCCGAGGACCAGCATGGCGGCACCGCTGATCGCCAGCGCGACGACGTACCAGGAGAAAAGCGGATAGGCGCTGAAATCGAGATTGTTCAAGGGGGATTCCTGTGGGACGGGGGGATAAGACCGCGAGGCCTGTGGGGCGACAGCGCAGATTACCGGAGGCGGCCGACATTCGGCGCCGCCTTTTCAGCACGGAGTCGTCGCACCCCGACGGAACGGCAATTGACGAGGTGGGAAATGACTGACTATGAGGTGTCGCGGGTCTTTTGCGGCCCCGGCGGCAGGTGGGGGAACACACTCGCCGTGGTGCGGGAGGACGGGCCTCAGCGGGCGGGGGGCGTGGGCTCGGCGTAGGCGCGGGCGCGTGCGACCGGCGGGCCGACCAGGGCGGTCACCTTCGGCGCGGGCACGGGCGCAGGTGCGGCCTCGGGGGAGGGCGCCGGCACCTGGAGCCGCGGCCGCCGGTCGCGCAGCAGCCGCCGCAGGCCGGGGACGAGGGCCAGGTGGGTGATGGCCACGCCGATCACGGCGAGCAGTATGTGGTCGACGTTGAGGACGTGCCCGGGCGTCCAGGAGGAGAGGAACTCCAGGCCGGTCGCCAGCAGGGCGGAGGCGCCGGTGGTGCGCAGGAAGGACGGCAGCCAGGGGGCCCGCAGGCGGCCGCCGGCCAGCGGGAGCAGCACGCCGAGGGGGGCCAGCAGGAGGAACTCGCCGACCACCTGCCAGCCGGTGGAGGAGCGGAGGGAGGCCAGCGGCGTCAGGTTGGTGTCGTACACCCAGGGAACCGGTAGCGGCCTCAGCACCACCAGCCAGAGGACGAGGGCCAGGTGACAGGTCAGGCCCGCCAGTCCGGCTGTTCGAAGGGGACGGTGGACGGCCGTCGCCGGCCGGTTCCTGGTCCGTGCGCCGGAACGCTCGTCGCGTGTCCTGGTGCCATCTCGCTGCACGGGGGGAAGGACGTGGGCCGGTGGCGCGGTGGTTCCACCCCGGGCGTGAACATTCCGGGGCGCGCCCCCGGCCGCCCGTCACCCCGACGCCGAACGGCGGAACGGCGGGGCGACGGGCAGGCAGCAGGCGGGCAGGCGGGCAGGCGGACGAGGGACAGCCGGGACTACCGGCAGGGTGCAGCCGTCGGCACCGCGCCGAACACGTTGTCGGCCGGCGGGGTGGCGGGCACCACCGTGGGCGACGGGCTCGGGCTCACCCCGGCCTTGGCGGCGCCGCGGGCCGGCGGGGCCGGCGTGGGCGCCGAGGGCGTGGCCAGGGCGGTCGGTATGTGCGGGGCGGTCGGGCAGGCCGTCCGGCTGGCCGGGGCGCCGGCGTCCACCGGGACGGCGGTCGGCCGGATGCCGCAGCCGGAGGCGAGCGCGAGCAGCAGCAGGGCGCCGGCGGTGCGGCGCAGGGCGGTGCGGGTGGGGGCGGTCACGTGGCGTCCTTGTCCTGGGCGGCGTCGCCGACGGGGCCGTCACCGGTGTCGCCCTCGTTCGGCGGAGGCGGTGGGGCCAGCGGCAGCGTCAGCGTGAACACCGCCCCGACCTCCCCGTTCGCCGCCGTGATCGTGCCCCCGTGGATCTGTGCGTTGGCCATCGCGATCGACAGCCCCAGGCCGCTGCCCTCCGAGCGGGCCCGCCCCCGGTCCGCCTTGTAGAACCGGTCGAAGACGTGCGGCAGCACGTCCTCGGGGATGCCCGGGCCGCTGTCGGAGACCTCGATGACGACGGAGCCCGCGGTCTGCCGGACCTTGACCCGCACCGGGGAGCCGCCGTGCTTGAGCGCGTTGCCGATCAGGTTGGCGAAGACCACGTCGAGCCGGCGCGGGTCGACCACGGCCAGGATGCCGCGCGGGGCGTCCAGTTCGACGGCGTCGTACCAGGCCCGGCCGTCGATGCAGGACATGATCAGGTCGGCCATGTCCACCTCGTCGGCGACCAGCTTGGCGGTGCCGGCGTCGAAGCGGGTCACCTCCATCAGGTTCTCCACCAGGTCGGACAGCCGCCGCGTCTCGCTGACCACGAGCCGTACGGCCGGTGCGATCATCGGGTCCAGCGACTCGGCCTCGTCCTCCAGGATGTCGGTGACGGCGGTCATCGCGGTCAGCGGCGTGCGCAGCTCGTGCGACATGTCGGCGACGAACCGCCGGCTCTGCGCCTCGCGCGCGCTCAACTCCTCGACCTGCTCGTGCAGCGACTCCGCGGCCCGGTTGAACGTCCTCGCCAGGTCCGCGAGTTCGTCCCCGCCCTCGACCTCCAGCCGGGTGTCCAGGTGCCCCTGGCCGAGCCGTCGGGCGGCCTCGCCGAGCCGCTTGACCGGCCGCAGCACGGTCGACGAGGCGGCCTGGGCGAGCAGCGCCGAGCCGATCAGCGCGAGCAGCGTGGCGATGGCCAGCGACCAGCCCAGCGTGTTGAGGTCCTTGCGTTCGTTCTCCAGCGACTTGAACATGTACGCCGTCGGGCCGGTCGGCACCACCTTGGTGCCGCCGATCAGGAACGGCTGGCCCGCCAGGTTCTGCCGCTGCCAGTACAGGTGGTACGGGTACGGGTTGTTCTCGGTGACCTCGCGCTGCCTGGCGACGGTGGACTGCAGCGCCGCCGGGACGTCGGCCAGCGTGAACTGCCCCGGGTCGGAGGAGGCCGTGCACTCCGGGTGCGCCGGGTCGGCCACCACCACGTCGTAACTCAGCCCGGAGCTGGCGACGGTGGACGCGAGCGTGGTCAGGTCCGGGCAGCTCGCGTTCAGCGGCAGCTCGGAGACGTTGCGGCTGAGCGACACCCGGAAGTCGTTGAGCGCGGTGTCCTGGGCGCGCTTGAGCACCGCGTCGCGGTTGAGCCAGTAGGCGATGCCGGAGGCCGAGACGGCGGCGAGCAGCGCGACCGCCGCGAACACCGCGATCAGCCGTACCCGCAGGGAACGCAGCCTGCGCCACGGACCCGCGGCGAAGCGGCGGGCCGTCGTCTGATGATCAGTCACAAGAGCCTGTCGTCGTACGGAAGTTCAGGGAGTTCAGGGAGTTCAGGAATTTCGGGCAGCCCAGGCGGATCAGGAGGGCGGCAACCAGGAGGACGGGAAGCAGGAGGACGGGAAGCAAGGGGACGGGAAGCAGGAGGACGGGAGAGGCACTCAGGCCGGCGGGTCCAGCCGGTAGCCCACGCCGCGGACGGTGCGGATCAGGGTCGGCGCGGACGGGACGTCCTCGACCTTCGCCCGCAGCCGCTGCACGCAGGCGTCCACCAGGCGGGAGTCACCCAGGTAGTCGTGCTCCCAGACCAGCCGCAGCAGCTGCTGGCGGGAGAGCGCCTGGCCGGGGCGGCGGCTGAGCTCCAGGAGCAGCCGCAGCTCGGTCGGGGTGAGCTGGAGGTCCTGCCCGTCCTTGGTGACGGTCATCGCCGCCCGGTCGATCACCACGGTGCCGTACGCGGAGGAGTCGGAGCTCTCCCGCTCGCCGCGCCGCAGCACGGCCCGGATCCGGGCGTCCAGCACCCGTGGCTGCACCGGCTTGACCACGTAGTCGTCGGCGCCGGACTCCAGGCCGACCACCACGTCGATGTCATCCGAACGGGCGGTCAGCAGGATGATCGGCAGCTGGTCGGTGCGGCGGATGCGGCGGCAGACCTCGAAGCCGTCGATTCCGGGCAGCATGACGTCCAGCACGATCAGGTCGGGCCGCTGCTCCTTGAAGAGCCTCAGACCGTCCTCGCCGGAGGCGGCGGTGGCCACGCGGTGGCCCTGGCGGGTGAGGGCGAGTTCGAGGCCGGTCCGGATGGCGTCGTCGTCCTCGATCAGAAGGAGGAATGGCACGGCCCCATTTTGGCCCACGCGAAGCGCCGAATCACCCCCAGGATCGCTCACCGCCCGTACGGGAACCGGAAGGAGCCCTACCGGCGTCCGGTACGGAGGGAGGCGGACCGGGACGAAAGGCCCGCCCCTGTGACACCCCTGTGACAGTCGGCGGACAGCGCCATCACAACCGGCGGGCAAGATTTTCCATGTCGCCGCAGGACAGCGGGCCAACCCGGCCGGCTGGAAGGCGGCAACAGGAACCGCTCGTACCGACCCAGGGGGCGCACGATGAACGCCATGCTTCAGACCCGGACCAACCCGGCTGTCCGCACCGCGCGTTCGTCAGCCACCGCCCCGCGGACCCGGTACGAGGTCAGGACCGACGAGAACTCCGGTGCCGTGACCGTACGGGGGTGCGCGCACAGCACCGGTGGAAACCCTGTCGCCCGCCGGGTGAGCGGCGGCGCCAGGACGGGGGAGCTGTACGGGATCGGCCGGGTGGGGAACGCGGCCGACTCCGGCAACACCCTCACGCTGCGGGGGATCCTCCCCGTCCGCGTCGAGGGCAAGGACGCTCCGGCGGGGAACCGGGGCGTCGGCGGGAACGGCCTGCGGACGGTCGGCTCGGGGGAGTCGGCCGGCCGCGAGGCCGCCGGTGCGACGCTGCTGCAGCTGAACCCGGCGGCGGCCCGCACCACCGAGGCGGGACGGGCGGACGCGCAGGCGGAGCACCCGGCCGTCGCGGAGGACCACATCACGGAGTTCACCGCGTACGTGCGTGAGCGCCGCGCCTCCCTGTACGCCACGGCGTACCACCTGACCGGTGACCGCTACGAGGCCGAGGACCTGCTGCAGAGCGCGCTCTTCAGCACCTACCGGGCCTGGGGCCGGATCACCGACAAGGCCGCGGTCGGCGGGTACCTCCGCCGCACCATGACCAACCTGCACATCTCCGCCTGGCGGCGCCGCAAGGTCAACGAGTACCCGACCGAGGAGCTGCCGGAGACAGCCGGCGACACCGACGCGATGGGCGGCACCGAGCTGCGCACCGTGCTCTGGCAGGCGCTGGCGAAGCTTCCGGAGAACCAGCGCACCATGCTGGTGCTGCGGTACTACGAGGGCAAGACCGACCCGGAGATCGCCGACGTGCTGGGGATCAGCGTCGGCACGGTCAAGAGCAGCATCTGGCGGGCGCTGCGCCGGCTGCGCGAGGACGAGCACCTGAACAAGTCGGGCGACACCGTCCGGGCGTTCGGCGAGCTGGTCGCCTGACGCGGACGCGGGTGACGCGAAGGAGTGGAGCTCCCGTCGGGGGACGGGTAGCGGATGGTCGCGGTGCGTGGACGCCGGCTCGGGGGAGCGGCGAACACGGGGAGCCCGACGGCCGTTCGGGAAGGCGACGGGCCCGGTGCGGGGGAGACGCACCGGGCCCGTCGTTCTTCGTGTCTTCGTTCCGCGTCGAGCCCCCGTCCGGAGACGGCCCGCCCGAACGGAGGACGGCCCCGACGGAGGACAGCTCAGACGGAGGACAGCTCCCGCCGCCCGGCCGCGGCGCGGATCCGGCGCTCGGCCTCGGCCCCGGCGCACGGGTGGGAGCCCAGGGTGACCTGCCGCCCGACGATGGACCGCTCGGCGCGCATCAGCCGCCAGCCGCGCCGCAGCAGCACCGGCAGCGACTTGCGGCCCTCCCGGACGTCCCGGCGCAGCCGGCGCCAGGCCGTGGTGAGCGCGCCGTTGCGCAGGCACAGGGCATCGCCGAGCAGGCCCTCGGCGGCGCACTCGGCGGTGATCTCGGCGGCGAAGATGCCCTCGGCGATGAACGCGGGGGCGCCGTCCAGCTCCAGGGCGCGGGTGGCGATCCGGCCGTTGTCCGGGATCGAGTACACCGGGACGTCGGCGCGGCCGGTCTCGTAGAGGCCGCGGATCGCGGCGACCGCCTGGTCGCGGTGCCAGGCGAGCGGGGAGTCCCAGTCGACCGCGCCGTCGGGCAGCAGCGGCAGGGTGGGGTCGTCCCCGTCCTTGTAGAAGTCGTCCAGTTGCAGGACCGGTAGCCCGCTGCGCTCGGCGAGCGAGGACTTCCCGGAGCCGGAGGGGCCGGACAGCAGGACGACCCGGGCGTGGGTCGTCGGCACAGGATTCAGCGGGTCGTCACTCACGGGACACCAGTCTGACGCATCCGGGCCCGATGCCGAAACCCGCTGGATCACACCTTCTGCGAGCTCCGGGGGCCGGCGAGCCGGAGGACGGCGCCGGGGCGGTGTCGAGACGGCGGGGAAAGGCGACGGACCCGCGCCAGGGGGGGAGAGGCGCGGGTCCGTCCAATGACCGTCCGGGCCCTGGGGGGGAGAGGGCACTGGGGACGGCCAGTCTGTGGAGTTGTTACTCGGTGGTCGACGGGGCGGTCAGATCCCCATCGGGTGCCAGACCGTCTTCGTCTCCAGGAACGAGAGTAGCCGGTCGGTACCGGGCGCATTGGTCCAGTCCTGGGCGAACGGGTCCAGCTCCGGACGGACCACCCTCTTCAGGGTATCCGCGGCGGCCGCTTCCAGCGCCTGCGCCGCGCCGGGGCCGTCGGCGGCGATCGCGCCGGTGAGGTCCACCGCGTTGACGTCCTGGTGCGAGGCCAGGGTGGGCGCGATGTCGGCGGTCCTGCCCGAGATGATGTTGACCACGCCGCCGGGGACGTCCGAGGTGGCGAGCACCTCGCCCAGCGACAGGGCCGGCAGCGGGGCGTCCGCGGCGGCCGCGACCACGACCGTGTTGCCGGTGGCGATCGCCGGGGCGATCACCGAGACCAGGCCGAGCAGCGAGTGCCCGTACCCGGCCTGCGGGGCGACGATCCCGACCACGCCGGTCGGCTCCGGGGTGGAGAGGTTGAAGAAGGGGCCGGCGACCGGGTTGGCGCCGCCCGCGATCTGGGCGACCTTGTCCGTCCAGCCCGCGTACCAGATCCAGCGGTCGATCGCGGCGTCCACCAGGGCGGCGGCCTTCTTCGGGCCGATGCCCTCGGCGGCGGAGACCTCGGCGGCGAACTGCTCGCGGCGGCCCTGCAGCATCTCGGCGACCCGGTACAGCACCTGGCCGCGGTTGTACGCGGTGGTGCCGGCCCAGCCCTTGACCGCCGCGCGGGCGGCCAGGACGGCGTCGCGGGCGTCCTTGCGGGTGCCCAGCGGAGCGTTGGCGAGCCACTGGCCCTTGGCGTCCGTCACCTCGTACACCCGCCCGCTCTCGGAGCGCGGGAACTTCCCGCCGACGTACAGCTTGTAGGTCTTGAAGACGTCAAGACGCGTCGCGACATCAGACATCGAGGTAGGCCTCCAGACCGTGGCGGCCACCCTCGCGGCCGTGGCCCGACTCCTTGTAGCCGCCGAACGGCGAGGTCGGGTCGAACTTGTTGAAGGTGTTGGCCCAGACCACGCCGGCCTTGAGCCGGCTCGCCGTCCAGAGGATGCGCGAGCCCTTCTCCGTCCAGATGCCGGCGGAGAGGCCGTACGGGGTGTTGTTGGCCTTCGCGACCGCCTCGTCGGGGGTGCGGAAGGTCAGCACCGACAGGACCGGGCCGAAGATCTCCTCCTGGGCGATCCGGTGGGCCTGGCTGACGCCGGTGAACAGGGTCGGCTTGAACCAGAAGCCGGTGCCCGGGAGTTCGCACTCGGGCGACCAGCGGTCCGCGCCCTCGGCCTCGCCGGCGTCGGTCAGCTCGGTGATCCGGGCCAGCTGGGCGGCCGAGTTGATGGCGCCGATGTCGGTGTTCTTGTCCAGCGGGTCGCCGACGCGCAGGGTGGACATCCGGCGCTTCAGGGCGTCCAGCAGCTCGTCCTGGATCGACTCCTGGACCAGCAGGCGCGAGCCCGCGCAGCAGACGTGGCCCTGGTTGAAGAAGATGCCGTTGACGATGCCCTCGACCGCCTGGTCGATCGGTGCGTCGTCGAAGACGATGTTCGCGGCCTTGCCGCCCAGCTCCAGCGACAGCTTCTTGCGGCTGCCGGCCAGCTGCCGGGCGATCGCCTTGCCGACCGGGGTGGAGCCGGTGAAGGCGACCTTGTTGACGTCCGGGTGCGCGGTGAGCGCGGCGCCGGTGCGGCCGTCGCCGGTGACGATGTTGACGACGCCCTTCGGCAGACCGGCCTGGCGGCAGATCTCGGCGAAGCGCAGGGCCGTCAGCGGGGTGGTCTCGGCCGGCTTGAGGACGACGGTGTTGCCGGTTGCCAGGGCGGGCGCGATCTTCCACGCCAGCATCATCAGCGGGAAGTTCCACGGGATGACCTGGCCGGCCACGCCCAGCGGGCGCGGGTTCGGGCCGAAGCCCGCGTAGTCCAGCTTGTCCGCCCAGCCGGCGTAGTAGAAGAACCACGCGGCGACGGTCGGGATGTCGAAGTCGCGGGTCTCGCGGATCGGCTTGCCGTTGTCGATCGACTCCAGCACGGCCAGCTCGCGGCTGCGCTCCTGGATGATCCGGGCGATCCGGAACAGGTACTTGCCGCGCTCGCTGCCCGGCAGTGCCGACCAGTCGGCGAAGGCCTTGCGGGCGGCGGCGACCGCGCGGTCCACGTCCTCGTCGGTGCCCTGGGCGAACTCGGCGAGCACCTGCTCGGTGGCCGGGTTGACCGTCTTCAGGGCCTCGCTGCCGGAGGAGTCGACGAACTCGCCGCCGATGAAGTGGCCGTAGGAGGTGGCGATGTCGCCCGCGGCGGCGGGGGACTCGGGGGCCGGGGCGTAGGCGAAGAGGCCGGAGGCCTTCGCGGGCTCCTCGATGTTCTTCTTCTTGGCCATGGTGATCAGTCCACCGTCACGTAGTCGGGGCCGGAGTAGCGTCCGGTGGTGAGCTTCTGGCGCTGCATCAGCAGGTCGTTGAGCAGGCTGGAGGCACCGAAGCGGAACCAGTGCGGGCTCAGCCAGTCGTCGCCGAGGGTCTCGTTGACCATCACCAGGTACTTCATCGCGTCCTTGGTGGTCTTGATCCCACCGGCGGGCTTCACGCCGACCTGGACGCCGGTCTGCGCCTTGAAGTCGCGGACCGCCTCCAGCATCAGCAGGGTGACCGGCGGGGTCGCGTTGACGGCGACCTTGCCGGTGGAGGTCTTGATGAAGTCGGCGCCGGCCAGCATCGCCAGCCAGGAGACGCGGCGCACGTTGTCGTACGTCTGCAGCTCGCCGGTCTCGAAGATCACCTTGAGGTGGGCGCTGGTGCCGTCCGGGCGCTTGCACGCCTCCTTGACGGCGACGATCTCGTTGAAGACGTCGTAGTAGCGGCCGGAGAGGAAGGCTCCCCGGTCGATCACCATGTCGATCTCGTCGGCGCCCGCGGCGACCGCGTCGGCGGTGTCGGCGAGCTTCACCGGGAGGGCGGCGCGGCCGGCCGGGAAGGCGGTGGCCACCGAGGCGACCTGGATGTCGGTGCCCCGCAGGGCGTCCTTCGCGGTGGCGACCATGTCCGGGTAGACGCAGATGGCGGCGACGCGGGGGGTGGTCGGATCGGTCGGGTCGGGGGTCCTGCCCTTGGCGCACAGGGCGCGCACCTTGCCGACCGTGTCCGCGCCTTCCAGCGTGGTCAGGTCGATCATCGAGATCGCCAGGTCGATGGCGTAGGCCTTCGCCGTGGTCTTGATCGAGCGGGTACCGAGGGTGGCGGCACGCGCCTCAAGGCCGACCTGGTCGACGCCGGGCAGGCCGTGCAGGAAGCGGCGGAGCGAGGCCTCGGACGCCGCAACGTCCTGAAGGCCGCTGCCCGCAACGCCGAGGGCATTGGCTGCAACAGTGGACATAGTCACCAGAGCAGCATATCTACGCGCGTAGTCGACCGCTAGGGGCCCTGCCTTTCGTGGCCGGACCGAGACCTCCACGGAGCCGGACGGGCGGCCGGGGGCGTGTACGGCCGGGGCGCGCGGCGACCGGCGACCGGGTGGCCCGGGGGCGGCATTCGATGCCGGACCGAGACCTCTCGGTGGGGGGCATGGGGCAGAATCGACGGCATGACCGATTCCGACGGCAAGCCCCGCCAGGGTTCCGCCGCCCCCGACGGGGATCCCGCGTACGCGGACCGCGTGTACCGCTCTGTCCCCGGTGTGATCTCCGGAGTGCTGCTGCTGGCCGTCGCCGGCTGGCTGATCGGCGACGCGATGCTGAACGGGACGGGGAAGACGCCGTACGTCTCGCTCGCGGCGGTACCGGTGTTCGCCTTCCCGGTGATCGCCTACACGCTGCGCCCGGCGGTGCTGGCGGACCGCAGCCGACTGCTGGTGCGCAACCCGTGGCGGACCATCACCGCGCCGTGGGCCTCGGTGGACGCGCTGCGCGCGGGGTACTCGGTCGAGCTGCTGGCCGGCGGCAAGAAGTACCAGGTGTGGGCGGTGCCGGTGTCGCTGCGGCAGCGCAAGCGGGCGACCCGGGCCCAGCAGCGCGGCGGCGCCGAGCACGCCTCCCGGATGGGGATGGTGTTCGGCCGCCAGACCAACCCGGTGGTGCAGGGCTCGCCCGACCCGACCCGCGCCTGGTCCGACCAGGTGACCAACGTGCTCCAGGAGATGGCCGAGCGCAACGCCCGCCGCCCCGACGCGGCCGGCCCGGTCGAGGTGGCGTGGTGCTGGTGGGTGATCGCGCCGACGCTGGCCGGCCTGGCCGCGCTGATCACGGTGATCGCGGTCTGAGCCGAAGCACGCGAGGGGCCCGCCGGTACGCGACCGGCGGGCCCCTTCTCGTACGGGCGGGCGTCAGACGGCGATGCCCGCGGCCTCGGCCAGGTCGCGCTTGACGGCTTCGAGCAGCTCGGCGGCCCGCTCGCGGGTGGCGGCGAGGTCGGCGGCGGTGGCGACCGGGAGGACGACCTCCAGGTAGCACTTGAGCTTGGGCTCGGTGCCGGACGGGCGGACCACGATGCGGGCCGAGCGGACGGCCTCGCCGGCCAGGTAGTAGCGCAGGCCGTCGGTGGGCGGCAGCTCGGCGGAGCCGGCCGACAGGTCGTCCGCGCGGGTGACCCGCAGGCCGGCCAGGACGGTCGGCGGCTGCTCGCGCAGCCGGCGCATGGCGTCGGCGATCAGCGAGAGGTCCTGCACGCGGACGGACAGCTGGTCGGTGGCGTGCAGGCCGTGCTCCAGCGCCAGGTCGTCCAGCAGGTCGGTCAGGGTGCGGCCGGACGTCTTGAGGGTGGCGGCCAGTTCGGCGACCAGCAGGGCGGCGGTGATGCCGTCCTTGTCCCGGACGCCCTGCGGGTCGACGCAGTAGCCGAGCGCCTCCTCGTAGCCGTAGCGCAGGCCCTCGGCGCGGGAGAGCCACTTGAAGCCGGTCAGCGTCTCGGCGTAGCCCAGGCCGGCGGCCTCGGCGATCCGGCCCAGCAGGGTGGCGGAGACGATGGTGGTGGCGAAGACGCCCTCGGCCTTCTTGGCGACCAGGGCCGCGCCGAGCAGCGCGCCGACCTCGTCGCCGCGCAGCATCCGCCAGCCGGAGGTGCCGTTGCCGCTGCCGGCCGCGTTGGCGAGGGCCGGGACGGCCACCGCGCAGCGGTCGGCGTCCGGGTCGTTGGCGATCACGATGTCGGGGCCGACCGCGGCGGCGGTGCGGAAGGCGAGGTCCATCGCCCCCGGCTCCTCCGGGTTGGGGAAGGCCACGGTCGGGAAGTCCGGGTTGGGCTCGGCCTGCTCGGCGACGACGGTGGGCCCGGGGAAGCCGGCCCGGCGGAAGGCGGCGACCAGGGTGTCGCGGCCGACGCCGTGCATCGGGGTGTAGACGACGTCGAGGTTGCGCGGGCTGTGCTCGTCGACGATCGAGACGGCCCGGGCCAGGTAGGCCTCGATGACGTCCTCGCCGAGAACCTCCCAGCCGCCGTCGGCGCGCGGGACGTCGTGGAGCGAGGCGATGGCGTCGATCTCGGCGGCGATCCCGGCGTCGGCCGGCGGGACGATCTGCGAGCCGTCGCCCAGGTAGACCTTGTAGCCGTTGTCCTGCGGCGGGTTGTGGCTGGCGGTCACGGTGACGCCGGCGGCCGCACCCAGGTGGCGGACGGCGAAGGCGAGCACCGGGGTCGGCAGCGGGCGCGGCAGCAGCGCGGCGCGCAGGCCGGCGCCGACCACCACGGCGGCGGTGTCCCGGGCGAAGTCGTAGGACTTGTGGCGGGCGTCGTAGCCGATCACGACCAGGTCGCCCAGGTTCTGCTGCTTGACGTAGGCGACCAGGCCGGCGGCGGCCCGGATCACCACGGCCCGGTTCATCCGCATCGGGCCCGCGCCCAGTTCGCCGCGCAGGCCGGCGGTGCCGAACTGGAGCCGGTCGGCGAAGCGCTCGGCGAGGTCCGCCCAGGCGAGCTTGCCGTCCGTCTCGGCCGCCGGGTCCTCGGCCCGGGCGAGCAGGGCCGTCAGCTCCTCGCGGGTCTGCGGGTCGGGGTCCTCGGCCAGCCAGGTTCGGGCCCGGGCGAGGAGGTCGGTGGTGGTTGCCTGCGTCATGGCTGCCTGCTCCATCGGGAAGTGCGTCGGGTGGTCGGCCGGAGGGTTCCGCAAAGAAGGGGGGTGCACATGCGGACGGGGCCCGCGGGGCGTGATCAACGGATCACGGCCGCCCGAGGGCCCCGTCGCTCATGATTGTGCGCCCAAGCCCTGTCAGATCCGCTCAAGGACCTTCGCGAGCAGCTCGCCCATGCGCTCGGCGGAGGCCTTGCCGGCCTCCAGCACCTCGGCGTGGTTGAGCGGCTCGCCGGTGATGCCGGCGGCCAGGTTGGTGACCAGCGAGATGCCGAGCACCTCGGAGCCGGCCTCGCGGGCGGCGATGGCCTCCAGGGTGGTGGACATGCCGACCAGCTCGCCGCCGATCACCCGGGCCATGTTGACCTCGGCCGGGGTCTCGTAGTGCGGGCCGCGGAACTGGACGTAGACGGCCTCGTCCAGGCTCGGGTCCACCTCGCGGCAGAGCGCGCGCAGGCGCTTGGAGTACAGGTCGGTGAGGTCGACGAAGTTGGCGCCGACGATCGGGGAGTCCGCGGTCAGGTTGATGTGGTCGCTGATCAGGACCGGCTGGCCGGGGACCCAGCCCTCGCGCAGACCGCCGCAGCCGTTGGTCAGCACGATGATGCCGCAGCCGGCCGCGGCGGCGGTGCGCACGCCGTGGACGACGGTGGCCACGCCGTGGCCCTCGTAGTAGTGGTTGCGGCCGAGGAAGATCAGGGCGCGCTTGTCGCCGATCTTCACCGAGCGGATCGTGCCGGCGTGGCCGGCGACGGCGGGGGCGGGGAAGCCCGGGAGCTCGGTGACCGGGAACTCGGCCACGGTCTCGCCCAGGGCGTCGGCGGCCGGCACCCAGCCGGAGCCCATCACCAGGGCGACGTCGTGCCGCTCGGCACCGGTCAGCTCGCGCAGGCGCTCGGCGGCGGCCTGGGCGGCGGCGTAGGGGTCGGCGGAGACGACCGACTGAGGAGATGCGTTCACGGCTCCGAGGATAGACGGGTTTCGACTACGCGCGTAGAAAATCCGGTGCGGCATGCCGGATCGTTACCCGGTTGACCCGAAAGCACAGCTCGGTGGCGCCTTTCGGGTGACGCCGCTCGTCGGTACGTACAAGTCGGTGCGAGGCCGGTGCGAGGTGCCGGGCCCGGGTTCAGAGCCGTTTCGCGCTGCGCAGCCCCTTCGCGTACAGGCCGTTGTCGTCCAGTCGCGCGGTGCCGCCCTTGTCGCCGAAGGTCGGGCCGTCCGCCTCCTCCCGGCTGGAGATGTACCGGGGGTGGCCGTCGGTGTCCAGGCCCAGGTAGATGCCGGTGTGGTCGAGCCGGGCGCCGGTGCGGGCGTCGATCTCGAAGAACACCAGGTCACCGGGCTGGAGCGGGTCGATCGAGGCCGGCCGCAGGGTGGTGTCCGAGCCCGGCGCGGTGGTCAGCGGCAGCACCGGGACGCCCGGGCCGACCCGGGCCAGGCCGTTGGCGCTGCGCGGCAGGCCGGGACCGGCCACGTCCTTGGAGAGCAGCGGGTAGCCGGAGCGGTAGCCGTAGACCATCCGGACGTACCCGGAGCAGTCGAAGGCGCCGTAGCGCGTCCTGTCCGGCTGCTTGGCCACCTTGTCGGCGAACGTGTACGGGACGCCGAGGTAGTCGAGGAAGTCGGTCTGCTCCAGCCGCAGGTCGTTGCCCACCGAACCGTTCGGGTTGAGCGGGCCGAAGGAGGCGTCGCCCTTGAACCGCACGCCCTTGGCGTCCTTCTCCGGCGCCGCGCCGGCCAGGTACTGGGTGGCCACCGCCAGCACGTCGTCCGCGGTGGACCCGAGCGACTGCTGGAACCAGGTGCGGAACCAGCCCTCCTGCTCGGCGCCCGGCCGCCACGGCTGCGGCATCAGCCGGACCCAGGTGTCCGTCACCACGGTGGCCGTGGTGGTGCCCGGCTCGGCGAAGGTGCGGCTCGGGCCGGCCAGGACGGCGGTGCGGGCGCTGTCGGTCAGGGTGGCGACCACGCCGCCGCGGGCGTCCCGGACCACCGTGCGGTCCGGGCCGCCCAGCCGTTCGTAGCGGTACTCGGCGGTGGTGCCCTGGGTCTGGCCCGGCACGGCGGTGGTGGTGATCAGCGGCGCGCCGCCGCCCGGGTCCGACGGCCGGTCGCGGTCGCGGTCGCGCAGTTGGACGGTGAGGTAGCCGCTGGCGGCCAGCAGGGCCACGGCGAGGCCGCCGCTGAGCAGGGACTTGCGGGTGACGGGCATCGGGGGTCTTCCTGGGGGTTCCTGCGGGGATTCCTGACGGGGGTTCCTGAACGGGGGGATCAGGTGCCGGGCAGGGCGCCGAGCAGGACGCCCGCGGTGAGCACCACGTAGTTGGCGAGCGTCACCGTGCTGGTGGCCATCAGGGTGGCCGCCCGGGGCTGGCGGACCAGCTGGTAGGCGATCAGGCCGGGGACGATGAACCCGAGCGTCTGGTTGGCGTACAGGGTGGGCAGTTCGCGCTGGAGGACCAGCATCACGGTGGCCTGCAGCAGCACGCCGATCAGCACCACGGCGGCGAACAGCCGCTTGCCGTACAGGATCACCAGCTTCTGGACGACCCGGGTGGCGAGGTAGGTCAGCACCGTCACGCCGATCACGATGGCCACCCGCTGGAGGTCCTCGACCAGGGTGAGGGCCAGCCAGCCGGGGGTGATCATGCCGCCGGGGGAGAGGTTGGTGGTCAGGTAGCAGACGAGCGAGAAGACCAGGCCGAGCGCGATGCCGATGGCGGCGATCTCGGGGGTGAGCTCGGTGGGGATCACTGCTGGTCTCCGTGGTGGGGGGTGTGGGGGTGGGGCTCGAACCAGGAGTCGGGGAGCGGTTCGGGGTGGTGGACGGGCCGGTACGCGGAGTCGTACACCGGCTCGGGGTAGAGCGGTTCGGGCTCGTGGTACGGGAGTTCGGGGGCGTCGGGCGCGTCCGGGGCCTCGTCGGGGGCGAGCCGGGCCAGCTCCTCCAGGAACAGTTCGCCCTGGCCGTGGATGTTGCCGACGGCCACCAGCGAGGAGTCCGGCCCGAGTTCGGCCAGCAGTTCGGCGGTGAGCCGGGCCGGGTCGCGCTTGTCGCCGCCGAGGTCGACCACCCGGCCGGACCACCCGGCCGGGATGCCGTCCCGGGCGCTCCTGGTGGGGTGGCCGATCAGGAACACGGCGTCCGGGTCGAGGTCGGGCACGATCTGGCCCATCTGGCCGTTGCGCTCCACCCGGTCCGGGCGGCAGTTGATCACCACGTTGAGCGGGCGGTGGATCGCGCCCAGGCCCTCCAGCTGGCGGACGTTCATCAGCGTGGACTCGGGGTCGTTGGCGGCGAAGACGTTGGCGAAGCGCAGCCGCTTGCCGTCCTCGGTGCGGTAGCGCTCGACCGACAGCACGCCCGGGTCCGGCGGGGCCGCCCACATGCCCCGCAGCGCGGTCCGCCGCTCCACGCCGAGGAGTTCGGCGACGGCCAGGGCGATCGCCACGTTCTCCTTGAAGGTGAACCAGCTGAACCCGCGCAGTTCCTCGTCGGTGACCGACTCCGGGTCCACCACGATCAGTTCGCAGTCGCGTCGGGCCGCCTCCGCGCGCAGGATGTGCGCGCGCTCCTGCTCGGCGGTGACGCACACCCCGCCGACCGGCATCGAGCGGGACAGCGAGCGGGCGACGTCGTCCAGGGTCGGGCCCATCTCGGCGAGGTGGTCCTCGCGGACGTTGCACAGCACGCCGATGGTGGAGCGGATCAGCTTGGTCTGGTTGACCTCCTGGAGCGCCGGCATGACGGCCATGCACTCGATCACCAGGGCGTCCGGCCGGTAGGTGGCGGCGCGGCGGACGATGCCGATCTGCTCGACCACGTTGGCGATGCCGAACTTGCGGTAGACCGGTTCCTCGGTGGCGTCCGGGTGGATGAACCGGGCCGCCGTGCCGGTGGTCTTGGCGACCGTCACCAGCCCGCCGCCGCGCAGCGCGCCCGCGCAGAGCCGGGTGATCGAGCTCTTGCCGCGGATGCCGTTGACCAGCACCCGGGTCGGGATCTGTTCCAGCGCGGCGAAGTGCCGGCGCTGCTCGACGATGCCGGCCACCAGCAGCACGGCGCAGCACACCAGCAGCACGACGTAGAGGAAGAGCACGGGAGATCCTTCGGGCGGGGCTCAGCGGGCGTGCGCGGGCACGGGGGCGGACTCGGGGGCGGCGGTGCGGCGGGGGCGGGCCGGCTCCTGACGGACGAGCTCCTGGCGGATCAGCTCCAGGCTGCGGGCGACGGCGCCGACCTCGTCGTGGTGGACGGGGTAGAGCACCGTCCGGCGGTCCCCGGCGGCCAGCGCCTCGGCGCTCGCCGCGAGCCGGCGCAGCGGCAGGCCGACCGCGATGAACAGCCAGCCGAGGCAGAGCGCGGCCGCGGCCAGGCCGAGCATGCCGGCCAGCACGGCCCGCCGGTCGGCCCGGTTCTCGTCCAGGTGCAGCCAGGCCACCGGGTGGGCGGTGACCACCGACCAGCCCAGCTTGGCCACGCTGCCGTTGCCGCCGAGCGGGGCGGCGGCGAACAGCGCCGGGTCGCCGCCGCCGCGCAGCACCTCGGCGGCGGCCGACTTCTTCGCCTGGGCCAGCAGGGCCCTGGCACGGCCCTCGGGCAGCTCGCCGAAGGAGCTGTAGCCCTCGTTGGCGGCGAGCACCCGCTGCCGGTCGTCGACCAGCCAGACCCGGCCGAGGCCGGGGCGGACCAGCAGCCCGCTGAGGAAGTCCGTCTTGAACTCGCCGATCAGCACGGGCCCCGGCGGCTCGGCGGCGCCCTCCGCCTCCGCGTCGGCGGGGGCGGCGGTGAGGGCCGCGCGGGCGGCGATCCGGGGCTCCCGGCCGGAACTGTTGAGCAGCAGCACGCCGCTCGCGCCGAGGGCCTGCGGGCCGGTGCGGTGCGGGGTGTCGCCGGCGCGCGCGAGGACCTCGCCGTTCGCGCCGAGGACGTACAGCGCGCGGTAGCGGTCGTGCTCGGCGAGGGTGGCGCGCAGCAGGGCGTCGGCCCTGCCGACGGAGGCGCCGGCGAGTTCGGGGGCGAGCGAACGCAGGTCCGCGTAGCCCTCGTTGAGCGCCTGGCGGATCCGGTCGGCGGCGGTGTCGGTGCGGTCGCGCTGGCCCGCCACCACCTGGGTGGGGACCCGTACGGTCGGGTCGTTGCCGCCCAGGAACAGCAGCGGGCCGGACCAGCCGAGCACCAGGACGGCGCACAGCGCCAGCGGCAGCGCGGTGCCGGGGCGGCGCTTCGGCGCGGCGGGGGCCGGCGGGCGGGCCGGGTCGAGGAGTTGCAGCCGCAGCTCCTCCAGGGCGCGGGCGATCCGGCCGGCCTCCCTCCGTTTCGGGCCGCGGACCGGCACGTCGAGCCGTTCGCCGCGGGTGAGCCGGCGGGACTCCAGGAACAGCCGCAGCAGCGGCCGCTGGAGGCTGCGGCTCAGGTACCACGCGAGCAGCAGGGCCAGGGCGAGCAGCGCGCCGGCGGCGGTCAGGCCGAGCGCGGGGTGGCGCAGGCTGCCGGGCTTGCCGTCGACGGTGCTGGTGGAGACCACGGTCAGGCCGAGCGGGGCGGCCAGGTCGTGCCCGCCCGCGGTGCCGACGGCGGCGTAGCCGGCGACCCGCCGCACGCCCTTGGCGTCCGGGCTGCCGGACAGGCTGCCGGCGGCCGTCCCGCCGGGGGCCGGGCGTTCGCGGGCGGCGCGCTCGCGGGCACCGGTGATCACGGCGCGGTCGGCCTCGGCGCCGAGTTCGGCGCCGGTGCTGTCCAGGACGGCGCCGGTGGCGTCGAGGACCTGGATGGTCTGTTCCTTGCGGGTCGCGATGCCGGGCAGCCGCAGGTTGTCGGAGGCGACCAGCAGGGCGCGGCCGTCGGCCTTGGTGGTGACCAGGGCGAAGGTGAGCAGCCGGGTGCCGGTGGTGGACGGCACCAGGACGGGCGCGGGCGCGGTGTCGGTGACCCGGCTGAGGTCGAGGCCGGCCAGCGGCACGGTCTCGCCGCGGGCGGCGAGCAGCCGGCCGGTGTCGGGGCGGACCACCGCCGTGCCGCGCCACTTGTGGTACGCCTGGCCGAGCGCGGACAGCACCGCGGCCGGCTCGGCGGGCGCGGCGTCGTAGCGGGCGGCGGCCCGGCGCAGGTCGGTGGCGCTCTCGTGCAGCCCGGCGCGCAGCGAGGCCGCGGTGTCCTCGGCGGCGTACTGGTGGGACTCCCGGACGGCCTGCGGGGTGTCGTCGACGCGCAGCCCGCCGACGGCGAGCGCGGTGATGGCGGCGACGGCGAGCAGCAGCACCAGCAGCAGCGCGATGGGCGGGCGGATGCCTCCCAGCAGCGGCATGTCGGCCCGGCGGCGATAGCGGTGCTGTCGCGGCGGGTTGGGTGCCGTGCTCACGGGGCCTCGTTCTTCTCGGGGCTCGGCGTACCTGTCCCCTGGAGGTCCGCCGGCCTTCTCGTCGGTCAAACGCTGATCAAGAGTTGGTCAAGCCGGAACAGCGTACGAAGGAGATTTCGAAAAGTTGTCACGTTCCGGTGTCGATCGGGTGCCGCTTCGGGATCTCTTTTCGCGAACCGGGCGTGGTGGGCGGCTCCCGGCGGCCCCCGGTGGTTCGCGGCGGGTGGCACGGTAGGTTCGACGGCCATGGAGACTCGGGGTTCGCGGCGCCCGTTGCCGCTGGCGGCGGCGGTGCTGCTGGTGCTGGCGTCGCTCGCGGCGGTGCTGACGCTGGCCGTGCGTGGCTCGGCCGAACGGCCGTCGGCGGAGGGCGTCGCGGCGGGCCGGAGCGGACCGACCGGGCCCGCCCCGGTGGACCTGGCGGCGCTGGTCGACGGGTACACCGCCGGGTTCACCCCGGGCGGCCCGTACACCGTGCCGGACGCCGGGCAGCGCCGGGCGATCGCCGACGGCGTGCTCGGCGCGCTGGACGGGCAGACCGAGCAGGCCGGGCGCTCGCTGGCGCGGGTCGGCTACCGGCTCACCGAGTTCACCGAGGCGGCGACCGGCCGCCGGGTGGCGGAGATCGCCGACGGCACGGACGCCGGGAGCCGCGGCTGGGGCCGGGTCTACCTGGACCTCTCGGCCCGGGCGGGCTGGTCCGTGCAGGTGCCCCACCCGGTCTCGGACGCCCGGACCGAGGCGCTCGGGGTGGATCTCTTCCGGGCCGAGCCGGGCGGGGTGCTGGTGCTCGCCGGGGCGCACCGCCGGGCCGGGGCGGACGGCGCCTCGGACGTCGCGCACCGCGCGGACACGGTCTTCGCGGCGGTGGTCGAGGCGCTCACCGGGCGCGGCCTGCCCGGGATCCAGGTGCACGGCTTCGACGAGGGCAGCCTGCCCGGGCAGGACGCGGTGGTCTCCAGCGGCGCCGGCCAGCCGGGCCCGGCCGCCGAGCTGACCGCCGGCGGGCTGGGCCGGGCCGGGTACGCGGCCTGCCGGGCCTGGCGGGAGAAGTGCGGGCAGCTCGGGGGCACCACCAACGTCGAGGGCCGGTTCGCGGCCGGGCTCGGTGTGCCGTGGCTGCACGTCGAGCTGGGCAACGGGCTGCGCACCGAGCCGGCCCGCCGCGCGGTGGTGGCCGGGGTGCTGGCGCAGACGGCCCGCGGCTGGGCCGCGGGCCAGGGCTAACGCGCCCTAGCAGGGGCGGCGGCGCAGGTCCATCACGTAGTCGTGCGGGGCACCGGCGCTCTCCGCGGCGTCGGCGACCAGGCCGAGGTAGCGGGCCGCGGGCAGGCCGCCCTCGTAGTCGTTGAGCACGTACGTCCAGACCGGGGTGTCGCCGTCCAGGGTCTGCGCGCGCAGCTTGATCTTGCGGTAGATGCCGAGCTGGACGCCCTCCCAGCGGTCCAGGCCCTCCTCGTCCATCGGCGCGACGTCGTACAGCGAGACGAAGACCTGGTCCTTGCCGTCCTCGACGACGGTGGCCAACGAGCCCTCCCAGCCGAGCTGTTCACCGCCGAAGGTGAGCCGCCAGCCGTCCAGCCACCCGGTGCCGCGCAGTGGTGAGTGCGGGGCGCGGCGGGTCATCTGCCGTGCATCGAGGTTGGTGGCATACGCGGCGTAAAGGGGCATGGGGGGAAGACTAGCCCGGTCGACGGACGGTCCGTGGCGACTGGGCGATCGCACAGAAGCCCGGACCCCGGCGTGGCGGCGCTCCCGGCGTGCGGGACAATGGTGCACGTGACTCGGATCGTGATCATCGGTGGCGGACCCGGCGGCTACGAGGCTGCGCTGGTGGCCGCGCAGCTCGGCGCGGAGGTGACCGTCGTCGACCGCGACGGTCTGGGCGGATCGGCGGTGCTCACCGACTGCGTGCCGTCGAAGACCCTGATCGCGACCGCGGAGGTGATGACCACCTTCGACAGCTCGTACGAGGAGCTGGGCATCACCGTCGCGCAGGACGAGGCCGCCGACGCGGCCAAGGTCATCGGCGTGGACCTGGGCAAGGTCAACCGCCGTGTGAAGCGACTGGCGATCGCGCAGTCCCACGACATCACCCAGTCGGTCACCCGGGCCGGGGTCACCGTGCTGCGCGGCCGCGGCCGGCTCGGCGGCGGCGGCCAGGCGGTGGACGGCTCCCGCGAGGTGCTGGTGGACGCGCCGGACGGCACCGTCCAGTCGCTGCGCGCCGACGCGGTGCTGATCGCCACCGGCGCCCACCCCCGCGAGCTGCCGGACGCCCAGCCGGACGGCGAGCGGATCCTCACCTGGACCCAGGTGTACGACCTGGAGGAGCTGCCCCGCGAGCTGATCGTGGTCGGCTCCGGTGTGACCGGCGCCGAGTTCGCGGGCGCCTACCAGGCGCTCGGCTCCAAGGTCACCCTGGTCTCCAGCCGTGACCGGGTGCTGCCGGGCGAGGACCCGGACGCCGCCGAGGTGCTGGAGGACGTCTTCCGCCGCCGTGGCATGAACGTGATGGGCCGCTCGCGCGCCGAGAGCGTCAAGCGGATCGGCGACCGGGTCGAGGTGGCCCTCGCCGACGGCAAGGTGATCGAGGGCACGCACTGCCTGATGGCGGTCGGCTCGATCCCCAACACCGCGGAGATGGGTCTGGAGGAGGCCGGGGTCAAGCTCAACGACTGGGGCCAGATCCAGGTCGACCGGGTCTCCCGCACCAGCGCCCCGGGCGTCTACGCGGCCGGCGACTGCACCGGCGTCTTCATGCTCGCCTCGGTGGCGGCCATGCAGGGCCGGATCGCGATGTACCACGCGCTCGGCGACGCGGTGCAGCCGCTGAACCTGAAGACCGTCGCCTCCAACGTCTTCACCGACCCGGAGATCGCCACCGTCGGCTACACCGCGGCCGATGTGGAGTGCGGCAAGATGGACGCGGTCGTGGTCAAGCTGCCGCTGCGCGGCAACCCGCGGGCGAAGATGCAGGGCATCCGGGACGGCTTCGTGAAGCTGTTCTGCCGCCCGGGCACCGGCATCGTGGTGGGCGGCGTGGTCGTCGCCCCGCGGGCCAGCGAGCTCATCCACCCGATCGCGCTCGCGGTGGACGCCAATCTGACCGTCGAACAGGTGGCCAGCGCCTTCACCGTCTACCCGTCGGTCTCCGGCTCGACCGCCGAGGCCGCCCGGCAACTGCACATCCGCAAGCGGGTCGAGGGCGAATCCTGAACCTCCGGCGCACAGTTGAGGGCGGCTGCCGATCGGTGGCCGCCCTTTGCGCAGGAGTGATCGTCACCCGGACGGCGGGCGCGGCCCCGGGCTGCTGACGGCGCGTATTGTACGGTCACGCGCCGCTCTTGCGCGAGCAATTCCAGCTACTAGCTGCAAACGCCTGAAAGCAGACGGTCACGCACGTTACCGTCGGTTCTGTGTTTGCAGCAGAACGTCGCCAGTTGATCCTCGAAATGGTGCGCGCCAACGGAGCGGTCTCGCTCCGGGAGTTGGCCCGCGTCGTCCAGACCTCCGAAGTGACCGTACGCCGCGACGTACGGGCACTGGAGGCAGAAGGGCTCCTCGACCGCCGGCACGGCGGCGCGGTGCTCCCCGGCGGCTTCAGCCGCGAACCCGGCTACCCGCAGAAGACCCACCTCTCCGCGGCGGAGAAGAGCGCCATCGCGGACCTCGCCGCCGGCCTGGTGGAGGAGGGGGACGCGGTGGTGGTCGGCGCCGGCACCACCACCCAGGAGCTGGCCCGCAGGCTGGCCAGGGTGCCCGGCCTCACCGTGGTCACCAACTCGCTGCTGGTCGCCCAGGCGCTGGCGCACGCCAACCGGGTGGAGGTGGTGATGACCGGCGGCACCCTGCGGGGTTCCAACTACGCGCTGGTCGGCAGCGGTGCCGAGCAGTCCCTGCACGGGCTGAGGGTCTCCAAGGCCTTCATCTCCGGCAGCGGGCTGACCGCGGAGCGGGGCCTGTCCACCGCCAACATGCTGTCCGCGAGCGTGGACCGGGCGCTGGTGCAGTCGGCCAACGAGGTCATCGTCCTCGCCGACCACACCAAGCTCGGCGCGGACTCCATGTTCCAGACCGTGCCCACCGAGAACATCACCCGGCTGGTCACGGACGAGCAGGCGACCGCCGACGACGGCACCGCCCGGCAACTCGACGCGATCGCCGACTGCGGGGTGCAGATCGACCTGGCGCCGCTCGGCGTCGCCCCCGCCGGGGACGCCCCGGTGCACGGCACCGGCAGCGGGCCCGTCCACCAGACCCAGCCCGGCCCGCTGGCGCGCCGGCCCGCCCCGCCCCCTGGCGGCGCCCCGCTGCCCGGCCAGCGCCGGCCGGGCGCGCACGGTGGTCCGGGCGGGCCGGGCGGCATGCCGGCCCGACTGGCCGAGCTGGGCCTCCCACGCGGGCGCTGAGGGCCCGTACAGCCGCGCGAACGCGGCCGGCCCGCACCCCCGAGGGGGTACGGGCCGGCCGGTGCTCCAGGGAGCGCGTCAGTCCTTGATCTCGCACAGCGCGGCGCCGCTGCTGACGCTCGCGCCCACCTCGGCCTTGAGGCCGACGACGGTGCCCGCCTTGTGCGCGTTCAGCGGCTGCTCCATCTTCATCGCCTCCAGGACCACGATCAGCTCGCCCTCGGCGACGACCTGGCCCTCCTCGACGGCGACCTTGACGATGGTGCCCTGCATCGGCGAGGCCAGGGTGTCACCGCTGACGGCCGAACCGGCCTTCTTGGCACCCACCCGGCGCTTGGCCTTCGCGGCACCCGCGGCACCGGCCGCCGGGGCCGCCGAGACGCCCAGCGAGGACGGCAGCGAGACCTCGATCCGCTTGCCGCCGACCTCGACCACGACGGTCTCGCGGCCCTCGGCCTCCTCGCCGTCGCCGGCCGCGCCCGCGAACGGCGGGATGGTGTTGTCGAACTCGGTCTCGATCCACCGGGTGTAGATCGTGAACGGGCCCTCGCCGCCGTGCACCTCGGGCGCGAACGCCGGGTCGGTGACGACCGCCTGGTGGAACGGGATGGCGGTGGCCATGCCCTCCACCTTGAACTCGTTCAGCGCGCGGCGGGCCCGCTCCAGGGCCTGCTTGCGGTCCCGGCCGGAGACGACCAGCTTGGCCAGCAGGGAGTCCCAGGCCGGGCCGATGACCGAGCCGCTCTCCACGCCGGAGTCCAGCCGGACGCCCGGGCCGGACGGCGGCGCGAACAGCGTCACGGTGCCGGGCGCGGGCAGGAAGCCCCGGCCCGGGTCCTCGCCGTTGATGCGGAACTCGAACGAGTGGCCGCGCACCTCGGGGTCGCCGTAGCCCAGTTCCTCGCCGTCGGCGATCCGGAACATCTCGCGGACCAGGTCGAGTCCGGTGACCTCCTCGGTGACCGGGTGCTCGACCTGCAGCCGGGTGTTGACCTCCAGGAAGGAGATCGTGCCGTCCAGCGCCACCAGGAACTCGCAGGTCCCGGCGCCCTCGTAGCCGGCCTCCTTCAGGATGGCCTTGGACGCCCGGTACAGCTCGGCGTTCTGCTCGGCGGTCAGGAACGGCGCGGGCGCCTCCTCGACCAGCTTCTGGTGCCGGCGCTGCAGCGAGCAGTCACGGGTGGAGACGACCACCACGTTGCCGTGCTTGTCCGCGAGGCACTGGGTCTCCACGTGCCGCGGGTTGTCCAGGTAGCGCTCGACGAAGCACTCGCCGCGGCCGAAGGCGGCGACGGCCTCGCGCACCGCGGACTCGTACAGCTCCGGGATCTCCTCCAGGGTGCGGGCGACCTTGAGGCCGCGGCCGCCGCCGCCGAAGGCCGCCTTGATGGCGACCGGAAGGCCGTGCTCCCGGGCGAACACGACCACCTCGTCGGCACCCGAGACCGGGTCCGGGGTGCCGGCGACCAGCGGCGCGCCGGCGCGCTGCGCCACGTGCCGGGCGGTGACCTTGTCACCGAGGTCGCGGATGGCCTGCGGGGGCGGGCCGATCCAGGTCAGGCCCGCGTCGAGGACGGCCTGGGCGAAGTCGGCGTTCTCCGACAGGAACCCGTAGCCGGGGTGGATGGCGTCGGCCCCGGAGTCCGCTGCGGCCTTCAGGACCTTGGCGATGTCCAGGTAACTGGTGCCGGGGGTGTCTCCACCCAGCGCGTAAGCCTCGTCGGCCGCGCGGACGTGCAGCGCATCCCGGTCCGGCTCGGCGTAGACGGCGACGCTGGCGATACCGGCGTCCGAGCAGGCCCGGGCGACGCGGACGGCGATTTCCCCGCGGTTGGCGATGAGCACCTTGCGCACTGTGGCTCCCTTCTTGAACCTGGTCGAGTTTATGGATTCCTGGGCGGTACCGGCGAGTAGCCCCAGGTTGTGAACTATCCCACACGGACGGTGATGAGTTTCGAGGGCCCGTCGACCGCCCGTCCGATGACGCCGCAGGTCGCGGCCGGTGCGGTCGAACCGGCCGGATCCACAGCGGGTGACCGGGCGTTGTCCGGGGCCCCGGTGGCATCGGACACACTCTCGCGCGGCCGGCTCGAACGACGGTGGAACGGGCGGCGGGTCGCCGCGGTCCCGCGGGCCCGGCCGTCAGGCCCAGAGGTCGACCAGCCGGACGTCCAGGTCGGCGAGCAGGGCGCGCAGCAGCGGCAGCGAGAGGCCGATGACGTTGCCGGGGTCGCCGTCGATGCCCTCGATGAACGGCGCCGAGCGCCCGTCCAGGGTGAACGCCCCGGCGACGTGCAGGGGCTCGCCGGAGGCCACGTAGGCGGCGATCTCGGCGTCGTCCGGGGTGCCGAAGCGGACGGTGGTGGACGCGGTCGCCGAGGACTGCCGGCCGGTCGCGGTGTCGATCACGCAGTGACCGGTGCGCAGCACCCCGGCGCGGCCGCGCATCGACTGCCAGCGGGCGAGCGCCTCGGTGGCGTCGGCGGGCTTGCCGAGGGCCTGGCCGTCCAGCTCCAGGACGGAGTCGCAGCCGATCACCAGCTCGCCGCCGGTCAGTGCGGCGGCGACCGCCTTCGCCTTGGCCTCGGCCAGCACCAGGGCGAGTTCGGCCGGGGTGGCGGCGCTGATCGCGTCCTCGTCGACGCCGCTGACCACCACGCGCGGGTCGAGGCCCGCCTGGCGCAGCAGTCCGAGGCGGGCGGGGGAGGCGGAGGCGAGGACGAGGATGCGCTGGTCGGTCATGCCCCTCAGGGTAGGGGGTCCCGGTGTCCGCCGTTCGGGTGAACGGCGGTCGCGGCGGTCGGCTGACGGTGGTCACAGCAGCAGGAGGACGGCGGCCACCATCGCGAGGGCGGCGAGCACCCGGCCGGCCCGGTGCAGCCGCTCCATCATCCGGCGGGCCTCCGGGGAGGGCTCGTCGCGGGGGTCTGACCAGAGCACACGTCCAGGGTGCGCCGCGCCCGGCCCCGGGCGCCTGAGTATCCGTACTCAGCTTTCGGGCAATCCGGGCGGACGGGCCCGAACGGGTGCGGAGCGGGAAGTCGGACGGGCCGACTTCCCGCTCCGCACCCGGCGGATCAGCTCGCCCAGCCGGACGTCCGCCAGGCGTTGACGCCCGGGTGGACGGCCTGGCGGAACAGGCGGGAGCGGTCGTTCCAGGGGGCGGCCGGGCCGGCACCGGCCCGGCGCGCCGCCTCGGCGGCGGCCTGCGCGGCGGCGGCCCGGGCCTGGACCACCGCCAGGACGGCGGCGAGCTCCTCGGGGGTCGGCTGCCCGTGCAGCACGTGGATCGGGGCCATGGCTCAATTCTCTCCCGACGGGGGCCTACAGGGGGATGTTGCCGTGCTTCTTCGGCGGCAGCACCTCGCGCTTGCCGCGCAGCGCCCGCAGACCCCGGACGATGTGCCGGCGGGTCTCGCTCGGCGGGATCACCGCGTCCACGTAGCCGCGTTCGGCCGCCAGGTACGGGTTCAGCAGGGTGTCCTCGTACGAGGCGATCAGCTCGGCCCGCTTCTGCTCGGCACCGCCCGCCGCCCCGGCCTCGGCGATCTCCCGCCGGTGCAGGATGTTGACCGCGCCCTGCGCGCCCATCACCGCGATCTGCGCGGTCGGCCAGGCCAGGTTGAGGTCGGCGCCCAGGTGCTTGGAGCCCATGACGTCGTACGCGCCGCCGAAGGCCTTGCGGGTGATCACGGTGATCAGCGGGACGGTCGCCTCGGCGTAGGCGTAGATCAGCTTGGCGCCGCGGCGGATGATGCCGTCCCACTCCTGCTCGGTGCCGGGCAGGAAGCCGGGCACGTCGACGAAGGTCAGCACCGGGATGTTGAAGGAGTCGCAGGTCCGGATGAAGCGGGCGGCCTTCTCGCTGGCGTTGATGTCCAGGCAGCCGGCCAGGTCCATCGGCTGGTTGCCGACGATGCCGACGGACTGGCCCTCGACCCGGCCGAAGCCGGTGATGATGTTGCCCGCGTACAGCGGCTGGGTCTCCAGGAACTCGCCGTCGTCGACGATGTGCTCGATCACCTTGCGCATGTCGTACGGCTGGTTCGCCGAGTCCGGCACGATGGCGTCGAGTTCGAGGTCCTCGTCGGTGACGGTGAGGTCCGCCTGCTCGGGGTAGGACGGCGGGTCCGACAGGTTGTTGGAGGGCAGGTACGAGAGCAGGCTCTTGACGTACTCGACGGCCTCCTTCTCGTCGGTGGCCAGGTAGTGCGCGTTGCCGGACTTGCTGTTGTGGGTGCGGGCGCCGCCCAGCTCCTCCATGCCGACGTCCTCGCCGGTCACGGTCTTGATCACGTCCGGGCCGGTGATGAACATGTGCGAGGTCCGGTCGGCCATCACCACGAAGTCGGTGATCGCGGGGGAGTACACCGCGCCGCCCGCGCAGGGGCCCATGATCAGCGAGATCTGCGGGATCACGCCCGAGGCGTGCACGTTGCGGCGGAAGATCTCGCCGTACAGGCCGAGCGAGACCACGCCCTCCTGGATCCGGGCGCCGCCGGAGTCGTTGATGCCGATGACCGGGCAGCCGGTCTTCAGCGCGAAGTCCATCACCTTGACGATCTTCTCGCCGAACACCTCGCCCAGGGAGCCGCCGAACACGGTGAAGTCCTGGGCGAAGACGGCGACCTGGCGGCCGTCCACGGTGCCGTAGCCGGTCACCACGCCGTCGCCGTACGGGCGGTTCCGCTCCTGCCCGAAGTTCGTCGAGCGGTGCCGGGCGAACTCGTCGAACTCGACGAAGGAGTCCTCGTCCAGCAGCTCCGCGACCCGCTCGCGGGCCGTCAGCTTGCCCTTGGCGTGCTGCTTCTCCACGGCCGCGGCGGAGCCGGAGTGCACCGCCTCGTCGAGCCTGCGCCGCAGGTCGGCGAGCTTGCCGGCGGTGGTGTGGGGGTCGTACGGCGCCTCGGTCATCCGGTGGCTCTCCCTGATCGATGGGCCGCGACCTGTTCGAGTGCGCGCGGGCCGGGGTGGGGGCCCGCGCATGAGGGCAGGGCGGCGCTGCGAACTACCGTTGGGTAGCGTAGCCAGCGCACGGGCCCGGACGTCATGTCCTGGCGTTATGGCCATCAACACAGTGTGTCCACGCTCGTTCTGCGGGACGATGGGGCGGCCTACGCCCCACGCGGCCGGACACGTTCTAGTGTTCTGGACCATGACCGCACCCGACTCCCCCCGCCGCAGTGGACTGCGCGGTTTCGGCCACGCCGGGCCGTCGCCGTGGACCGACCTGGACCGCCCGCCGCTGGACGAGGCGGCACTGCGCCGCGACCTGCTCGTCCCGGACGGGCTCTGGACCTCGGTGGACGTCGTCGCCGCGACCGGCTCCACCAACAACGACCTCGCCGCCCGCGCCCGGGCCGGCGCCCCGCAGGGCGCGGTGCTGGTCGCCGAGCTGCAGAACGCCGGGCGCGGCCGGCTGGAGCGCCAGTGGAGCGCCCCGGCCCGCTCCGGGCTGTTCCTGTCCGTCCTGCTGCGCCCCGAGGAGGTGCCGGTCGAACGCTACGGCTGGCTGCCGATCCTGGTCGGGGTGGCCACCGCCAGCACGCTGAGCCGGATCGCCGGGGTCGAGGTCGGGCTGAAGTGGCCCAACGACCTCCAGGTGGAGATCGACGGCGCCGAGCGCAAGCTCGGCGGCATCCTCACCGAGCTGAGCGGCGGCGCCGTGGTCGCCGGCCTCGGCATCAACGTCTCGCTGCGCGAGTCCGAACTGCCCGTCCCCACCGCCGCCTCGCTCGCGCTGGCCGGCGCCGAGGTCACCGACCGGTCCACCCTGCTGCGCGCCCTGCTGCGCGAGTTCGCCGGGCTGTACCGCACCTGGACGGCCGCCGCCGGGGACCCGCACACCAGCGAGCTGCTCCGCGCCTACGCGGACCGCTGCACCACGCTCGGCCGCCAGGTGAAGGTGCACCTGCCGGGCGACCGGGAGCTGGTCGGCGAGGCGGTGGCGATCGACGGCGACGGCCGCCTGGTGGTCCGCACCCCCGACGGCGCACGCCGGGCGGTCGGCGCGGGGGACGTCGTCCACGTGCGCCCCGAGCCCCGCTGAACGGCACTCTTCACCTCTCCTTGACCCGGGCTGATGCCCCGGATCGCGCGATTCCGTGCGAACATTCCACCTGGCAGCGGTGTGAGGCGCGCCACTGCCCGCCGGGTGGCGGGCGCGCCCGGACAGGCAGGACACGAGGCGAGTGCGGCGACCGCACGGGGACGGACCGGTGGCAGAGGACGGCAGCAGCGGCGCGGCATCGGGGGCCCACGACCCCACGGTCGCGCTCGAACTGGAACGCCTGATCCTGGACGCGCCACGCCGCTACACCCCGTACCAGGCCGCGCGGGCCGCCGACGTCCCGATGGAGCTGGCGACCCGCTTCTGGCGGGCCATGGGCTTCCCCGACATCGGCCAGTCCCGGGCCCTCACCGACGGCGACGTGATCGCCCTGCGCCGGCTCGCCGGCCTGGTCGAGTCCGGCCTGCTCAGCGAGTCGATGGCGATCCAGGTGGCCCGTTCCACCGGCCAGACCACCGCCCGGCTGGCCGGCTGGCAGATGGACACCTTCCTGGAGAACCTCACCCAGGCCGTCGAGCCCGGCCTGACCCGCGCCGACGTCGCCTACCCGCTGGTCGAGCTGCTGCTGCCGGAGCTGGAGCAGTTCCTGGTGTACGTCTGGCGCCGCCAGCTCGCCGCCGTCACCGGCCGGGTGGTCCAGGCCGCCGAGGACAACGAGATCACCAGCGGGCGCCTCGCGGTGGGCTTCGCCGACCTGGTCGGCTTCACCCGGCTGTCGCGGCGGCTGGAGGAGGAGGAGCTCGGCGAGCTCGTCGAGACCTTCGAGAACACCTGTTCGGACCTGATCGCCGGGCAGGGCGGCCGGGTCATCAAGACCCTCGGCGACGAGATCCTCTACGTCTCCGAGGACCCGGTCACCGCCGCCGAGATCGCGCTCAGCCTGATCGAGGCCCTCGCCGAGGACGAGACCATCCCCGCGCTGCGGGTCGGCATGGCCTTCGGCACGGTCACCTCGCGGATGGGCGACGTCTTCGGCACCACCGTCAACCTGGCCAGTCGGCTCACCTCGATCGCGCCCAAGGACGCGGTGCTGATCGACGGCGAGTTCGCCGCCGCGCTGGAGCAGTACGGCAGCGTGGCCCCGCCGGACGCGGACGGCCCCGGCCTCGCCGAGGCGCTGTCGGCCGCCGCCGGGATGCCCGCCTCGGGCCTGCCGGTGCCGGGGCTGGACGCCGGGCACCGGTTCCACCTGCAGCCGATGTGGCGCCGACCGGTGCGCGGGCTCGGGCTGGTCGAGCCGTGGCTGCTGTCGCGGCGGCTGAAGCCGGAGTAGGCTCCGCCGCCGCCCCTCCCGGGCCCTTCTCGCGCCTCTCCCAAGCCTTTTTCGCGCCTCTCCCGGGCCCGTCCCGGTCCCTTCCGGACCCGTCCCGGTCCTCTCCTGTGCCCTTCCCGGCTTTTCCCGGGCCTTTCCGGCCTTCCCCTGCCCTTTCCAGGACGTGGCCCGGAGCCGCTCCCGATGCTTGGGGTGCCGAACGGTTGAAACCCGTACGGCCGGTTGCGGGTCCGTCCCGGCAAACGGGGCATAACCGAACGAAACCGCCATAGTCTTGGTGAAAGCGGCCGGGTGGGTGCGGACGCCGTCGGGGGTCCGGCAGGACCGAGCACAGGGAGCGAGGCGAGCCGGTGAGCAGTGAGGCGATCATGACGGACCGCGGCTGCGACTGCGACTGCGGCGGCCCGCGGCCGTCCGGTCGACTGCCCGACCTGCGGCTGCAGTCCGTGGTCGAGCTGGCCCAGGACATGGCCCGCGCGCTCACCCCGCTGGAGGCCGTCCGGGCCGCCGCCGCCCGCGCCACCGAGGCGCTCGGGGCCACCATGGCGGCCGTCTCCGTCTGGGACCGCGAATCCGGCCGGCTCCGGGTCCTGGTCAACCACGGGGAGCTCGCGCCCGGCGAGGAGGAACTGCCCGAGGACGAGTCCTACCCCGTCGCCGACTTCCCCGAGATCGTCACCTATCTGGAGGAGCGCTGGACCACCGGGCGCCTCCCCCGGGCCTGGCTGCAGACCGCGGAGAACGCCGAACCGCACGCCGGGCACGCCCACCCCACCGCCGGCGCGTACTGCCAGGAACGCGCCGCGGCGCTGCGCCGGCGCGGCCGCGCCTGCTGCGTGGTCGCCCCGATCGTCCTGCACGGGCAGGCGTGGGGCGAGCTGTACCTGGCCCGCAGCGTCGGGAAACCCGGGTTCGTCGCCGCCGACGCCGACTACGCGACCCTGCTCGCGGCCCAGATCTCGGCCGGCCTCGCCCAGACCGAACGCCTCGCCGACCTGCGCAAACTCGCCTTCTCCGACCCGCTCACCGGCCTCGCCAACCGGCGCGCCGTCGACGCCCGGCTGGAGAGCGCCCTCAGGGCGCACAACCGGGACAACACCGTGGTCTCGCTCGTCGTCTGCGACGTCAACGGCCTCAAGCGGGTCAACGACCAGCTCGGCCACGAGATGGGCGACCGGCTGCTCGAACGGTTCGCCCACCAGCTCTCGGTCGCCGCGGCCAAGCTCCCCGGCAGCCTCGCCGCCCGCCTCGGCGGCGACGAGTTCTGCCTGCTTGCCGAGGGGCAGAAGGCCGACGAGGTCGTCGCCGTCGCCGAGGAGCTCTGCGCCCGGGCCCTGGCCCTGTCCGAAGGCGAGGGCGTCGCCTGCGGAGTCGCCTCCACCGGCGACTCCATCGGCCCGGTCACCACCCCCGACCGGCTCTTCCGGCTCGCCGACGCCGCCCAGTACCGGGCCAAGGCCGCCCGGGCCGCCCACCCCGTCGTCGCCGGGCGCAGCCACGGCCCCGGCTTCTCGCCCGACCCCACCGTGCTGCTCGCCGACGCCGCGGACCCGCACCACCGGGCCGACGGACGCGCCCGGCCGGGCCGGGCCGGGGCGGGCGACCGGCGGCGCTTCCGGGGCGCCGCGCACAGCGCGGACCCGGGCCAGCTGCTCACCGCCGTCCTCGCGGCCCTCGACCAGGCCGCCGCCGCCCGGGCCGTCCACCCCGCCGACACCCTCGGCAAGCTCGTCGTCGTCGCCGAGGCCTCCGCCCGGTTGCTCGACGCCGTCGGCTGGTGGGTCTCCTACGTCCCGCCCGGCTCCCACCTCATGCGCACCGCCCAGCACGCCGTCTACCGGATGACCAGCGGCCCCAGCAGCACCCGCGCCGAGACCCAGCGGGCCCAGATCGAGGCCCCGGACGCCGTCTTCGACCTGCGGCACTACCCGATGACCCGCCGCGCCGTCCGCGGCGGCGCCTTCGCCCTGCGCGCCGGCGCGGCCGGCAACGACCCGGCCGAGGAGGCCATGCTGGTCGTCTCCGGCTACCGCGGCATGGTCGCCGCCGGTGGCCAGAACCCGGCCGGCGGCTGGCTCGTCGAACTCTTCGCCGACGACGCGACCCTGCCGTTCGGTCAGGCCGCCTTCGCCATGCGCGCCCTGGTGGCCGTCGCCCTGGCGGGCGCGGCCTCGCCCCCGGTGGTGTGAGGATCCGAAGCGGCCGGTGCGGTCAGGCCTGTCCGAGGGCGCGCAGGACCGCCTCGACCAGGCGGTCGGCGTGGGCGTGGTCGAGCGGGCCGAGGCGGTAGAGCCAGCGGTAGTGGAGCGGGCCGTAGAGGAGTTCGAGGGCGAGGTCGAGGTCCGCGTCGGGGGCGAGCCGGCCGGCCTCGCGGGCGCTGCGCAGGCGCTCGCGGGTGACGTCGAGGAGCGGGTCCAGCAGGCGGGTGCGGTAGTCGGCGTACAGGGCCGGGTCGTTGAGCAGTTCGGCGGTGAGGGCGCGGTAGGTGCGGTCGAGGGCGGGGTCGGTGAGCTCGTCGGCGGCGGGGCGCAGGACGGCCCGCAGGTCGGCGGCGAGGTCGCCGGTGTCGGGGAGGGCGAGGCTGCCCTCGTGCTCGTTGGCGGCGAGGAAGGCGTCGAAGACGACGGCGCCCTTGGAGGGCCACCAGCGGTAGATGGTCTGCTTGCCGACGCCGGCCCGGGCGGCGATCGCCTCGATGGTCAGCTTGCCGAAGCCGACCTCGGCGACGAGTTCGGCGGCGGCGGTGAGGACGGCGGCGCGGGAGCGTTCGCTGCGGCGGGCCGGGTCGGGGGCGGTTCTGTGGGCCATGGCGGAAATTCTAAGCGAAGTGGCGAGACGGACCGTATCGTCTTGACGTGGTGTCGGACCCCGATCATGCTGGGGTGGCGCCAGCGAGACGGATCGTCTCGTCTCACTCTGAATCCTGGAGGCCCCCATGACCCGCTCCGCGCACCCCGCCCACATCCTGATGGTCTCGATCCCGGCCCACGGGCACGTCAACCCCAGCCTCGCCGTGATCGCCGAACTGGTCGCCCGGGGCCACCGGGTCAGCTACGTCAACGACGCCTCCTTCGCCGGGGCCGTCGAGTCGACCGGCGCCCGCTTCGTCCCGTACCCGACGAGGCTGCCGCTCGCCGGCGGCCTGGACGCCTGGGAGGAGGACCCGGTGGCGCTCCAGGAACTGTTCCTGGACGACGCCCTCGCGATGTACCCCGTCCTGCTGGAGGCCTTCGCGGACGACCGCCCCGACCTGGTGCTCTGCGACATCGCGGGCTTCGCCGGGCGGGCGCTCGGCGAGCGGTTGGGCGTGCCGGTGATACAGCTGTCGCCCACCTACGTCGGCTGGGAGGGCTTCGAGCAGGACATGGCGGAGGTGTTCGAGGCGATCCGCAACGGGCCCGGCGGCGCCGAGCACTACCGGCGGTTCGCCGACTGGCTGGCCGAGGCCGGGACGCTGGAGCGCGACGTGGACGCCTTCAAGGGCCGCCCGGCGCGGTCCGTCGCCCTGATCCCGCGCGCCCTGCAGCCCAACGCGGACCGGGTCGACGAGCGGCGCGTCACCTTCGTCGGGCCGTGCTTCGGCGACCGCGCCCACCAGGGCGAGTGGCACCGGCCGACGCACGCGGAGAAGGTGCTGCTGGTCTCGCTCGGCTCGGCCTTCACCCACCAGCCCGCGTTCTACCGGGCCTGCGTCCAGGCCTTCGGCGGCCTGCCCGGCTGGCACACGGTGCTCCAGGTCGGCGCGCACACCGACCTGGCCGACCTGGGCGAGGTGCCGGACACCGTCGAGGTGCACCGGTGGGTGCCGCAGCTGTCGGTGCTCGCGCAGGCGGACGCCTTCGTCACCCACGCGGGCATGGGCGGCTCCAGCGAGGGGCTGTACCACGGCGTGCCGATGATCGCGGTGCCGCAGGCCGTCGACCAGTTCGCCAACGCGGACGCGCTGGTGGGGCTCGGCGTCGCCCGCCGCCTGGACACCGCGCGGGCCACTCCGGAGGCGCTGCGCGGCGCGCTGCTGGAGCTGGTCGGCGACTCGGCGGTGGCCGAGCGGCTGAAGGCGCTGGCCGCCGCCGGCCGGGCCGAGGGCGGCACCGCCCGCGCGGCGGACCTGATCGAGGCCGAGCTCAGGGGGTGACCGGCGTGGCGGGGGAGGGCGCCGGCGTCGAGGGCGTGGCGGGGGAGGGCGAGGCGATCCGGTCCGGCCGGGTGTAGACGTTCGCGCCCTCCCCGCGCAGGAAGCCGACCAGGGTCAGGCCCAGCTCCTCGGCGAGGTCCACCGCGAGCGAGGACGGCGCCGAGACGGCCGCCAGCAGCGGGACACCCGCCAGCGCGGCCTTCTGGGTCAGCTCGAACGAGGCCCGGCCGCTGACCAGCAGGACGTGCCCGGTCAGCGGCAGCCTGCCCTCGCGCAGCGCCCAGCCGACCACCTTGTCCACGGCGTTGTGCCGCCCGACGTCCTCGCGGGCGCAGAGCAGTTCGCCGGTGGCGGCGTCGAACAGGCCGGCCGCGTGCAGGCCGCCGGTGGACTCGAAGGTGCGCTGGGCGGCCCGCAGCCGCTCCGGCAGGCCGTACAGCAGGGACGGCGGGACGGTGAGCGGGTCCTCGCCCACCGGGTGGCGGACGTGGGTGCGGACGGCGTCCACCGTGTCCCGGCCGCACAGGCCGCAGGCGCTGGTGGTGAGCAGGTTGCGGTGCGCGGACAGCGGCAGCGCGCGGGCGGCGCCGCGCAGGGTGGCGTCGACGACGTTGTAGGTGTTGGCGCCGGACTCGTCCGTCCCGGCGCAGTACCGCAGGGCCGCGAGCTCCTCGGAGGTGTGCACCAGCCCCTCGCCGACCAGGAACCCGGCCACCAGGTCGAAGTCCTGCCCGGGGGTGCGCATGGTGACGGTCAGCGGCTCGCCGCCGAGCCGGATCTCCAGCGGTTCCTCCGCCGCCAGCGAGTCCGGCCGCACCCCGCGCTCGTCCCCCCGCAGCCGCACCACCCGGCGCCGTGCCGTCGCCCGCGTCATCGCCCTGCCACCTCCGTGCGTGTCCGTGGCCACCAGCGTGCGGCACGGGTCGGCCCGGGTGAAAATCCTGCTGGCCGGTCCGGGTGTGCCATCGTGGCCGTTTCGGATGGCGACCACCTGTTGTCATATCTTCATTCACCTGATGTGATGGTGTATATGGATATGCACAGTGCTGTGGCCCCCGACGCTCCGCTGGTCCAGGTCGGCAAGGCCGACGTCAGCGCCGAGGACGTGCTGGCCGTCGCCCGGGGGAACGCCCGGGTCGAGATAGGCCCCGACGCGCTCGCCGAGATGGCGACGGCGCGGGCACGGATCGACGCCCTCGCGGCCGAACCGCGCCCCGTCTACGGCGTGTCGACCGGATTCGGCGCGCTCGCCGTCCGGCACATCAGCCCCGAACTGCGGGCGCAGCTCCAGCGGTCGCTGGTGCGCTCGCACGCGGCCGGGATGGGACCGGCCGTCGAGCGCGAGGTCGTCCGGGCACTCGTCTTCCTGCGGATGAAGACGCTGGCCTCCGGCCGGACCGGCGTACGCCCGCTGGTCGCGCAGACCATGGCCGCCCTGCTCAACGCGGGCATCACCCCGGTGGTCCGGGAGTTCGGCTCGCTCGGCTGCTCCGGCGACCTCGCGCCGCTGTCGCACTGCGCGCTGGTCCTGATGGGCGAGGGCGTGGCCACCGGCCCGGACGGCGTGGAGAAGCCCGCCGCCGAACTGCTCGCCGCCGCCGGCATCGAGCCCGTCGAACTGCTGGAGAAGGAGGGCCTGGCCCTCATCAACGGCACCGACGGCATGCTCGGCATGCTGGTGATGGCCATCGCCGACCTGCAGCGGCTGTACACCACCGCCGACATCACCGCCGCGATGACCCTGGAGGCGCTGCTCGGCACCGACAAGGTGCTCGCCCCCGAACTGCACGCCCCGATCCGCCCCCACCCGGGCCAGGCGCTGAGCGCCGCCAACATGCTGGCCGTCCTCAAGGACTCCGGCCTCACCGGCCACCACCAGGACGACGCGCCGCGGGTCCAGGACGCCTACTCGATCCGCTGCGCCCCGCAGGTGGCCGGCGCCGGCCGGGACACCCTCGCCCACGCCCAGCTGGTCGCCTCCCGCGAGCTGGCCGCCTCGGTCGACAACCCGGTGGTGCTGCCGGACGGCCGGGTGGAGTCCAACGGCAACTTCCACGGCGCCCCGGTCGCGTACGTGCTGGACTTCCTCGCCATCGCCGCCGCCGACCTCGGCTCCATCTCCGAGCGCCGCACCGACCGGCTGCTCGACAAGGCCCGCTCGCACGGCCTGCCGGCCTTCCTGGCCGACGACCCCGGTGTGGACTCCGGCCTGATGATCGCCCAGTACACCCAGGCGGCGCTGGTCAGCGAGAACAAGCGGCTCGCCGTCCCGGCCTCGGTCGACTCGATCCCGTCCTCCGCGATGCAGGAGGACCACGTGTCGATGGGCTGGTCCGCCGCCCGCAAGCTGCGCCAGTCCGTCGACAACCTCGGCCGGATCCTCGCCGTCGAACTCACCGCCGCCGCCCGCGCCCTGGAGATCCGCCGGCAGGCCGACGGCGCGGGCCGGACGGCCCCGGCCACCACGGCCGCCATGGCCGCCGCCCGGGAAGCGGGGGTCGGCGGCGCCGGCCGCGACCGCTTCCTGTCGCCGGACCTGGAGGCGGCGGCCGCGCTGGTCGCCTCAGGGGAGCTGGTGCGGGCCGTGGAGCGGGTCACCGGGCCGCTGGCCTGAGCCGGTGTGAGCCGGGCTGACACGGTGCGATCGGTGCGATCGGTGCGATCGGTGTGACGGTCCGTCGGGCCCGGTGCGGGCGGTGGGGCGGCCGGTGCGGGCGGCGGGGCTCAGTCCCAGTCGTCCCGGGACCGGGACCGGGACCGCGGCTCGTCCCGGTCCCGGCGGTTGCCGAACGCGGCGGCGAAGTTGACGCCGACGATGCCCGCCCAACTGACCAGCAGGCCGTAGAAGCCGCCGCCCTGCGGGCTGGCCGCGATCGCGGTGAGCGGGATGCCGAGGGCCAGCGAGATCACCGCCAGCCGGTTGCCGGAGCGGCCGGGCCCCGGCCCCTGGTGGTGCGGCCGGCGCCGGTGCGCGGGCTCGTAGTCGTCCATCCGCTCGGCCACCCGGCGCTCGACCCGGGCGTCCAGCCGGGCGTCCAGACGGCTCAGGAACGAGTCGACCAGCTCCGGCTCGTACTCCTTGCCGAGGTCCTTGCGAGCATGCAGGGCGGCGTCGAGGTCGCGCCGCAGGTCGTCCTGGCGAGTGTCCATGGAAACAGCCTGGGCCCGCGCCGGGGGCGCGGTCCATCCGTCGGTGGGGGAATCCGGGCGGGTTCAGGGAGAATTCAGGGTTACCCCGAGCTCCCACCCGCTCGGGCCGTCTCGCCCGGCGTCCCGCCGTACGAGACGTCTTTGCCAGGCGCGACGCACTGCTGCACAGTCGTCGTCCGAATCGCTCGCATCCGGAGGTACCGCTGATGACCGCCACCGACGAGGCCGGCACGGTCGGCCCCTCCGCCCGGCTGCTCCAGCTGTTCGAAGGCCACCGACTGACCCCGACCCAGCGGCGGATCGCGCACTCGCTGGTCCGGCACGCCACCGAGGCGCCGTTCCTCTCCAGCGTCGAGGTCGCCGAACTCGCCGGCGTCAGCCAACCCTCCGTCACCCGCTTCGCGGTCGCCCTCGGCTACGACGGCTACCCGGCACTGCGCAAACAGCTGCGCGAACTCGGCGCGGGCGAGCCCGCCGCGCCGGAGACCCCCGACGACGCGGTGCGCAACGAGCACCAGCAGGCCGTGCTCGCCGAGATCGCCCACCTGCGCCACCTCGCCGAACTCCTCGCCGACCCCGAGCCGATCACCCGTGCCGCCCGGCTGCTCGCCGCCTCCCGCCCGCTGCCGGTGCTCGGCCTGCGGGCCGCCTCCGCGCAGGCGCGCGGCTTCGCCTACTTCGCCGCCAAGGTGCACCCGGACATCCGCCTCCTCGACGAGGGCGGCAGCATGCTCGCCGACCGGCTGGAACAGGCCGCCGCGGCCGGGGCCACCGCGCTGCTCTGCTTCGCGCTGCCGCGCTACCCGCGGGAGCTGATGGACGCGCTGGTGGTGGCCCGCGAGTGCGGGCTGACGGTGCTGACCGTCGCCGACAGCGCCTTCGCGCCGGTCGCCAAGCTCTCCGACCTGATGCTGCCGGCCGCCGTCGGCACCGGGCTGGTCTTCGACACCGCGTGCGCGCCGATGATGCTCGGCCGGGTGCTGTTGCAGCGCATGTGCGACGAACTCCCGGGCGCGGAAGCCAGGTTGGAGGCCATCGAGCAGTCCGCCGCGGCACGTGGCCTGTTTTTGGAGTAGACACGGCGGGGAGTAGCCGTCACGAACCCGGGCATCCCCTACAGCAGGGGGTGCCGCCCATGCGCGTGATCCACGAGATGAAGTTCGTCGCCCGCCTGGCCTCGGGTGTCGACGAATGGTCCTGCCCCACCTGCGGACGCCGCGTCACCCTGCGGCGCCTGCCCGATCCCGAACTGACCGTCCTCGACCCGGGAGACGAGTCCGCCGTGCACGTCGGCGTCATCGAACCCGACGCCCGCGCAGCCGCCGCGGCCGCCGAGAAGTACGGCCTCGGCCCGGTCCAGAACATCCCCCGCCCGCCGACCCCGCCCACCCCCGACGCCGCCGACCGCCGCTGGCTCGCCGAGATCGGCATCGACTGGGACGGCGACGCCGCGGCGTGACTCAGGCGCGGGGTGCGTACAGCGGCAGTGCGGAGGTGTCCAGTTCGGCGGGCAGCGGCGCGGGCAGCGGGACGGGCTCGCCGTACTTGCCGTGCAGCACGCCCTGGTACTCGCCGTCGCGGGGGTGGGTGCGAAGCGTCCAGACACCCTTGCGGGGGTCGACCGCGAGGAGGACCGGCACGCCCGCGACGGCGTACCAGCTCGTTTTGGTCGCGATGTGGCTGACCCGCTCGGAGGTGGAGATGACCTCTACGGCGAGCTCGACGTCGTGCGGGTCGGCCAGCCAGTCGTCGTCGTCCTCCCAGTCGGACGGCAGGACGACCAGGTCGGGTGTCGCGTAGTCCTCGGCGTCGTCGGGCATGTTGATCGAGGAGACCTCGTAGGCGCCGAGACCGGCCGGGAGGTTGCCGTCGAGTTGGCGGGACAGGCGCTTGACCGTCCCCGCGTGCTTGCCGCGAGGAGTGGGGGACATCACCAGGGTTCCTCCGATGATCTGGACGCGGAGGCCGGTGCTCCGCTCGATCTCCTCCGCCACATCCCGCAGTTTGCCGGGCCGCACGGTGATCGCAGTCATCGTGTTCTCCGTTCTCGTCGCTGGGCCGAGTGGCTGGTGTTCGCCGGGTTCAGGCTAGCGCGCCGAGCCGGTCGGCGGCGGGGCTGATCGGATGGGTCCGGGGTCTGGTCGGGAGCTGGTTGTTTGGATATATTCAGCCGAGCTGAATCTGAATGAATCCATCCGCATGGAGGCCGGGACATGGTGCAGCAGCAGGCGAGCGGGCCGCGTGAGGTCAGGGCGGCGCGGGGGACGGGGCTCACGACGCAGGGGTGGCAGCAGGAGGCGGCCCTGCGGATGCTGATGAACAACCTCGACCCCGAGGTGGCCGAGCACCCGTCGAAGCTGGTCGTCTACGGCGGCACCGGCAAGGCGGCGCGGGACTGGCGTTCGTTCGACGCCATGGTGCGGACGCTGGAGGGGCTGAAGCAGGACGAGACCATGCTGGTCCAGTCCGGGCGGCCGGTCGGCGTCATGCAGACCCACGAGTGGGCGCCGCGGGTGCTGATCGCCAACTCCAACCTGGTCGGCGACTGGGCCAACTGGGAGGAGTTCCGCCGGCTGGAGAGCCTCGGGCTCACCATGTACGGGCAGATGACCGCCGGCTCGTGGATCTACATCGGCACCCAGGGCATCCTGCAAGGCACCTACGAGACCTTCGCCGCCGTCGCCAACAAGCGGTTCAACGGAACGCTGGAAGGCACCATCACCCTCACCGCCGGCCTCGGCGGCATGGGCGGCGCCCAGCCGCTGGCCGTCACCATGAACGGCGGCGTGGCGATCTGCATCGACTGCGACCCGTCCCGGATCGCCCGCCGGATCGAGCACCGCTACCTGGACGTCGAGGCCAAGGACCTCGGGCACGCGCTGGAGCTGGCCACCGCCGCCCGCGACAAGCGGCAGCCGCTGTCCATCGGCGTGCTGGGCAACGCCGCCGAGCTGGTCCCGCAGCTGCTCGCGATGGACGCGCCGATCGACATCGTCACCGACCAGACCAGCGCCCACGACCCGCTCGCCTACCTGCCGGTGGGCGTCGCCTTCGACGACATGGCGGACTACGCGGCGGCCAAGCCCGCCGAGTTCACCCAGCGGGCCCGCGAGTCGATGGCCCGGCACGTCGAGGCGATGGTCGGCTTCCAGGACGCGGGCGCCGAGGTCTTCGACTACGGCAACTCGATCCGCGGCGAGGCCCAACTGGCCGGTTACGACCGCGCGTTCGCCTTCCCCGGGTTCGTCCCCGCGTACATCCGGCCGCTGTTCTGCGAGGGCAAGGGACCGTTCCGCTGGGCGGCGCTGTCCGGTGACCCGCAGGACATCCACAAGACCGACAAGGCCGTCCTCGACCTCTTCCCGGAGAACGAGTCGCTGCACCGCTGGATCAAGATGGCCCAGGAGAAGGTGCACTTCCAGGGCCTGCCCGCGCGGATCTGCTGGCTCGGCTACGGCGAGCGCGACAAGGCCGGCGAGCGCTTCAACGACATGGTCGCCTCCGGCGAGCTGTCCGCGCCGATCGTGATCGGCCGCGACCACCTCGACTGCGGCTCGGTCGCCTCCCCGTACCGGGAGACCGAGGCGATGCTGGACGGCTCGGACGCGATCGCCGACTGGCCGCTGCTCAACGCCATGGTCAACGTGGCCTCCGGCGCGTCCTGGGTCTCCATCCACCACGGCGGCGGCGTCGGCATCGGCCGCTCGATCCACGCCGGCCAGGTCACCGTCGCCGACGGCACCGCGCTGGCCGGCGAGAAGATCCGCCGGGTGCTCACCAACGACCCGGGCATGGGCGTGATCCGGCACGTGGACGCCGGCTACGACCGGGCCGGCGAGGTCGCCGCCGAGCGCGGGGTCCGCGTCCCGATGGGTGAGCTGTGACGTCCTCGTTCGAAGAGATGTGGGCGGAGCTGCTCCCCGTGGGCCGCTCCGCCGCCTCCGGCGGCTACCGCCGCTTCGCCTGGAACTCCGCCGACGCCGAGTGCCGGGCCTGGTTCGAGCAGCAGGCCCGTGACCGCGGCCTCGCCTACGAGCTGGACCGCAACGGCAACCAGTGGGCCTGGCTGGGCGATCCGAACGCGGGCGGGGCGGTCGTCACCGGCTCGCACCTGGACTCCGTCCCGGACGGCGGCGCCTTCGACGGCCCGCTCGGCGTGGTCTCCTCCTTCGCGGCCCTGGACGAACTGCGCGGCCGCGGGGCCGAGTTCACCCGCCCACTGGCGATCACCAACTTCGGCGACGAGGAGGGCGCCCGGTTCGGCGTGGCCTGCATCGGCTCCCGGCTGTCCGCCGGCGTGCTCTCCCGCGAGGCCGCGTACGAGCTGCGCGACGCCGACGGCGTCCGGCTGCCCGACGCGATGGAGCGGGCCGGCTACGACCCGGGCGCGATCGGCGCGGATGACGACCGGCTGGCCCGGATCGGTGCCTTCGTCGAACTCCACGTCGAGCAGGGCCGCCTCCTCGCCGAGGACCGGCCGGTCGGCGTGGCCAGCGCGATCTGGCCGCACGGCCGCTGGCGGTTCGACTTCCACGGCGAGGCCAACCACGCCGGCACCACCCGGATCGAGGACCGCCGCGACCCGATGCTGACGTACGCCAACACCGTGCTCGCGGCCCGCAAGAAGGCCCGGCAGGCGGGCGCGCTGGCCACCTTCGGCAAGGTCGCGGTCGAGCCCAACGGCACCAACGCGATCGCCTCGCTGGTGCGCGGCTGGCTGGACTCCCGGGCCGCCGACGAGGCGACGCTCACCGCGCTGGTCGAGGAGATCGAGCAGGCCGCCGCCGAGCGCGGCGGGCGCGACGGCGTCCGGGTCGAGCTGACCCGCGAGTCCTACACCCCGGTGGTGGACTTCGACGGCCCGCTGCGCGACCGGCTCGCCAAGCTGCTGGACGCCCCGGTGCTGCCCACCGGCGCCGGACACGACGCCGGGATCCTGGCGTCGGCCGTCCCGACCGCCATGCTGTTCGTGCGCAACCCCACCGGGGTCTCGCACTCCCCGGCCGAGCACGCCGAGGAGGCCGACTGCCTGGCCGGGGTCGCCGCCCTCGCCGACGTACTGGAGGACCTGGCGTGTCGCTGAGCCCATTGACCTCGGGGACCGAGCCGGTGGCGTACTGGGCGCGGTACGCCTGGCTGCCGTACGACAACGGGCCGGTGGTCGAGCCGGACGTGCTGATCACCGTCGGCCCCGGCGGCCGGATCACCGCGGTGACCCCGGACAGCGGGCCCTGCCCGCCCGGGGCCGTCCGCCTCGACGGGCTGCTGCTGCCCGGCCAGGCGAACGCCCACTCGCACGCCTTCCACCGGGCGCTGCGCGGGCACGTCCAGGTCGGCTCCGGCACCTTCTGGACCTGGCGCGACACCATGTACCGGTTCGCCGGGGCGCTCGACCCGGACCGCTACCTGGCGCTCGCCACCGCCGTCTACGCCGAGATGGCGCTGGCCGGGGTGACCGCCGTCGGCGAGTTCCACTACCTGCACCACGCCCCCGGCGGCGCCCGCTACGACGACCCCAACGCGATGGGCGAGGCGCTGATCGAGGCCGCCGCCCGGGCCGGCATCCGGATCACCCTGCTCGACACCTGCTACCTGTCCGCCGGCTTCGGCGCCGAGCCGACCAGGCCGCAGCAGCGGTTCAGCGACGGCGACGCCGAGGCCTGGGCGGTGCGGGCGGACGCGCTCAAACCCCGCGAGCACGCCCGGATCGGCGCCGCCGTCCACTCGGTGCGGGCCGTCCCGGCCGAGCAGCTGGGCACCGTCGCCCAGTGGGCGGCGGTGCGCGAGGCTCCGCTGCACGTCCACCTGTCCGAGCAGACCGCCGAGAACGACGCCTGCCTCGCCGCGCACGGCGTCACCCCGACCCGGCTGCTCGCCGACCACGGCGTGCTCGGCCCGCGCACCTCGGCCGTGCACGCCACCCACCTCACCGACGAGGACGTCCGGCTCCTCACCGACACCTCCACCACCATCTGCATGTGCCCCACCACCGAGCGGGACCTCGCGGACGGCATCGGCCCGGCCCGCCGGCTCGCCTCGGCGGGCTGCCCGGTCACCCTGGGCAGCGACAGCCACGCCGTCATCGACCCGTTCGAGGAGGCCCGCGCCCTGGAGCTGAACGAGCGGCTGCGCACCCGCACCCGCGGGCACTGGACGGCCAACCTCCTGCTGCGGGCCGGCACCGAGGACGGGCACGCCTCGCTCGGCTGGCCGGAGGCGGGGCGGATCGAGGCCGGCGCGCTCGCCGACTTCACCGTGATCGCCCTGGACTCGGTGCGCACCGCGGGCCCGCCGCCCCGGCTCGGCGCCGAGACCGCCGTCTTCGCGGCCTCGGCGGCCGACGTGCGGCACGTGGTGGTCGGCGGCCGGCAGATCGTCCGGGACGGCGTGCACCAGCTCGTCGCGGACGTGCCGGGCGCGCTGCGGGACTCGATCGGCGTGCTGGACCACTGAGCCGTTCGCCACTGAGCCGTTCGCCACTGAGACGTTCCTCCAACCCCCTTCGGAAGGCTTTGTCTTGAGCACCCCGACCACCCTGATCACCGGCATCGGCAGCCTGGTCACCAACGACACCGGGCACGGCACCGGGCCGCTCGGCCTGCTCGCCGACGCGGCCGTGGTGATCGACGGCGGAACGGTTGCCTGGGTCGGCCCGGCAGCCCAGGCCCCGGCAGCGGACGAGCGCTTCGACGCCGAGGGGCGGGCGCTGCTGCCCGGCTTCGTCGACTCGCACGCCCACCTGGTGTTCGCGGGCGACCGTACGGCCGAGTTCAACGCCCGGATGTCCGGGCAGGCGTATTCGGCGGGCGGCATCCGTACGACGGTGGCGGCCACCCGGGCGGCGAGCGACGCCGAACTGGAGGCCAACCTGGCCGGGTTCGTCCGGGAGGCGCTGCGGCAGGGCACCACCACGATCGAGTGCAAGTCCGGCTACGGGCTGACGGTCGAGGACGAGGCGCGGGCGCTGCGGATCGCCGCGCGGCACACCCCGGAGACGACGTACCTGGGCGCGCACGTGGTCGCGCCCGAGTACGCCGACGACCCGGCCGGGTACGTCGACCTGGTCACCGGCGAGATGCTGGACGCCTGCGCCCCGCACGCCCGCTGGGTGGACGTGTTCTGCGAGCAGGGCGCCTTCGACGGCGACCAGGCGCGGGCTGTTCTGACGGCGGGGATCGAGAAGGGCCTCACGCCGCGAGTGCACGCCAACCAGCTCACGTACGGGCCCGGCGTGCAGCTCGCGGTGGAGCTGGGGGCCGCCTCGGCGGACCACTGCACCCACCTGACGGACGAGGACGTGGCGGCGCTGGCGGGGTCGGCGACGGTCGCGACGCTGCTGCCGGGTGCGGAGTTCTCCACCCGCGCCGAGTACCCGAGCGGGCGGCGGCTGCTCGACGCGGGGGCCGTGGTGGCACTCTCCACCGACTGCAACCCGGGTTCCAGCTTCACCAGTTCGATGGCGTTCTGCATCGCGGTCGCGGTCCGGGAGATGGGCATGACCCCGGACGAGGCGGTGTGGGCGGCCACGGCCGGCGGCGCCCACGCGCTGCGGCGCACGGACGTGGGGTCGGTGGCGGTCGGCTCGCGGGCGGACCTGCTGCTGCTGGACGCCCCGTCGCACGTCCACCTGGCGTACCGCCCGGGCGTGCCGCTGACGGCCGCGGTCTGGCGCGCGGGCGTCCGGGAGGTCTGAGCCCGGGGACCGTCTTGCTCAGGTGGCGGCGGAAGGGCCAGCAGGCCCTGATGCCGACTTCTCCCGGGGTCATCAGGGCTGACGGTAGGCGCAGACAAGCAGGGTGTCGGCAGCACGTGCACCCGGTACGGCAGGAGGGAGCCGGTCGACACTGATCTTCGTGAACCCCGACTCTTTAACTTAGCCGCATCTCCTCTACCGGCGGCCTCTTGCTCCCAGCAAGAGGCCGCCGGAACGATTCGTTCAGGGGGTGGTGGTGAGGTGGTCGAACTCGCCGGCCTTGGCGCCCTGGAGGAAGGCGGCGAATTCGAGGCGGGTGGTTCGGACGATCGCCTCGCCCTCGTCGGACTCCCGGAGTTCGATCACCCCGTCGGCGGTCCGCACCTCGACACAGTCGGAGTTGGAGCCGGAGTAACTGGACTTCTGCCAGGCAGAGTTAGACATGCTTACTTTCCATATCCTTCTTGATGGATCGAATGAACTCTCGGGAGTCGCCTTCGGACAGAGCCGCTGAACCGAGCCGGGCGAGCATGGCGCGAAACCTGGCGATGTGAGCGGGCGCATCGAAGAGCACGTTGCCGACGGCGGAGTCCACCTGCACGGTGTCGAGCTCCCGAACCGGGCCTTCGACATACGTGAAGTTTTCGTAGTTGAGCGGAAGCGTGTCTACATCGAACAGCACGACTCGGATCGAGACCTTTGGGCGCCCGGAGTCTTCGATGAGGCTGCAGAGCTGTTCGGCTTGGATCTGCGGTCCGCTGAACTGCATCCGCAAGGCAGCCTCATGGATGTAGGCGGAGTACGGTGTCGCGCCGGATTGAAGCAGCTCTCGTCGTCGGATGCGGAACGCGGTTCTCAGGTCGACCTCGTGGCGCGGGAGAGGTGTCAAGGCTCGTTCGAAGACGGCAGACGTGTATCCACTTGTCTGGAGCAGCCCGGGGATGAAGGCCATCGTGTAGGTCGAGAGCCCGCTTGTATGGCCTTCGATCTCGGCGACCTCAAGGAAGTCGCTCGAGAGGGTCCCGCGGTACTCCTCCCACCAGCCGCCCTTGTCGCGATCCGTGATGATCGCTGCCAACGCATCGATCAGAGGCTCGTTGACGCACATGCACAATGCCGCAATCGTGCGCAGGCGTTCGACGCTGACGCCGGTCCTGCCGCTCTCCATCTGTGTCACATGGGCAGGGTTGATGCCCAACGCGCGGGCGAGTTGACTCCCGCCGAGGCCTGCCTGCTCCCGCATCCGGCGCAGCTCAGCACCCAGGCGTAGCTGACGGAGGGTCGGGTTCGTTCGAAGCGCCATGGAGTCCTCCCTGCAAGTCGTGGGACCAGTCTGCCGGAGAGGGACTGCCACGTTAGAGGGAACTTCCTCTGCTTCGCCACAAATCTGTGGCGCCCCGCGCTATCGTCGTCTCCAGCTCGACCCGACGAATCGTCAGTAATTCCTGCGTCCACGGCAGTAGGCGCCTGCTGCCCGCGCGCCGCAGAACAGCCGCCGCCCCGGCCTGGCTCACGGCGACGACCGTCATCACCTCTCCCCACGCCACAGCCTCACGGAGGTTCCCGTGTGCACCCGTAACACCCCCTCGCTCACCCTCTCCCGGCAGGCCCTGCGGGACGCCATGACCCGCAGCGGCTGGGACGCCGACGCCATCTTCAACGCCGAACTCGCCCTCTGCGAGCTCATCGTCAACGCCTGGCGGCACGGCGACACCCCCGCGCCCGTCGTCTGGTTCTCCGTCCTCGGCCGCACCCTCCGGGTCACCGTCTCCGACGAGAGCGACGCCCTCCCCCGGCAGCGAACCCCCGCCGATTTCGCCGAGTCCGGCCGGGGCCTCCAGCTCGTCGCCGGGCTCACCCGCCGCTGGGGCGTCGACCCGCAGAAGCGTGGCAAAACCATCTGGTACGAGCTGGAGCTGGACTCCCTCGCGTGACCCGCGATCCCGTCGTTCCGGAGGACTCCCGGATGCGCGACTACACCAAGCCCCACATCATGGACCTCCTGGGCGAGTTGCACAGGCGCGGCCTGCCGCACGGGCTCCTCTGGGGATCCGCCTCCCCCGGCGAAACGACCCTCGACGGCCGCATCCTGATCGACTTCGGGAATGCGCCGGTCAGTACTCTGCTCAACCTCCTCCACCTGCTCCGCGACCTGGACGATGACGACGAGGGGTGGCGCCAGTGAGGCTCTTCATCGGCGCGGTCCTCCTGGCCCTCCTCGTCCTCGCGATCGCCACCGTGGCCCTCGGCGTCCTCGCGACCCTCAAGATGCCCCGCCCCGAGGAGCGCGACGAGCACCCCTGACCCACCCCACGAAGGCCCTCGCCCACCCCGGGTGAGGGCCTCGCGGGCGTTCGGCCGGATGCGGTATGAGTGCTGCGAACGTGGCGTTCAGCAGTCGGGGAGATCAGTTGCACCTGGAAGGACGAGGACCCGAACATGCGTCCTCCGTTCGGTGGGTGTGGTCAACTAGGCCCACTGACAACTTCCCAGGATGTGATTGCTGATGAGCACTCAGGCCGACGGGCTGGAACCGTGGAAGATTTACGGCGACCGCTTGGTTTATGACAACCCTTGGGTACAGCTGGCCCTCGTGGACGTCGAGCCTCCTGGGGTAGCGCGCTTCGAGCATCACATGGTGCGATTGAAGCGCGTGGCCATAGCCGCGGTACTAGATGCCGACGAACGCGTGTTGATGCTCTGGCGATACCGCTTCGTGCCACAGTCCTGGGGCTGGGAGCTTCCCGGCGGCATTGTCGATCCCGGAGAGGACGGCCTGGGAGCCGCTCTGCGCGAGGTCGAGGAGGAGACCGGCTGGCGACCGGATCAGCTCGACCACGTGGTCACCTTCCAGCCGATGGTCGGCATGGTCGACTCGCCGCATGAGGTGTTCGTTGGTCATGGAGCGACCCTTGTGGGCGAGCCGGAAGCCGGCGAGGAGGCCGGCCGCGTCGCTTGGCTGCCGATGTCCGAGATCCCGGCGCTGATGGCGGAGGGGAAACTCATGGGTTCCGGAACCCTGGTGGCGCTCTTGCACATCCTGGCTTCCCGTAAGCAGTGACACCCGGAGAGCCCGTGGTCCCTGTCGTGACTCCCCTATCGCGACTCTCCGAACTTCTCGACCAGTTGGTTGATTCGGCTGCGTTGGCGCGCTGATCCCGTGCGATTGGCCAGCAGCCGCGCCTGTCGTAAGTGGCCAACGGCCTCGCTCTGTTCCTCTCGGGCGAGATGAGCCTGGGCGAGATCGCAGTGCAGACCGGCGGTTGCCCTGGTAAAGGTGGCATCCATGGTGGCGAGAGCGTCGTACAGGTCGCTCATCGCAGCGTCGTCCCCAAGGCGGGCGAGCACATTGCCTCGCCACCGGGCCAGGTGGCTGTCGTTGAGGAAGATGCTCGACATGTCGGGGTCGCGGTCCGAAGCTCCGGCGGGGAGAGCGGCCGCTGCCAGGTCCAGGGACCGTCGGCAGGCTTCTGTCTGGCCTGCCTGGGCGAGGAGTTCGGCTTCGGCGGCATGCAACCATGCGTCCAGCCGAGGGGAGGCCTTGGTGCCGACGATGCGGTGGGCCTCCTGAACGAGCTGTACGGCGAGGTCGTTCTTCCCGGCAGCCGACAGCACGTATGCCTGCTCGGCCATGGCGTGCGCCACGTACATGGGTTCCCTCGACTCGGTGGCGGCCCGCTTGCCCAGTTCGTAGTGGCGCCATGCCCGTTCAGTGGCGCCGATGTCGAGCGCCTGCCACGCCGCCAGCGTGGCAGCCCCGGCGAGTGCACGGGCGATCGGTTCCCTGGTCGTGGGCAGTACGGCGAAGGTCAGTGATTCTTCCAGGGCTTTCAGGTGTGCCTGCATCTGGTCCACCAGGGCAGCAGCCCCCATCTGGCGGTCCACCGTGCGCAGGAGCTCGGTCTGGGCCATGAAGATGTCCACCGTGCCACGGCTGAGGCTGTGGGCAGCGTCGATGCGGACGACTAGTTCGTCATAACCAGCTACCGCCAGTGGTTGGTTGCCTGTTGTGTCGCTGCCGAGGAGTTCTCGGTCGGTGAGCCCGAGCAGTGCGCGAAGTATCGATGCATACAGGGGGCCGATCGGCCGGCGGCTGTTCTCCCACTCCGAGACGTAGACGCGCAGACTCGCTGTCGAGGCGATGCCGAGGAGGCGCTGCCGGGCGTACCGCTCCATCTCGTGAACTAGCCGGTCCTGCGACCAGCCCCGCTCCTTTCGAGCTTGCCGCAACTGAGCTGACATATCTCAGCCCCATCTCCCGTGATCGTGCCCACCGCTGCGTCCTGGCTGTGTCGGCGCAGGTCGGGAAGGGTTAACTCGCGAGCGTTAAGGACGGTTGGCTACCGGCCTGGCGAACAGTCATATTCCATTGTTCTCAGGCTAATCACTGAGATGCCTTCTGTTTCGAGGTTCCGGGCGATCAGCCCCTACCCAGTGCCGGAGGGGTTCGCCCCAGACCTTCGCCCGGAATCGGGCGGAGCCGAGAAGAAAGGAGAGCGCCACGTGGACGACACCACGAAGAAGCCGCTGACGAAGACGAGTGGGCTGCTGGTCGCGGTCGAGGAGCTGGCCGCTGTCCAGGACAGGTACGACAGCCTCCGCTCCGACAACGCCGGATCGTCCGGCGATGCTCCGTGGCCCGGCGGTGACGGAAACCTGACCGACGTCGCCTAAGACCCGGTCATCCCCCGGGGCGGGAACTCGTGCACCGCGCGAGTTCCCGCCCCACTCCAGCACACCCCTACGGAGGCAGCAGTGGAACACCGACTGGTCACCGCCATCGAGACGGCCCTCGGATGGCGCAGCTCCGAGCCGATCGGCACCGGCTTCGTTCTCGGGCGGATCGAGGACGACGCGCTCCTGTCGCGCATCCTCACCCCGAACAAGCTGCTCGACATCGCGATGCGGCGCAGCCTCAACCGGCCACAGTTCCGGGCCTTCCAGAACGGCGAGGAAGTCCACCCTGCCGTGTACTTCACCGACAGCGTCAGCCCGCGCGGACAGTCCATCCCGATGGCGAACATGTACCGCCTCGGCGACCTGCTCCGGCAGGGCGCGACGCTCATCATGGACCAGGTCAACGTCTTTGACCCCACCATGGAGGTCACCTGTCGCGCCTTGCAGTGGTGGGCGCACGAGCGCGTGCAAGTGAACGCGTACCTCACCACCAACGACGCCGCCGGGTTCCCACTGCATTGGGACGACCATGACGTGGTCATCGTTCAGCTGTCGGGGGAGAAGGACTGGGAGGTTCGAGACACCTCCCGCACTGCTCCCATGTACCGGGACGCCGACCCCAACAGCACGCCCAGCGACACCGTGATCTTCAACGGCACACTTCAGGCTGGCGACGTCATGCACATCCCGCGCGGCCATTGGCACCAGGCCACCCGCACCGGAAGCGGCACTGGTCACAGCCTCCACGTCACCTTCGGAATCACCAAGCGCACCGGCGCCTCCTGGATGGCCTGGCTGGGTGATTGGTGCCGCGAGCAGGAGATCTTCCGCCACGACCTCGACCGCAGGGGTACTGGCAGCTCCGCTCTGATGGAAGCTGCCAGTCGCCTCGTCTGCCAGCGCGGCCCGGAGGACTTCCTCAGCGCCCACAGGCAGCAGACCGCCCCCGGGCGCCACGTCCCCTTCCTCGGCATCTTCGGCCCGCTCCGCGCCGTTGTGTGTACCACCCACTTCCCGCCCCGGCTTAGGGAGAACGGGGACGCCGTGGACGTCATGGCGGCCGGGAAGAAGCTCACCTTTGCCGCGAAGGCCCTTCCCTCCTTGCGGTTGCTGCTCAGCGGCAGGCCGGTGGCGCTCGAGCAGGCAGCGGCGGCCGCCGGGGACGAGATCCACGAGGTTGCCGTGGCCCTGATCAAGGAGGAGTTGTGCGCACCGCTAACCGACGAATTGTCCTGGGGCTACACCGGTCTCGTCACCGACGCGACCTCCTGAGCCACGCCCTGGACCTCGGCGTCACCGCGCTCGACACCGCGTCGAACTACCTTGGCCATCACTCCCACTGCACCCTCACGATGGTTGCCGGCGACCTGCTCGCGAAGTTCTCGATCTCCACGAAAGTTGGCTACTTCGAGGACGGGCACAGCCTCCTCCCGGCCCGGCTCCGGTGCGCTGTCGAGAAGACGGCGAAGGATCTCGGCTGTGAACCGGACACAGTCCTCCTCCACAACCCTGAGCATTCCACCCCCAACGCCGAGACTCTGAGGCGTGCGTGCGCGGTCTTGTCCGACGCGGCTGCGGCGGGGCTGTGCGGGCGCTGGGGGATTTCAACCTGGGACCCCCGTCCGCTGGTCGGCCTCGCCATACCTCGGCCGGAAATTCTGATGGTCCGGTCCGGCCTTCTGGTCAGCAGCAGCGTGCTCGATGCCGCCCAGGCGCTGGTGACCGGGTGGCGGCCGACCACGGTATGGGGGATGAGCCCGTTCGGCGGCAGTGCGACGGCATCCGTATGGTCGAGGGTGGACCCGAGGGTGTTCCTGCAGGTACCACAGGTACCAGCTGTCACGGCGGTTCAGGCAGCATTCCGGGTCGCCTTCGCGCTTCCCGAGGTAGAGGCGGTGGCGGTGGGCACCGATGATGCTGAGCATTTGCGGGAGCTGCTCGGTGGCCTGGCGTATGAGATCGACACCGAGGTGGTCCGGTCATACCGGCAGCTTCTGAGTCAGTCCGGCTGAAGCTCCTTCGCCACCTGCTCCGCCAACACGCGGGCGCCCTCAAGGCGCGGGTCCTCGGGATGCGCGTACGGCCCGAGGATCTTCGCCGCGACGAACAAGGTCATCAGCTTGCCGTCCCGGCTCGCGAAGTCGCCGCTCCTCTCGACGCGAACGCGATCGGCCAGCGCCGGAACAGCGAGTGACGCCGCCCACAGCGTGGCAGCGTCCAGACCACGTGGGGCCATGCCCCAGTCCTCCCAGTCGAAGACGCAGAACTCGGGCGCCGTCACGTTCGCCCAGTTCAGATCCGCATGCGCCGGACACCACTCGCTCACCACAGCGTCGATCCCGGGGAACACCTGGCTGATCGTTCGACTCACCAGCTCCTGGGTAATCGTCTCCATGTCCGGTGTGGCGATCCGATTCGTCCGTTGCTTCGCGAGCGCGTCGAGGGAGGTATTCAGCGCCGGCCACCAGTTGGACGGCAAAGCGGGGTCCTCGGCCACAACTGCGGACCCCACTGGGGTGGATGGCAGCAGTTCGGTTTCATCGGCCCGCCACATCACTGGCTCGGCGTCGTCCCGCCAGGCGACGCCGGCCAGCCACGCGGGCTTCGCGATCCCGTGCAGCGCCTCAGCGGAGGGGGTCCCGTCCCCGCCTTGGACGCCGATTCGGTCGAGTCCGCGCCGTTCGATGCGCACCCAGGTGCCACGCTCCGTACCGGCTCCCACGGACCGGCGTTTGCGGACCACCGTCGCCTTGTCGAGCCGGGTCCCCAAGGCCGTCTCGACGCGTTCCAACACCTCGTCGACCGGCACCCGGCGTAGATCCGTCATGGGACAACGGTAGCGATGCTCAGCGGAGTTGGGAGTCGCTCCGAACGAGACGCCGTCAGCCGGCCCGCGCCCGAACGATCAAGCTCTCGGGTCTGGCATCGTGAGCGGGATCTGGAACTGGCCGAGCAGCACATCCGCGCGGCCATGAAGATCGGCGACCATCGCACGGAGCTGGCGTTCATGCGGTTGCGCCAACAGCGCACTGACCGGCCGCCGTTCGAGGACTACCTGCGCGGCCGGGAGTGGCCCGCCGACGGGGTGCGGACCACCACCGCCCTCGCCCCGCCTGACACGGGCGGGTGGTTCGAGCAGTTCGTCATCGGGGCGGCCGTGCCCGGTGTGTTCTGGCGGGCAGAGCGCCACGACGACGGCGCGTACACCCTGTGGCTCCACAGCCGCGACACCCGCTCCTGGGCCTCGGCCGACTACGAGCGTGGCCGCACCGCGTACGAGGTGTACCAGTCCGGCCCCCGGAACCTCTGGGACGAGGTGGAGGCCGCCCGGCGCCGGTGGGACGCCCGGGGCCGCCCCGGCCCCGCCCGCTTCGGCCTCACCGCTACCCCGGACGCCCACACCATGTGGCTGGACTCCCCGGAGAGCCCGGAGGCCATCCGCGTCCTCGGGGGGTGAGGGCGTGCGCAGGAAGTCGGCCCGGCCGACTTCCTGCGCGCTCATGCTCTACCTGCCCAATGACCGCCGCAGGAACTCCAGTTCATGCAGCAGCAGGTGCTCCACCACCGCCTCGTCGGTCGGCCGGTGGCCGGTGCCACGCAACGGCAGGACCTCGTGCGGGCGGCCGGCGGCGAGGAGGGCGCTGGAGAGCCGCAGGGCGTGGACGGGGAAGACGTTGTCGTCGTCCAGGCCCTGGATCAGCAGCAGGGGGCGGCTCAGCTTCGGGGCCTCGGTGATGAGCGAGCCGCTGTCGTAGTGCTCGGGATGCTCGTCGGGGTGGCCGAGGAAGCGCTCCTGCCAGTGGGTGTCGTACAGCCGCTGGTCGGTGGGGGCGGCCCCGGCCGAGGCGGCGTGGAAGACGTCGGGGCGCCTCAGCACCGCGAGGGCGGCGAGGAAGCCGCCGTACGACCAGCCCCGGATGCCGACCCGGTCGAGGTCCAGCAGTTCGGGTCGCAGCCGGGCGGCCTCGTGCAGGGCCTCGATTTGGTCCTCCAACGCCGGCCCGGCCTTGTCGCCGTAGATGGTCTTGTCCCAGCGCGGCCCGCGCCCCGGGGTGCCGCGCCCGTCCGCCACCAGCACCGCGAAGCCCTGGTCGGCGAACCATTGCGACACCTGCTCGTGCCAGGCGCCGCCGGTGGTGGCCTTCTGCATCGCGGGCCCGCCGTACGGGTCGAGCAGGACGGGCAGCGGGGTGCCGCCGGGGCGGTGGCCGGTGGGCAGGAAGAGGTTGGCGCGCAGTTCGCGCGGGCCGAGGCGGAGCAGCTCGGGGCGGGTGGTGACGACGGGCGCTTCGGTGTACGAGGTGAGCGCCAGCGGCGGGCGGCCCTCCCGCAGAACGGTGGCGCGGCCGCCGGTGGTGAGGACCAGCGTGCCGCCGCGCTCGACGCCGCCGTGTACGCCGGGCCCGCTGCTCAGCCTTCGTACGCCGGAGCCCGGTTCGTACGTCCACAGGTGGGTCTCGGTGGGCTCCTCGGAGGCGGTGAACAGCACCGTCTCGCCCTCCGTCCCGAGGACGGCCCGCAGCTGTAGCCCCGCAGGGGTGACCGGTTCGCCGTCGACGGTCAGGTGCCGGGTGTCGCCGTCGTCGGCGGTGTCGACCAGCGCGCCGCCCGCCGTCCGCACCGGCAGGCCCGGGATCAGTTCGACCCACCGCGGGTCGGCTCGCTCGGCGAGCACCAGGGTGTCCCCGTTCGCCCTGATCGCCAGCGTACGGACGGTGCGCTGGTCGCGGCTCTGCACGGCGGCGTACGGCCCGTGGTCGTCCCACCCGGCGGCGGTCAGGTACTCGAAGGAGGCGCGGTCCCAGCGGACCTCGGTACGGCCGCCGTCGAGGCCGAGCAGCCAGAGCGTGACCTCGGCGTTGGCGGTGCCGGCCAGCGGGTAGCGGATGACGCGCGGCGGCTGCCCCGGGTCGGTGGGGTCGGCGAGGAACCAGCGGGTGACCGTCCGGTTGTCGACCCGGGCGACCAGCAGGGCGGTGCCGTCGGGGGACCACCAGTACCCGCGGGTGCGGTGCATCTCCCCGGCGGCGACGTACTCGGCCAGGCCGTAGCCGACGTCCTCGGCCTCCGGCTCGGCCAGCGCCCGGTCGCCCGTACCGTCCGCACCGGCCACCCGCAGGGCGCCGCCGCTGACGTAGGCGATCCGGCGGCCGGTCGGGTCGAGCCGGGGGTCCTGCGGAGGGCCGGGGACGGGGACGGCGCGGACGGTGCCGTCAGCGGTGTCGGCCAGCCACAGCGTGCCGTCCAGCGCGAAGGCGGCGAGCCGGCCGGTGGCGTCGGTGCTGTACGCGGCGATGCCGACGGAGGCGCCCAGCGCGGCCGGGTCGGCGATCAGCCGTTCCCGGCCGGTGGCGGTGTCGAGCGCCCAGAGGCAGGCGAGCGGGTCGGTGCCGCCGCGGCTGCGCAGGAACAGGACGGCGGCGCCGTCGGCGGTGATGCCCGGGTGGGTGGGGGCGCCCAGGGTGAAGTGCCGGGTGCGGGCGAGCTGGCGCGGTAACGGGTCGGTCGTCATGCCGGGCACCATAGGCACGGTCTGTGTGGCGCTGTCGAGCGAAAACCGGCCGGGGCCGCCGCGGATCTCAGGAATCCGCGGCGGCCCCGGTGCGGGCGGGTGTGGGCGTCAGTGGACGTCGCCCATGAGCGTGACGACCCGCTTGCGGTACATCGCGAGCGCGAGGCCGGCGACGATCGCCATGCCGCCCTGGACCGCGAAGTACCAGCTGCTGCCGACCACCTTGTCGCCCAGCACCAGCTGGAAGATGGCGGCCACGCAGTCACCGGCGGTGACGGCGAGGAACCAGACGCCGACCATCTGGCTGGCGTACTTGGCGGGCGCCAGCTTGGTGGTCACGGACAGGCCGACGGGGGAGAGGGCGAGCTCGCCGACGGTCTGGACCAGGTAGACCATGGCCAGCCACAGCGGGGTGACCTTGGTGTCGCCGGTGGCGGCGGCCATCGCCAGCATCATGACCATGAAGGAGGCGCCGATCATCAGCAGACCGAAGGCGAACTTCATGGTGGTGCTGGGGTTCTTCGACCGGCGGGCCAGCGCGACCCAGAGCCAGGCGAAGACCGGGGCCAGCGCCATGATGTACAGCGGGTTGAGCGACTGGAACCAGCTGGACGGGAAGTTGATCCCGAACAGCGTCGAGGCGGTGTGGTCCTTGGCGAAGACGTTCAGCGTCGAGCCGGACTGGTCGTAGATCATCCAGAACACGGCGGCGGCGACGAAGAACCAGATGTAGCCGCTCATCTTGGACTGCTCGTCGGCGCTGAGGTCCTTGTCGCGCTTCACCTTGGCGAACACGAAGAAGGGGATCGCCAGGCCGGCGATGGACAGCGGCCAGACGGCCCAGTCGATGGTGAAGTGGCCGGTGGAGACGACGATGCCGTAGAAGACGACCGCCGCGGCCAGCCAGATGCCGGCCTTGCGGAAGATCTTGCGCTTCTCGTCCGCGCCGATCGGCGAGGTCACGATGTCGCTGGTGGGGCTCAGGTGGCGGGTGCCCAGCAGGAACTGGATCAGGCCGAGCGCCATGCCGATGCCGGCCAGGGCGAAGCCCAGGTGCCAGTCGACCTTCTGGCCGACGGTGCCGACCACCAGCGGGGCGAAGAACGCGCCGAGGTTGACGCCCATGTAGAAGATCGTGAAGCCGCCGTCGCGGCGCGGGTCGTTCGGGCCGTCGTAGAGGTGGCCGACCATCGTGGAGATGTTGGCCTTGAGCAGGCCCGAGCCCACCGCGATGCAGACCAGACCGGCGAAGAACGCGCCGGTGAACGGCACGGCCAGCAGGAAGTGGCCGGCCATGATGATCGTGCCGCCGATGGCGACCGTCTTGCGGGCGCCGAGGAAGCGGTCGGCGATCCAGCCGCCCGGGAGGGCCAGCAGGTAGACCATCGCCGTGTAGACGCTGTACACGGCGCCGGCGGTCGCCAGCTTCATGCCGAGGCCGCCGTCCGTGACGGAGGCGGTCATGTAGAGCACCAGCAGGGCGCGCATGCCGTAGTAGCTGAAGCGCTCCCACATCTCGCTCAGGAAGAGCGTGGCGAGCCCTCGGGGGTGACCGAGGAAGGTCTTGCCGCTGGGCGAGGCCGGGGTGAGGCCGGCTTCCAGGGTGGTAGACGCCATGAGTAGGGGTTCCTTGCCTGACAGCGTCCGCCAAGGGGGGTGGCGGCGGACGTGGACGGAACCACTCTACGTGGCGATATTTAGCGTTATCAGATGACAAAAGCCACGAATCAGGTAGGGGAATGGCAAAGTCCGCGACAGATCCGTCCGATCTATCCATGGTAGACAGGCAAATTTCCCTTCAATTTAAAGATTGAAGGCCGGATTCTTCGCCGAACGGGCGGTCTGCGACGGCGTGTTGAGTCTGAAGGGGCTCCTGTGTAACGATCACGCTCTGTGAACTACCTCACAAGGCAGTCCGCCATACCCGGGCGGACTACCATCACCACATGACCTGTGTGCTGCTCGCCGAGGACGATCCGGCGATCTCCGAACCGCTCGCCCGAGCCCTGCGACGTGAGGGCTATGAGGTGCTCGTCCGCGAGGACGGTCCGACCGCACTGGCCGCGGGCCTGACCGAGGAGGTCGACCTCGTCGTCCTCGACCTCGGCCTGCCCGAGATGGACGGCCTGGAGGTCTGCCGTCGCCTGCGCGCCGACGGCAAGAGCTGCCCCGTCCTGGTGCTCACCGCCCGCGCGGACGAGGTGGACACCGTGGTCGGCCTCGACGCCGGTGCCGACGACTACGTGACCAAGCCCTTCCGCCTGGCCGAACTGCTCGCCCGCGTCCGCGCCCTGCTCCGGCGCGGCAACGTCGACCAGCTCACCACCGGCGCGCACGGGGTGAAGATCGACATCGAGTCCCACCGCGCCTGGCTCGGCGAGGAGGAGCTCACCCTCTCCGCCAAGGAGTTCGAGCTGCTGCGCGTCCTCGTCCGGGACGCCGGCCGGGTGGTCACCCGCGAGGAGATCATGCGGCAGGTCTGGGACACCACCTGGTGGACCTCCACCAAGACCCTGGACATGCACATCTCCTGGCTCCGCAAGAAGCTCGGCGACGACGCGGCGAACCCGCGCTACATCGCCACCGTGCGCGGAGTGGGCTTCCGGTTCGAGAAGAATTAGCCCCGTACGGAGAACGCGGCCGGGAGTCGGCCGACGAAGCGGAGCACCTCGGGGAGCGGCAGCGTGAAACGCCGGATGATCAACTCGCTGCTGGGCGTCGTCCTGGTGGTGGTCGTGGTGTTCTGCGTGCCGCTCGCCCTGGTCGAGAAGCGCACCATCGTCAACTCGGCCCAGGACCGGGTGGACGCGTCCGCCGTCCGGGTGCTCGCCCTGGTCGAGAACCGGCTCTCCGCGGGCGAGCCGGTCACCGGCCGGGCCTTCGACAACCAGGTCACCGAGGGCAGCTACGTCGAGGTGCAGATCCCCGGCCAGGACGTCGTCTCCAGCGGCGAACGCCTGGCCGGCGGCCACCTGCTGAAGGCCGTCGAACGCGGCAACAGCGGCGAGGTCGTCACCGTCGAGCAGTCCCGCGCGGACGTCGACCACGAGATCGCCAACATGCTGCTGCTGCTCGGCGTGGTCGCCCTGCTGGCCGTCCAGGCCGCCGTGGCGCTCGCCGTCTGGCAGGCCAAACGGCTCGCCCGGCCGCTCACCGACCTGGCCGAGACCGCCGAACGGCTCGGCTCAGGCGACCCGCGCCCCCGCGACCGCCGCTACGGGGTGCCCGAACTCGACCGGGTCGCCGAGGTGCTGGACACCAGCGCCGAGCGGATCGCCCGGATGCTCACCGCCGAACGCCGGCTCGCCGCCGACGCCTCGCACCAGCTGCGCACCCCGCTCACCGCGCTCTCCATGCGGCTGGAGGAGATCACCGCCCTCGCCGAGGAGCCGGAGACCGTCAAGGAGGAGGCGACCATCGCCCTCCAGCAGGTCGAACGGCTCACCGACGTCGTCCAGCGGCTGCTCACCACCCAGCGCGACCCGCGCAGCCCCACCGCGGTGGCCTTCGACCTGGACGAGGTGATCAAGCAGCAGGTCGAGGAGTGGGGCCCGTCGCTGCGCGAGACCGGACGGGTGCTGTCCCTGGAAGGCCTGCACGGGGTCACCGCCGTCGGCACCCCGGGCACCGTCGCCCAGGTGCTGGCCACCCTGATCGAGAACTCGCTGATGCACGGCGCCGGGACGATCACCCTGCGGGTCCGGCCCTCCGGCACCTCGGTGGTGGTCGAGGTGCAGGACCAGGGCGCCGGCGTGCCACCGGACCTCGGGAACCGGGTGTTCGAACGCGCCGTCAGCGGCCGCAACTCCACCGGCATCGGCCTGGCCGTCGCCCGTGACCTCGCGGAGGCGGACGGCGGGCGGCTCGAACTGCTCTCGCTGAAGCCCGCCGTGTTCGCGCTCTTCCTCGGCCGCAGCCACACGGACTGAGCCGGGGCGGGAGCCGGTCGGGGGTGCGGCCTAGGTGCGGCCTAGGTGCGGCCGGGGGTTACGGCCGGGCGGCTATTCGGCCTTGGCGTAGCGGATCTGCTCGGCGGCCAGCATCAGCTCGGCCTGGGCGGCCAGCTCCTGGCCGCTGGCGCCGCCGGTGCCGCCGGTGCCGCTCGCTTCCTGCGCGACCGGCTCGGGCAGCGCCTTGAACACCCAGGTCCGGTACGAGAAGAAGCGGAACACGGTGGCCACCGCGAGGCCGGCCACCTTGGCGCCCAGCTGCTCGTAGTGCGAGTCGAGGCCGAGCACGTACACCGAGAAGCCGAGCACCCCGGTCTCGATCAGCATGCCGATGCCGCTGTACACCAGGAACAGCGTGATCTCCCGCTTGCGCGAGGCGGCATCGCGGTCCCGGTACAGCCAGTAGCGGTAGCCCAGGTAGTTGGTGGCGATGGCGATCAGCGTCGCCGCGATGTTGGACCGCAGCGAGGCCAGGCCCAGCCCGTTGAGGCACACCCAGAACACGGCGAAGTTGACCACCACGCCGCTCAGGCCGACCAGGCCGAACTTCACCACTTCGCCTGACAGCCCCCGCAGTTTCTGCGAGAGCGAAGGGCTCGAAGCTTCGGTCGTCGCCATACCGGGCTGCCTCCATGTGCCTGCGGGTCGAAGAGCGGATCGCGTGGACGCGTCCACCCCTTGAGCCCTGCGTGCACGCACATGATCGGACTGCGCAGACCAGGACCTAGCCGTCCAGGCTACCCGCTTCCACCGAACGGCTCAGCCCCCAGGGCTCCGGGTTGACTGGGACGCCCAGCCCACCCCAGCGGTTCCACCACCCCCGACCGGCCCGGATATCCTGGCGGGGTGACTTCCCCGGGCAATGTGAATTTTCCAGTGGTGGGCATGATCGGCGGCGGGCAGTTGGCCCGCATGGCACACCAGGCGGGCATCCCGCTCGGGGTCAGGTTCAAACTCCTCGCCGACACGCCCCAGGACTCCGCCGCACAGGTGGTCTCCGACGTCGTCCTCGGTGACTACCGCGACCTCGACACGCTGCGCCGCTTCGCGGCCGGCTGCGACGTGATCACCTTCGACCACGAGCACGTCCCCACCGAGCACCTGCGGGCCCTGGAAGCCGACGGCATCGCCGTCCGGCCCGGCCCGGACGCGCTGGTCAACGCCCAGGACAAGGGCGTCATGCGGGCCAAGCTCGACGCCATCGGCGTGCCCTGCCCCCGCCACCGGATCGTCGCCGACCCGGCCGACGTCACCGCCTTCGCGAACGAGGGCTCCGGCTACCCGGTCGTGCTGAAGACCGTCCGCGGCGGCTACGACGGCAAGGGCGTCTGGGTCGTCGACGGCGAGGAGGACGCGCAGGCGCCGTTCCTGGCCGGCGTCCCGGTGCTCGCCGAGGAGAAGGTCGACTTCGTCCGCGAACTCGCCGCCAACGTCGTCCGCTCGCCCAGCGGCCAGGCCGTCGCCTACCCGGTGGTGGAGAGCGTCCAGGAGAACGGCGTCTGCGCCGAGGTCACCGCCCCCGCGCCGGACCTCGACCCCGCCCTCTCCGACGAGGCCCAGCAGCTGGCCCTGCGCATCGCCGGCGACCTCGGCATCACCGGCCACCTCGCCGTCGAACTGTTCCAGACCAGGGACGGCCGGATCCTCGTCAACGAACTCGCCATGCGCCCCCACAACTCCGGGCACTGGACCCAGGACGGCGCCGTCACCTCGCAGTTCGAGAACCACCTGCGGGCCGTCCTCGACCTCCCGCTCGGCGACCCCCGGCCGCGCGCCAGGTGGACCGTCATGGTCAACGTCCTCGGCGGCGACTACCCGGACATGTACCACGCCTTCCTGCACTGCATGGCCCGCGACCCCGGCCTGCGGATCCACATGTACGGGAAGGACGTGAAGCCCGGCCGCAAGGTCGGCCACGTCAACGTCTTCGGGGACGACCTCGACGACGTCCGCGAGCGCGCCCGCCACGCGGCCGCCTACCTGCGAGGAACGATCACCGAATGACCTCCTCCCCTTCGAGCCCGCTCGTCGGCATCGTCATGGGCTCGGACTCCGACTGGCCCGTCATGGAGGCCGCCGCCCAGGCCCTCGACGAGTTCGAGATCCCCTACGAGGTCGACGTCGTCTCGGCGCACCGGATGCCCCGCGAGATGGTCGCGTACGGCGAGAACGCCCACCGGCGCGGCCTCAAGGCCATCATCGCCGGCGCCGGCGGCGCCGCCCACCTGCCGGGCATGCTCGCCTCCGTCACCCCGCTGCCCGTCATCGGCGTGCCGGTGCCGCTGCGCTACCTGGACGGCATGGACAGCCTGCTGTCCATCGTCCAGATGCCGGCCGGCGTCCCGGTCGCGACCGTCTCGGTGGCCGGCGCGCGCAACGCCGGCCTGCTCGCCGTGCGGATGCTGGCCGCGTTCGACCCCGAGCTGACCGAGCGGATGACCGACTTCCAGGCCGAGCTGAACAACCAGGCCACCGAGAAGGGCAAGAAGCTCCGCGCCAAGGTGGCCGGATCCTCCTCCTTCGGCTTCGGCAAGTAGCCCCGGCGGCGGGTGGGGTAGAACAGCCGGTATGACTACCGATCCGGACTCCCCCACCCCGCTGGACCGCGCCAAGGCCCTGCTGCGCACCGCCCCCGTGGTCGACGGCCACAACGACCTCCCGTGGGCGATGCGCGAGCAGGCCGGGTACGACCTCGGCGCGGTCGACCTCGCCGCCGACCAGAGCGACCGCCTGCACACCGACCTCGCCCGCCTCGCGGAGGGCGGGGTCGGCGCGCAGTTCTGGTCCGTCTACGTGCCGACCCGGCTGGCCGGCGACCACGCGGTGAGCGCCACCCTGGAACAGATCGACTTCGTCCACGCCCTGGTCGAGCGCTACCCCGACCGGCTCCGGCTCGCCCGCACCGCCGACGACATGGAGGCCGCCCGCGCCGAGGGCCGGATCGCCTCCCTGATGGGCGCCGAGGGCGGCCACTCCATCGACTGCTCGCTCGCCACCCTGCGTGCCCTCCACGAGCTCGGCGTGCGCTACCTGACGCTCACCCACAACGACAACGTGCCGTGGGCCGACTCCGCCACCGACAAGCCGGCGGCCGGCGGGCTGACCCGCTTCGGCGAGGAGGTCGTCCGGGAGATGAACCGGCTCGGCATGCTCGTCGACCTCTCGCACGTCTCCGCCGACACCATGCGCGACGCCCTGCGGGTCACCGAGGCGCCGGTCGTCTTCTCGCACTCCTCCGCCCGCGCCGTCTGCGACCACCCGCGCAACATCCCGGACGACGTGCTCGCCCAGCTGCCCGCCAACGGCGGCGTGGCGATGGCCACCTTCGTGCCCAAGTTCATCCTGCCCGCCGCCATCGAGTGGACCCTGGCCGCCGACGAGAACATGCGCGCCCACGGCTTCCACCCGCTCGACACCACCCCGCCCGCGATGGAGCGCCAGCGCGCCTTCGAGGCCGCCAACCCGCGCCCGATCGCCACCCCGGCCACCGTCGCCGACCACCTCGACCACCTGCGCGAGGTCGCCGGCATCGACCACATCGGCATCGGCGGCGACTTCGACGGCACCGCCTTCCTGCCCGACGGCCTGGGCTCGGTGGCCGGCTACCCCAACCTGATCGCCGAACTCCTGCGCCGGAACTGGTCCGAGGCCGACCTCGCCAAGCTCACCTGGCACAACGCCGTCCGCGTCCTGCGCGACGCCGAGTCCGTCGCCGCCGGGCTGCGGGCCGGCCGTCGTCCGTCCATCGCCACCATCGCGCAGCTGGACGGCGCGCAGGGCTGAGGTCAGCCCAGCCGCGGGATCTCGATGGCCGGGCACCTGTCCATCACCATGGCGAGCCCGGCCGTCCTGGTCCGCGCGTACGCGGCCTCGTCGACCACACCCAGCTGGAACCAGACGGCCCTCGCCCCGGCCACCACCGCCTGGTCGGCCACCTCCCCGGCCAGCGCGCTGTTCACGAACACGTCCACCACGTCGACCGGGAACGGGATCGCGGCGAGCGAGGCGTAGCCGGGCTCGCCGAGGACCGTCTCGGCCTTCGGGTGCACCGGCACGACGCGCTTGCCGTACCGCTGGAGCACCCCGGCCACCCCGTAGGCGGCCCGGGCGGTGTTGTTGGACAGGCCCACCACCGCCCAGGTGTCGCCGGTGCCGGTGAGGATCTCGCGAACCGTCGCGTCGTCGCCGTAGCTCGTCATGCCGGTGCCAACGACGGCCACGGGCGCCGGATTCCCGCGAGCCCCGTACGGAGGGGTCAGTCGAAGTGCGCCTGCACCTGGCGGATGAAGGCGGGCCAGCGGCTGCCCGGCGAGCGCGAGCCGAGCTTCGCGTGGTTGAGGCTCGCCCGCAGGTTGTCCTTCAGCCGGACCGGGGAGTTCATGACGGCCTCGTTGCGACTGGCCAGTCGGTCGAGTTCCTTCAGGGTCGGCAGGCGGTCGCTCTTGGCGCTGTTGCACGCCTCGTGGGTAGGCGAGAGGTTCCATGGGCGGTCCAGGTCCGGTTGTGGCCCGCCCGGCTCGAAATCGAAGCGCTTCATCAGCGAGAACGGGAAGACGTGGTCGACGGCGACCTTGTCCTCAGCGGTGATGGGTTCGTCGCAGATCAGGCAGCGCCCGTGCTGGAAGCCGATCAGGGCGTCGGCGACCCCGGTGACGGGGCGTCGACGGCGCCGATCCATCAGGAGCCACCGCTCCACATCCACCGAGAGTTCGTCGGCGAGCAGGCCACGGCCGATGCCCAGGGCGAAGGCGGACTCCACGATGCTCCAGCGTGCCGCCAACTCCGCCCGCAGTCCGGCGGCCTGTTCCGACGCGGCGATCTGCTGGAGGGCGGGAGTGAGCAGGACGACGCGGTCCCGTCCCCGGCCGGACAACTCGTAGAAGCGGTGCGCGACCTCGGTGCCGCCCGCGAGGTTGTGGAACCGGTCCATGACCATGTCCGGCATCGACTTGCAGGCGGCTTGGAGGAGTCGCTCGGTGGGGCGTCCGGCGGCCAGGCACTCGTCGGTCTCCTGCGCGGAGACGGCGAGGAAGTCGTCGTCCCCGCCCATGGCCGGGGCCTGAGGGGCGTCGCGCAACCGGGTGACCAGAGCCATGGAGTACGGCTCGGCCAGTTCGTGCAGCGGCACCTCGGTGCGTCCGGCGGCCGCGCACTCCAGCAGGGCGGATCCCAGCGCGAACTTGTACGTGCGGGCGTTACGGCCCATGAGGACGGCCTGTCGCCAGGCGGTGCGCGGCGTCGGCTCTCGCCGGTAGAACTCTGTCGTCATCGCGTGCTCCAGGTCGGTCGAACGGGAGGCGTAACTTCAGAACGAAGGGTGGAATTCCAGACGCGCCCGCCCCCAGGGGTCCGGGGGCGGGCGCGGGAAGTGTCGGCAGGCGTCAGCTGGGGCGGCCGAGGGCGCGGTAGGTCCAGCCGGCGGCGCGCCAGGCGTCGGCGTCCAGGACGTTGCGGCCGTCGAGGAGGCGGCGTTCGGCGACCACGGCGCCGAGGTCGGCCGGGTCCAGCTCGCGGAACTCGGCCCACTCGGTGAGGTGCAGGACGACGTGGGCGCCCTCGGCGGCCTCCAGGGCCGAGTCGGCGTAGGCGAGCGAGGGGAACATCTTGCGGGCGTTGTCGACGGCCTTCGGGTCGTAGACGGTGACCTGGGCGCCCTGGAGTTGGATCTGGGCGGCGACGTTGAGCGCGGGGGAGTCCCGGATGTCGTCCGAGTTGGGCTTGAACGCGGCGCCGAGGACGGCCACCCGGCGGCCCAGGAAGCCGCCGCCGCACTGCTCGCGGGCCAGCTCCACCATCCGGGAGCGGCGGCGCATGTTGATCGAGTCGACCTCGCGCAGGAAGGTCAGTGCCTGGTCGGCGCCGAGTTCGCCGGCCCGGGCCATGAACGCCCGGATGTCCTTGGGCAGGCAGCCGCCGCCGAAGCCCAGGCCGGAGTTGAGGAACTTGCGGCCGATCCGCTCGTCGTGCCCGAGCGCGGTGGAGAGCAGCGTGACGTCGGCGCCGGCCGCCTCGCAGACCTCGGCCATCGCGTTGATGAAGGAGATCTTGGTGGCCAGGAAGGAGTTGGCGGCGGCCTTCACCAGCTCGGCGGTCGCGTAGTCGGTGACCAGGAACGGCACCCCGGCCGCGATCGGCTCGGCGTACACCTCGCGCAGCAGCCGCTCGGCGCGCTCGCTGTGGGCGCCGACGACGATCCGGTCCGGGCGCAGGGTGTCCTGGACGGCGAAGCCCTCGCGCAGGAACTCCGGGTTCCAGGCGAGTTCGGCGCCCGCGCCGACGGGTGCCAGCGCGGCCAGCCGCTCGGCGAGCCGGCTCGCCGAGCCGACCGGCACGGTGGACTTGCCGACCACCAGGACCGGGCGGGTCAGGTAGGGGGCGAGGCCGTCGATCGCGGCGTCGACGTACGACATGTCGGCGGCGAACTCGCCCTTGCGTTGCGGGGTGTTGACGCAGACGAAGTGCACGTCGCCGAACTCCGCGGCCTCCTGGACGGAGCTGGTGAAGCGCAGCCGGCCGGTCGAACCCTCGTGCCCGGCGACGTGCTTGAGCAGCAGCTCGGACAGCCCCGGCTCGTACATCGGGACGCGGCCGGCGGTCAGCGTGGCGATCTTGTCGGGGTCGATGTCCAGGCCCAGCACCTCGAAGCCGAACTCGGCCATCGCGGCCGCGTGCGTGGCGCCGAGGTAGCCGGTGCCGATCACGGAGATGCGGAGGGTCACGGGTTCCCCTTTGTGCGGACTCGACCTGTACGGGTGCCTCTGATGCTATCCGCCCCGACGGATCCGGCCTCGATCGCCTGTACACCGGGGACGCTAGGCAGCCGCAGGTCGGAGCCCTAGGATCTCTACTGAACGGTAGTTAACACCGGATCGACTTCGATCACTGGACGAGGCGGGCATCATGGCGGGCAGCGCAGGGGCGGCTGACTTCGATCTCTTCCGTATCTCCGAGGAGCACGAGATGCTCCGTGAGGCGGTGCGTTCGCTGGCCGAGGCGAAGATCGCTCCGTTCGCGGCGGAGGTGGACGAGCAGGGGCGGTTCCCGCAGGAGGCGTTGGACGCGTTGCGGGGGAGTGATCTGCATGCGGTGCACGTGCCGGAGGAGTTCGGTGGTGCGGGGGCGGACGCGCTGGCGACGGTGATCGTGATCGAGGAGGTGGCGCGGGTGTGTGCGTCGTCCTCGTTGATTCCGGCGGTGAACAAGCTGGGGTCGTTGCCGGTGCAGTTGTCGGGTTCGCCGGAGTTGAAGGCGAGGTATCTGGGGGCGCTGGCGCGGGGTGAGGGGATGTTCTCGTACTGCCTGTCGGAGCCGGAGGCGGGTTCGGACGCGGCGGGGATGCGGACCCGGGCGGT